>NZ_JADGHH010000173.1 GCF_019689535.1 Pigmentiphaga sp.
CTCCCCATTTGCGGAATAACAGACATGGCAATCGTCGACGTTAAAGTCCCCCAATTTTCCGAATCGGTCTCGGAAGGCACGCTCCTGACTTGGAAGAAGAAGCCCGGTGAAGCGGTCGCTCGCGATGAGATCGTCATCGAAATCGAGACCGACAAGGTCGTGCTGGAGGTGCCCGCACCCGCCGACGGCGTGCTGGCCGAGATCGTCAAGGCCGACGGCAGCACCGTTGCGTCTGAAGAAGTGATCGCCAAGATCGATACCGAAGGCAAGGCCGCCGCTGCTGAAGCGCCGGCTGCAGCGCCCGCCGCCGCACCTGCGCCGGCCGCGGCCCCGGCTGCTGCCGCAGCACCCGCGGCCGCACCTGCTGCCTCGATTCCTTCTCCCGCCGCCGCCAAGCTGCTGGCCGAGCAAGGCATCGCGCCCGAGTCCGTGGCCGGTACCGGCCGCGGAGGCCGCATCACCAAGGGCGACGCGCTGGCCGCTGCCGAGAATCGTCCTGCCGCCAAGCCGGCAGTCCCCATCATCAATGACGCCACCACGCTGGTCAACGGCCGCCCCGAGCAGCGCGTGCCGATGAGCCGCCTGCGCGCCCGCATCGCCGAGCGCCTGCTGCAATCGCAGGCCGAAAACGCGATCCTGACCACGTTCAACGAGGTCAACATGCAGGCCGTGATGGACCTGCGCGCCAAGTACAAAGACAAGTTCGAGAAGGAACACGGCGTCAAGCTGGGCTTCATGTCCTTCTTCGTCAAGGCTGCCGTGGCCGCGCTCAAGCGCTATCCCATCCTGAACGCTTCGGTCGACGGCAAGGACATCGTCTACCACGGCTACTTCGACATCGGCATCGCCGTAGGCAGCCCGCGTGGCCTGGTCGTGCCCATCCTGCGCAATGCCGACCAGATGAGCCTGGCCGACATCGAGAAGAAGATCGCCGAATTCGGCCAGAAGGCCAAGGACGGCAAGCTCAGCATTGAAGAGCTGACCGGCGGCACCTTCTCGATCTCCAACGGCGGCGTATTCGGCTCCATGCTGTCCACGCCCATCATCAACCCGCCGCAATCGGCCATCTTGGGCGTGCACGCCACGAAGGAGCGGCCCGTCGTGGAAAACGGCCAGATCGTCATCCGTCCCATCAACTACCTGGCCCTGTCGTACGACCACCGCATCATCGACGGCCGCGAGGCCGTGCTGGGCCTGGTCGCCATGAAGGAAGCCCTGGAAGATCCGCAGCGCCTGCTGCTGGACATCTAAGGAGCACGGAATCATGGCGAAACAATTCGACGTCGTCGTCATCGGTGCCGGCCCTGGCGGATACATCGCGGCCATCCGCGCGGCCCAGCTGGGCATGTCGGTGGCATGCATCGACGCCTGGAGCAACGCCAAGGGCGGACCGGCCCCGGGCGGAACCTGCACCAACGTTGGCTGCATCCCGTCCAAGGCCTTGCTGCAGTCGTCCGAGTACTACGAGCACGCCGGCCATCACTTCGCCGACCACGGCATCGAGGTCAAGGGCCTCGGCCTGGACTTGGCCAAGCTGCTGGCGCGCAAGGATACCGTCGTCAAGCAGAACAACGATGGCATCCTGTTCCTGTTCAAGAAGAACAAGGTCACGTTCTTCCACGGCACCGGCTCGTTCTCCGGCCAGGTGGACGGCGGCTGGTCGGTCAAGGTCTCCGGCCCGTCCGAGGAAGAACTCGTGGCCAAGCACGTGATCGTGGCGACGGGCTCGAGCCCCCGCGCGCTGCCCAACCTTCCGTTCGACGAGAAGCAAGTCCTGTCCAATGACGGCGCGCTGTCCATCGGTAGCGTACCCAAGCGCCTGGGCGTCATCGGCGCCGGCGTGATCGGACTGGAACTGGGCAGCGTCTGGCGCCGCCTGGGCGCGGAAGTCACCATTCTGGAGGCCATGCCCAACTTCCTGCCGGCGGCCGACGAGCAGATCGCCAAGGAAGCGCTGAAGGTCCTGACCAAACAGGGCCTGAAGATCAACCTGGGCGTGAAGATCGGCGAGGTCAAGACCGGCAAGACCGTGACGGTTTCCTACACGGACGCCGCCGGCGCCGAGCAGTCGCTGGTCGTCGACAAGTTGATCGTGTCGATCGGCCGCCTGCCGAACACCCAAGGCCTGAACGCCGAAGGCGTGGGCCTGAAGTTGGACGAGCGGGGCTTCATCGTCGTCGACGACGAATGCCGCACCGGCCTGCCCAACGTCTGGGCCATCGGGGACGTGGTGCGCGGGCCCATGCTGGCGCACAAGGCGGAAGAAGAGGGCGTGGCCGTGGCCGAGCGCATCGCCGGCCAGCACGGGCACGTCAACTTCGACACCATCCCGTCGGTCATCTACACCTCGCCCGAGATTTCCTGGGTGGGCAAGACCGAACAGGCGCTCAAGAACGAGGGCCGTGCCTACAAGGCCGGTACCTTCCCGTTCCTGGCCAATGGCCGCGCGCGTGCGCTCGGCGACACCACGGGCATGGTCAAGGTGCTCGCCGATGCCAAGACGGACGAGATCCTCGGCGTCCACATCATCGGCCCGCAGGCCTCCGAACTGATCTCGGAATGCGTCGTCGCCATGGAGTTCCGCGCGGCGTCGGAAGACATCGCACGGATCTGCCATGCGCACCCGTCGCTGTCCGAGGCGGTCAAGGAAGCCGCCCTGGCCGTGGATAAGCGCGCGTTGAACTTCTGACGAACGCCCAGGAGCGGAGGCGGCGACGATATGCCGCCTCGCCATCCACCGCACAACGGCCTCGCCTAGCGAGGCCGTTTTTTTATCCCCGGCCGGGTGACCCGGGCTAGTGCGATGGTGTCAGCCCGAGGCCGGACCCGCGTCATCCCAGTGGCCGCTGACCAGTGCTTCGGGCCGGCGTGCGGCCGTGACGCGTGCGCTGCAGGGCCAGGCGTCACGCCTGACGAGCAGGCCGGCATAGATCCCGTAGCCCGCCCCGCAGCGTATCTCTCCCGCCGCCTCGATGCCTTCTCCCGCGCGGATCGCCCCCTGGGCGGAAATGTCTGCGCCGGCCTTGAGCCCCCATCCGGCCTCGATGTGGTTTCCGGCCTCGATGAGGCCTCCGGCTAGGATTCCCTGGGAAACGAACAGATCGTGCGCGGCGATGACATCGCCGCCTGCCTTGATGCTGCGGCCGCAATGCAGGGAGCGGCCCGCATGGACGCTTCCGTCGGCGTGCAGCATTCCCCGGACAGACAGGGCATGGCCGGCGTAAACGTCCCATTTGGCCCGGCAGGCGCCGCCCGCCTCGAGATCGGTTTCGGCGCGTATGCCCCAGCCGGCGGATATGTCGCCTGCTGCGCGGATGTGCCCGCCGCTGCTGAGGTTGCCGTCCGCGTCGATGTCGCCGCCGGCGACGATGCCCGTGCCAGCCCGCACGCCGCCGCTCGTGCGTAAGTCGCGGCCCGTGCGCACGATGGTATCGACATTGATGCCGTGGCGCACCTCGAGCGTGCCGGCAAAGACGATGGCGTGGGCGTCGATCGCATCGACCTGCAGGACCAGGTCGACCGGGCCGAATTGATCGAGCAACCAGCAGGCATCGTCGATGCGGCCGTCGGCGACGAGCGCATCCAGCAGGGCTTGGTAATCTCCCTGGCCTTGATGGCGGCGGATGAACCAGCGGTAGCCGCCGGCGCAGGGATTCTTGGCTTTGACGAAATTCTTGGTGAGTTCCATGAACCATCCAGCAAAACGAGCGACAGGGCGCGACCTCGCGTTGGCGGGGGGCGTGCCGTGATGGCGCGAGACCGCGCATCGCAGGGAAGGGCGGTCGTGGGCCTCGAAGATGGGGATGGGCGCGAAGGGCTCGCGCCGGAAGGGGCATTAGCCGGGTTTGGATCGCGCGTAGGCGGAACGAGCCGCCACTTCCTGGGCGTCGAGGAAGGTGGCGCGCAAGGGCCGGGAATAGGGGCAGGGAAAGAAATCGCCGTGCATCGCGGGGCCTGACGCCACGCGCCAAAGGCGAGGGGCCGTCAACAAAGGACTGTGGCAGGTACGGCGGGCAATCGACGCGGACACGGGGCTACACGGCATTCCCGCCCGGCAGGAGGCGGGAGCGGGACACGAAGAATCGTTCGAACGCCGTCGGGACACGGCAGGCGT
Organism: Pigmentiphaga sp.; assembly: GCF_019689535.1. Lineage (GTDB taxonomy): Bacteria > Pseudomonadota > Gammaproteobacteria > Burkholderiales > Burkholderiaceae_B > Pigmentiphaga. The sequence continues at coordinate 4,115 of NZ_JADGHH010000173.1, forward strand.
CCCAGCGATCCTACCAGTTGTGCAAAATGCGTCAAGCCGCCCACGGGCGGCTAAACATCCTCCTTAGGATCGAAATCCATGCGCCGCATCGCATCGACCAGCGAAGTGCGCGTACGCTCGTAATCGGCCCACGGCCGGTTGCCCGTTGCCAGTCGCTCGCCCAGGACATACAGCGTCCAGTGTCCGGAACCGGTAAGGGTATCGAGCTCGTCCCAGGCCACGGGCACCGAGACCGGCAGGCCGGGACGTGCGCGCACCGACCAGGCGCATACGGTCGTGGCGCCGAAGCCGTTGCGCAGATAGTCGATGAAAATCTTGCCTACCCGATTGCGCGGCCCGCTCTTGGCAACGAAGTGACGGGGAAGTGCTTCGGCCAGGTGGCGCACGATGGCACGTGAGAACGCCTTGACGGTATCCCAGTCGTAGTGGGGCCGCAGCGGCACGATGACGTGCATTCCTTTGCCGCCGCTAGTCTTGAGAAACGCCGGCAATCCCAGCTCCTGGAGAAATGCGTGGACGAGATGCGTTCCCTCCCGGATCCGCGCCCAGCTCACGCCTTCTCCGGGATCCAGGTCAAACGTCATGCGATCCGGCGTGCCGATGGCGCGGTCCGTCCCGTTCCAGGTGTGCAGTTCGATGGTATTCATCTGGACCGCCGACAGCAGCCCTTGGAGATCGTCTATCTTCATCAGCGGCGCATGGCCGGGATCCAGTTCCTGAGGCAGGCGCACCACGCCAGGCAGCGATGCCTTATCGGCATGCTTTTGGAAGAACAATTCGCCGCCTATGCCGTCAGGCGCACGGACCAAGGCCACCGGGCGGTCTCGCAAATGCGGCAGCAGCAGGGGCGACATGGCGGCATAGCACTGGATGAGCTGCAGCTTGGTGATGCCGCTTTGCTTGTCGATTACGCGCCCCGGATGGGTCACGCGGAAAGAGGAGGGCAGTCCATTGCTTTGCATGCTGTCCGACTCCTTGGGGGGAGACGCTGGCCGCTCCCGCATGACGGCATTCGCCGGTTTATCGGAGCGCAGCCCGCGGAATACCCCATGGCGGATATGGCCGCTCGCGGTCCACTCTGCAAAGGAGACTTCGGCCAGGAGCTCCGGGCGGACCCAACGCGACTTCCGCAGCCCGGCAAGATTGCGCTGAAACGGAGAACGGGGCGCGTGCAACTGGTCCAGGCGCTGCCGCAGGGAGACGAGCGTGCGTTGGTCGAAGCCGGACCCCACGTTGCCTGCGTAGCGTAGCTGGCCGTCGTCGTCATACACCCCGAGCAGAAGCGCCCCGAAGCCCGCTCGCGTGCCCTTGGGATCGGTGTAGCCGCCGATGACAAACTCCTGCCGATTCTGGCACTTGAGCTTGATCCAGTCGGCGGATCTTCCCGACCGGTAGCCGGCGTCCTTGCGTTTACCGATCACGCCCTCGAACCCCAGCCTGCAGGCCGAGGCGACCAGGTCGCGCGGCGCGGCCTCGAAGGCTTCGCTGAAACGCACGTACTCGCCGTCCGAGCCGCGAAGCAGGTTCTCCAGCGTGGCGCGGCGCTCGGTCAACGGCAACGTCCTCAAGTCGCGCCCTGCATAGAACGGGATGTCGAACACGTAATAAACAACGCCGCGCGCAGCACCCGATTCGAACGCGTTCTGCAATGCCTGGAAACTCGGGATTCCGTGTTCGTCGGGCGCCACGATTTCGCCGTCCAACCAGGCATCGGCGAGCCGCATCGCAACCAAGGCGTCGCGCAGCTCCCGCAGCTTATTCGTCCAATCCTTCCCCGTACGGGTGAAGAGCGAGACTTCTCCGTTTTCTATGCGGGCCAGCAATCGATAGCCGTCGAACTTCAGCTCGTATTGCCACCGCGCGTGCTCGCGCGGCGCCTCGTTCACCAACGTAGCGAGCTGGGGAGCCAGGCGAGGGGGCAGCGCATCGTAGGCCGGGACTGAGGAAGACGCCTCCTCGGCCTCGGCCTGCGGTCCGGAAACCGCATAGGCGTCTTTCTCCTTGATCAGCAGCCAGCTGGGTTGCTTGTCGGCCGTGCGCATGCGTACCAGGGCCCACCGGCCACGAAGCCTGGCACCGCGCAACTCGAACTTGAGTTTGCCCGCGCGATAGCCTTTTCGGGGATCCTCCAAGGGGATCCAGGTTCCGGCGTCCCAGATCGCGACCTCGCCCGCGCCGTAATGCCCCTTCGGGATGCGGCCTTCGAAACTACCGTAGGAAAGCGGGTGGTCTTCCACCTGTACCGCCATGCGCTTGACCTCCGGATCCAGGCTGGGCCCCTTGGGCACGGCCCAGCTCTTGAGGGTGCCATCCAACTCCAGCCGGAAGTCATAATGGAGCCGCCGCGCGGCGTGCCGCTGGACGACGAAGCTCAACGCCTGCCCCGGCCGCGTGCCGCCCTCGCTCGGTTCCGGGGTGTGCGCAAAGTCGCGCTTGTCACGGTAGGCGCGCAGGTTGTCGCGCTTGGCCATGGCGCGCGTTTCCTGGGCCGACTAGGCGCTGCGCTTGCTCTTTCCGCTGCGCGCGGAGCCGCCGCGGGTGGGGGAGGGTTTCTTGTTTTTCTCCAGGCTGCGTTTGAGCAGCTCGGTCAGGTCCACGATGTCGGCGGTGGGTCGGGCTTCCTCCATGGATTCAATCGATGTGACGGCTTCGGTTTCGTCCGCTTCGATCTTGGTCTGCACCAATTGCAGGATTTTCTCCTTGAATTCGTCGCGGTATCGCTCCGGATCCCACTCGCCGGCCATGTCTTCGATCAGCTGCACCGCCATTTTCATCTCGCGCGGCGAGATGCCTTCGGCCCGGGGGCCCTCCTCGGGCAGGTCCAGGTTTTCCCAGGAACGGATCTCGTCCGCCCAGCGCAGCAGATTCAATACCAGCCCTGGGCCGGCTGGCACCAGCGCCGCCAAGTGCTGCTTGGTCTGGATCACGACGCGGGCGATGCCGATCCTGCCCGTCTGGAACAGCGCCTCCCGGAGCAAGGCGTAGACTTTGGCGCCTTTCCCCAGCGGGGCGAGATAGTAGGGACGTTCCAGGTAAATGAAGGGAATCTGTCCGGCCGGGACGAAGGTCTCGATTTCTATGGTCTGGGTGGACTCCGGATACGCGCCGCGGATCTCGTCGTCGGACAGGACCACGTAGCGGCCGTCTTCGTAGGCTATTCCCTTGACGATGTTCTCGCGGGAGATTTCCCTGCCGGTACGCTTGTTGATGCGCTTGTAGCCGACGCGATCCATGCTGCGCTTGTCCAGCCAATCGAAGTCAAGCTCGCTTTCCTGCGTGGCGGTATAAAGCCCCACGGGAATGTGGACCAGCCCGAAGCTAATAGCGCCTTTCCAGAGTGTGCGTGCCGTGGCCATGGCCGTCCCCTTCGC
>NZ_JADGHH010000174.1 GCF_019689535.1 Pigmentiphaga sp.
ACACATAATTGATCGTAAGCGCGGTCGCCGCATAGACGTCAGCCCGGCCGGCCACGCCCCCCTCCACCGCGCTCACGACGTCCGGGAAGACCACGACCTGCGAAGGATCGACCCCGGCACGCGCCGCATAGTCGTTCTGCACCGCCCCCACGACCACGCCCACCCGGGCCGCCGGATCGGCCGCCACGTCTTCATAGCTGCGCAGCACGCGCGGATTATCCGTGCGCTGGAGAAAGCCGTCGCCCACGCCGTAGGTGGGATTGGAAAAAGCGATCTGCCGGCACCGCTCCGGAAGAATGTACATGCCGGCCGCGATGATGTCGAAACGGCCTGCCTGCAAACCGGGAATCAGCGCGCCGAATTCGGTCAGCACGCCTTCAATTTCGTTGATGCCCAGGCGCCCCAGCACGACGCGGGCGATCTCGGGTGCCTCGCCCGTCAGGCGTCCGGCGCGGCTGTCCATGTAGGCGAAGGGAGCCTCGTTGGCATAGCCGACCCGGATCCTGCCGGCCTGTCGCGCGCGCTGCAGACTGTCAGCCGGAACTGCCGCGTCTGCCGGCGCTTCAGAGGCTCCGGCGCTCGGGACGACGGCCAACCAAGCCGACGCCCACGCAGCGAGAAGTAAACGAATCATGAGCTGCCCGGGAAAATATCTGGAGAAATCATATCGCCTAATAATATTTCAGTTCAAATCAATTGAATGAGAATGACCGGCCGGTCGTTTCGTGCTGGCGCCATCGACCGTTGCCAACGCACGCAAACAGGGCGGCCGCTCCGCCGTAGCGCCGCAGCACCGCCACCCGTGGCCCCATGTCGAGCGCGCACATCCTCTGGCGCACTGCTCCAATGCGCGGGAAGCCACCCGCCACGCACACGGTGCGCGCAAAAACAAAAACGCGCCCAGCAGGGCGCGTTCGGGAAGGCCGATGCGAAAATGCCCGCTCGGCGCGGGGGCGGCAACGCAGCAAGGCACACGGGCCTTGCTGGCGCTTGCCTGCAGGCGTCAGGCCGCGCGGCGGCGCGAATCGAAACGCCGCACCGGCGCATCGCGATGCGTGCCCTCCGCACGTTCGGCACGGGGCCGCTCGCTCCAGGCAGCCAGCGGCCGCTCGCGGCGCTCCGCCTCGCCTTGCACGGCGCGGGAACGGTCGGCCCAGGCGCGCTGGGCATGCGGACGTTCCGGGCGCTCGCCACCGTATGCGCGTTCGCGCGGGGCACGCTCCTGCTGGGGACGCTCACCGTTGCGGTCGGCGTACTGCCGCTCGCCCCGCGCCCCGCGGTCGCCATAGGCCGGACGGCCGTCCGGTTCGCGCTCGAAGCGTCCGCGGTTGTCGTAGCGATTGCCGCCCTCTCGGCCCTGGTAGCCGCCGCGGCCACCCGGACGCCAGCCCGGCTTGCCGCCAGGGCCGCCGCGCCGCGGCCGGTCCGAACCGGGACGCGGTGCGCGCTGGGGCTCCAGGCCGGGGACGACCTGCACCGGGATGCTCTGGTCGGTATAGCGTTCGATGTTGCGAATCTTGTGGCGTTCGCCATGCACGGCCAGCGTAAACGCCAGACCGTCCCGGCCTGCCCGGCCGGTTCGGCCGATGCGGTGGACGTAGTCCTCAGCCTGCATGGGCAGGTCAAAGTTGACGACGTGGCTGATGCCCTGCACGTCGATGCCGCGGGCGGCGACGTCAGTGGCCACCAGGATCTGGACTTGTCCGCGCTGCATCTGCGCGAGTGTACGGGTGCGCTGCCGCTGGTTCATGTCGCCGTGCAGCGCCGCAGCGGCAAACCCCTGGTCGGCCAGCGTATCGGCCAGGTCGTCTGCCGCACGCTTGGTCGAGGTGAACACGATGGCCTGCTGAATGCTGGCATCGCGCAGCAGATGGTCCAACAGGCGCAGCTTGTGTGCCATGTCATCCGCATAAAGCAGCGACTGGGTGATGTTGACGTGCTTTTCCTTCTGCGTGGCGATCTCGATCCGCTGCGGATCGCGCATCATTTTGGCGGCCATGCGAGCCACCGACCCGTCCAGCGTCGCCGAGAACAGCAGTGTCTGGCGAGTCTGGGGCGTGCGGGCGACGATGGCTTCGATGTCATCGATGAAGCCCATGTCGAGCATGCGGTCCGCCTCGTCCAGCACTAGCACTTCGACTTCAGACAGGTCCACCTTGCGCGATTGCACGTGGTCCAACAGGCGGCCGGGCGTGGCCACCAGCACGTCGACCCGTCGAGACAAAGCCTTGAGCTGCGCGCCATAGGGCATGCCGCCGACCACCGTGGCGGTACGCAGCCAGTTCAGTCCCTTGCCGTAGGTGCGCGTGGCGTCGGCCACCTGCTGGGCGAGTTCCCGAGTCGGGGTCAGTACCAGCACGCGCACGCCGGGCGTGCGCAGCGGCGAGGCCTGGACCTGCCGGTGCAGGGACGGCAGCATGAACGCGGCAGTCTTGCCGCTGCCGGTCTGGGACGAGACCATCAGGTCATGCCCCGCCAGGGCCAAGGGAATCGCGCGGGCCTGTACGGGAGTGGGTTCGACGAGCCCGGCATTGGTCAGGGCGCTGACGAGAGCGGGGGCAAGACCAAGATCAGAAAAAGACATATACCTTCCTTACGTTGCGGAATGCGCAACGCAAGCGTTCCAGCCGAACGCGCCGGATGCACGCATGCATACGGCCGCCTGCCCCGGAGGGGGCCGGTTTCATCAAGCAAGCCTGGAAAGCTGGCGCTGCGCAGCGGAGACGGTTTGTGGACGCTCCGGATGGATCATCGGCGCCGACCGATATCACCGTGCGCGCAAGCGAAGGGAAAAACGAGGTCAGAGACGATGCAGTTTCGGCCAGCCTCGAGGCGACCGATCGTCTGCATGAAGGCCACGTACATGCCTGGCGGCATGCCGGGATTTGTGCAGTACAACAATGATACCCCAGAAACGGCCCTGGGGATACCCCTAATCAAAATTATTGCGGCGGCGTGGCGGGAAGGGGACGGCCCTTCCCGCCACCGAGGATCAATCGGCCAGTTCCACCTCGGGCTGGGGCGCAGCCTTCGGTGAATCGTCGAAGCTGAGCTTGACCTCGTCGTTGACCACGTCCACCGTGACTTTGCCGCCGTTGACGAGCTTGCCGAACAGCAGCTCGTCGGCCAACGCCCGACGGATGGTGTCCTGGATCAGGCGTTGCATCGGACGTGCGCCCATGAGCGGGTCGAAGCCCTTCCTGCCGAGATAGGCGCGCAAGGCATCGGTAAAGATGACCTCCACGCGCTTCTCGTGCAGCTGCTCTTCGAGCTGCATGAGGAACTTGTCGACCACCCGCAGGATGATTTCCTCGTTGAGCGGCTTGAACGAGATGATGGCATCCAGGCGGTTGCGGAACTCGGGCGTGAACATGCGCTTGATTTCCGCCATCTCGTCGCCCGGCTCGCGCGCCCCGGCAAAGCCGATGACGTTCTTTTGCAAGGTCTCGGCGCCCGCGTTCGTCGTCATGATGATGATGACGTTGCGGAAATCCGCCTTCCGGCCGTTGTTGTCGGTCAGCGTGCCATGGTCCATGACCTGCAGCAGGATGTTGAAGACCTCGGGATGGGCCTTCTCGATCTCGTCAAGCAGCAGCACGCAATGCGGCTTCTTCGTGATGGCCTCGGTGAGCAGGCCGCCCTGGTCGAAGCCCACGTACCCCGGAGGCGCGCCGATCAGGCGCGAGACCGCGTGGCGCTCCATGTACTCGGACATGTCGAAGCGCAGCAGCTCGATGCCGAGGATGAACGCCAACTGCTTGGCCACCTCGGTCTTGCCTACGCCGGTAGGCCCGGAGAACAGGAAGGCCCCGATGGGCTTGTCGGGCTTGCCCAGGCCCGAGCGCGCCATCTTGATGGATGCCGACAAGGCATCGATGGCGGCGTCCTGGCCGAACACCACCGCCTTGAGGTCGCGCTCGAGCGTCGCCAGCTTGCTGCGATCGTCGCTGGAGACGGCCTGCGGCGGAATCCTCGCGATCTTGGATACGATGTCCTCGATCTCGGCCTTGCCAATGATCTTCTTCTGGCGCGACTTGGGCAGGATGCGCTGCGCCGCGCCAGCCTCGTCAATGACGTCGATCGCCTTGTCGGGCAGGTGGCGATCGTTGATGAACTTGGCCGAGAGCTCAGCCGCCGCCGAGAGGGCAGCCGCCGAATACTTCACGCTGTGGTGGTCTTCGAAGCGCTGCTTGAGCCCACGCAGGATCTGCACCGTCTGCTCGATGCTCGGCTCGTTGACGTCGATCTTCTGGAAGCGGCGCGAGAGCGCGTGGTCTTTCTCGAAGATGCCACGGTATTCGGTGTAGGTCGTCGCGCCGATGCACTTGAGCTGGCCGGAGGACAGCGCCGGCTTGAGCAGGTTCGAGGCGTCCAGCGTCCCGCCCGACGCCGCGCCGGCGCCGATCAGCGTATGGATCTCGTCGATGAACAGGATGGCCTTGGGGCTTTCCTTCAACTGCTTGAGCACGGCCTTCAGGCGCTGTTCGAAATCACCCCGGTATTTGGTGCCTGCGAGCAGCGCCCCCATGTCGAGCGAATACACGCATGCATCGGCCAGGACGTCGGGCACCGCGCCTTCCGTGATGCGCCACGCCAACCCTTCGGCGATGGCAGTCTTGCCCACGCCGGCCTCGCCCACCAGCAGCGGGTTGTTCTTGCGCCGCCGGCAAAGCACCTGGATGACGCGCTCGACCTCGCTGTCGCGACCGATGAGCGGATCGATCTTGCCCGCCTTGGCCGCCAGGTTGAGGTTCTGCGTGTATTGGTCGAGCGGCGACTGCTTGGCTTCGCCCTCGGCCTCGGCCTCCGACTCCTTGGGGGTGCTGGAAGACTCGAGCTGGGGCTGCTTGGTGATGCCGTGCGACATGTAATTGACCACGTCCAGCCGGGTGACGCCCTGCTGGTGCAGGTAATACACGGCGTGGGAGTCTTTCTCGCCGAAGATCGCGACCAGCACGTTCGAGCCCGAGACTTCCTTCTTGCCGTTCCCGGTCGACTGCACGTGCATGATCGCCCGCTGGATGACGCGCTGGAAACCCAGCGTGGGCTGGGTGTCGGCCTCTTCGTTGCCGGGGATGACGGGCGTGTTGTCGTTGATGAAATTGCGGAGGTTACGTCGCAGATCGTCCAGGTTCGCCGCGCAGGCGCGAAGCACCTCGGCTGCCGACGGGTTGTCGAGCAGCGAGAGCAGCAGGTGCTCTACGGTGATGAATTCATGTCGGGCCTGGCGGGCCTCGACGAAAGCCATGTGAAGGCTTACTTCCAATTCTTGGGAAATCACGCTTCCTCCATGATGCACTGAAGCGGATGCTGGTTCTGCCGAGCAAAACGGCTTACCTGGTCGATCTTGGTCATGGCGATGTCACGCGGGTAGACCCCACACACCCCACGGCCTTCGTGATGCACCTTGAGCATAATCTGGGTGGCCTGCTCTCGCCCTTTGCCGAAAAATTTCTCCAACACCAGCACAACGAACTCCATCGGCGTGTAATCGTCATTCAACAACACCACCTTGTACATTGGAGGTGGTTTGGTCTTCGACGGTTCCCGCTCAAGCAGCGTTGTCTGATCCGGTTGAGAATCGAACCCGGTGCTCATGCGCCTATTCTATCCACTTGAAAGTACCCCGCAAGCCATCAGCATACTCCTATATGCCCGGGGCATCCCGAGCTTGACGCAGCGGGGCATCTTTTCCATTATTTGCCGTCCGGGGCCTGTTTTTTCAAGCGCCGGAATCGTAATACTAGCGCGTCGCGGCGCGCGTGATCGTCTGCCGTTACGGCACCCGGGGGAACGCGCTTCCGCATGGTTGTAACCGACTACAAGAAGGCATTGCGTCATGTCCAGTGAAATCAGCCAAGGCAAGAGGGGTACGGGCACCGTCAAATGGTTCAACGATGCCAAAGGCTTCGGGTTCATCACGCCGGATGACGGCGGCGACGATCTGTTCGCCCATTTTTCCTCCATCCAGATGACTGGCTTCAAGACCCTGAAAGAAGGCCAAAAGGTCACCTTCGAGGCGGCCCAAGGTCCCAAGGGCAAGCAAGCGCTGAACATCAGCGAAATCGTCTGAGCGCTCTTCGAGCGACTTGTCTTGCTCCCCCGCGTATCACGGGCGGATGCCTGCGTCCGCCCGAGGTACGCGGCAGCCATGAGATGAGGCGGGCCGGGCCATGCTACGCTCGGCGGTGGTGAATCTTTTGACCCAACCTCCGACGTCATGACTCGCTTCTTCCCCCAAGCACAGCGCCTCTCCGCCTGGGCGGGCGCTGCCGTGGCCGCGTTGTCCCTCGCCGGGGCGGTAACCGCGCAAGCCACCCTTCCCCAGCAAACGCTGAGAGCCGGCATGCACCTCATCCGCGCCGAGGTTGCCAGCACGCCTAAGACCCGGGAAACCGGGTTGATGTTCCGCGAACGGCTCGGCCCCAACCAGGGCATGCTGTTCATCTTCGACCGCCCGGGCATCCAATGCATGTGGATGCGAAATACGCTCATCCCGCTCTCCGTCGCCTTCATCGCCGACGACGGCGTAATCGCGAACATCGAAGACATGGAGCCCAAGACCGAAACCAGTCACTGCGCGGTCCAACCCGTGCGCTACGCCCTGGAGATGGAGCAGGGTTGGTTCGCCAAGCGCGGACTGAAAGCCGGCACGCGGATCGACGGCATCCCTGGTGCCCGGTAATCCCGGCGCCTGCGGCCGGGATGCACCGGCAGGGAACGCCCCGCAGGCCCAGTTTCCGGTCGCCCTCACCCGGCCCAATCTTTACATTTCGCAGCCATAAAGGGCGACGCCCCGCCGGCCGCACGCGCAAGTGCGCAACGGGGCCATTGATGAAAAAGAAGCCAGGAGACACCACTTTGCGTAATCTGAACGAAGACACGATCACCCAGGCCGTCCTCGCCCGGCACGCAGACGCCCCGGATCCGCGGCTCAAGGAGATCATGACCAGCCTCGTGCAGCACTTGCACGCGTTCGCGCGCGAGGTGAAGCTGACCGAAGCCGAGTGGGCCGCTGGCATCGAATTCTTGACCGCGGTGGGCCACGCCACCAGCGACAAACGCCAGGAATTCATCCTTTTGTCCGACACCCTGGGCCTGTCCACCCTCGTGACGGCCATGAACCACCGCAAGCCGCCGGCCTGCACCGAGGCCACCGTGTTCGGTCCGTTTTTCGTCGAGGGTGCGCCGGACTACGACTTGGGCGACGACATCGCCAACGGCGCGAAGGGCGACCCCTGTTACGTACGGGGAACGGTCCGGGGCGCCGACGGCACGCCGGTCGGCGGCGCCGTCATGGAGATCTGGCAGGCCGACGCCGACGGCTACTACGACGTGCAATATCCCGGGCAATCCGAACATCGCGGCCGGGGGCGGATCCGCACCGCAGCGGACGGCAGCTTCCTCTTCCGCTCCATCCTCGCGGAGGCCTATCCGATTCCCCACGACGGTCCCGTCGGACGCATGCTCGAGG
>NZ_JADGHH010000175.1 GCF_019689535.1 Pigmentiphaga sp.
CGGGATGCCTGGGCCGCAGTATGCTCCCCTTATTGGCGGCTTGCCCGCATTTCATATCGGATTTACCACAGACGGACCCAGGAAACTGGGCAACTATGGCAAAGAACAAATTTTCGAAGAATTGGCTGCACCAGCACATCAACGATCCTTATGTGAAGCTGGCGCAGCAGAAGGGCTACCGGGCGCGGGCGGCTTTCAAGCTCATCGAGATCCTGGATACCGAGAAACTCCTGAAGCCGGGAGACGTGGTGATCGACCTCGGGTCCGCGCCGGGGAGTTGGTCCCAGGTGGTGCGCGAGCGCTTGGCCGGCCCCGGGGGAACGATTCGGGGACGGATCATCGCGCTGGACCTGCTGCCCATGGAGCCGGTCGCCGGCGTGGAGTTCATCCAGGGGGATTTTCGCGAGGAAGACGTGCTGCGCCAGCTCGAGTCGCTGCTGGGGAACCAGCCGGTGGATCTTGTGATTTCGGACATGGCTCCCAATCTATCCGGCGTGGGTGTCGCGGACGCCGCCCGGATCCAGCACGTGTGCGACCTGGCGCGGGAGTTCGCCCAGGAGCACCTCAAGCCGGACGGCGCCCTCATCGTGAAGGCTTTTCATGGGAGCGGCTTTTCCCAGATCGTGCAGAGTTTCAAGCAGACGTTCCGACGCGTGGTGGAGCGCAAGCCCAAGGCGTCGCGCGACAAATCTGCCGAAACTTTCCTCGTCGGGGCCGGGCTGAAGTTTCCCCGCGGCGGACAATAGTAGAATCGGACTTAGTGTCCGATCGGGCCGGATTTTCCGGCAGGTCGACCGATCGGCAATCCAAGTAGGAGATCGACCTTGAACAACATGTTCTCCAAAGTCGCGGTCTGGATGGTAATCGCGTTCGTACTGTTTACCGTCTTCAAACAGTTCGAAGGCCGCACCCGCCCGCAGGACACCGTGTCCTATTCCCAATTCATGGAAGAGGCCAAGGCGGGCCGTATCCGGAAAGTCGACATCCAGGGAGACGTCTTGAACGTCACGCCCACCGAGGGCCGTCCCTATACCATCACGTCTCCCGGCGATCTCTGGCTGGTCAGCGACCTGATGAAGTATGGCGTCGAAGTCTCGGGCAAGGCCAAGGAGGAGCCGTCGCTCTTCATGAGCATATTCGTCTCCTGGTTCCCGATGCTGTTGCTGATCGGCGTCTGGATATTCTTCATGCGGCAGATGCAGGGCGGCGGCCGTGGTGGCGCGTTCAACTTCGGCAAGTCCCGCGCCCGCATGCTGGACGAGAATTCCAACACCGTCACCTTTGCCGATGTCGCCGGGTGTGACGAGGCCAAGGAAGACGTGCAGGAGCTGGTGGATTTCCTGCGCGATCCGTCCAAGTTCCAGAAGCTGGGTGGCCGCATCCCGCGCGGCGTGCTGATGGTCGGTTCGCCCGGAACCGGCAAGACGCTGCTGGCGCGCGCCATCGCCGGCGAGGCCAAGGTGCCGTTCTTCAGCATCTCCGGCTCGGATTTCGTCGAAATGTTCGTGGGCGTGGGCGCGGCCCGGGTGCGCGACATGTTCGAGACCGCGAAGAAGCACGCCCCCTGCATCATCTTCATCGATGAGATCGACGCGGTCGGGCGCCAGCGCGGCGCGGGCCTGGGCGGCGGCAACGACGAGCGCGAACAGACGCTGAACCAGATGCTGGTGGAAATGGACGGTTTCGAAACCGGCCAAGGCATCATCGTGATCGCCGCGACCAACCGTCCCGACGTGCTGGATCCAGCCTTGTTGCGCCCCGGCCGCTTCGACCGCCAGGTCGTGGTGCCGCTACCCGACATTCGCGGCCGCGAGCAGATCCTGAAGGTCCACATGCGCAAAGTGCCGGTTTCGTCCGACGTGGACGCCACTGTCCTGGCGCGCGGTACGCCCGGCTTTTCCGGCGCCGACCTGGCCAACCTGGTAAACGAGGCGGCCCTGTTCGCCGCCCGCCGCAACGGCCGCACCGTGGACATGCTGGACTTCGAGAAGGCCAAGGACAAGATCATCATGGGCGCCGAGCGCCGCTCCATCGTCATGCCCGAGGAGGAGCGCCGCAACACCGCCTATCACGAGTCCGGCCATGCGATCGTCGCCAAGATGCTGCCCAAGACGGATCCGGTGCACAAGGTCACCATCATCCCGCGTGGCCGCGCGCTCGGCGTCACCATGCAGCTGCCCGAGAGCGATCGCTACAGCATGGACAAGGAGCGCATGCTCAACACCATCGCTGTGCTGTTCGGCGGGCGCATCGCGGAAGAACTGTTCATGAACCAGATGACCACGGGGGCCTCGAACGACTTCGAGCGGGCCACCCAGATCGCGCGCGACATGGTCACCCGCTATGGCATGACCGATACGCTGGGCCCCATGGTCTATGCGGAAAATGAGGGCGAGGTGTTCCTGGGCCGCAGCATCACCAAGACGACCCAGGTGTCGGAGGCGACCATGCAAAAGGTCGACGCCGAGATCCGCCGCATCATCGACGAACAGTACGCCGTCGCGCGCAAGATCCTCGAGGAGAACCGCGACAAGGTCGAGGCGATGGCCAAGGCCTTGCTCGAGTGGGAAACCATCGACGCCGACCAGATCAACGACATCGTCGAGGGCCGTCCGCCGCGTCCGCCCAAGACCTCTGATTCGGCGAACACGCCGCCGAACACGCCGCCCAGCCCTGGCGGGGTGGCGCAGAACGCGACGGCTCCGGCATAGTCGGGCCTGCGCGGCCCGCGGCGTATCTCCACGCCACGGGGAATCGTTAGTTTGACGGGCGGCCTGAGGGCCGCCCTTCCTGTTTCCGGCTCCTGATAGCGGGAAGTTTGCATGCAGCGTTTTTCATCTTCCGCCGGGGCTCGAGCCGTCGGCAGCGATACCACGGGTGAGTTGGCCTCTCCAACCGGCGTCCACGCGGCGCCGCGCCGGCAGGTGCGCTGCGGCCGTTTCACCCTGGACCTCTCGCGTCCCCGGATCATGGGCATCGTCAACGTGACGCCTGATTCGTTTTCGGATGGCGGGCGCCACCTGGCGCCCGATGCGGCCATTGCCCATGCGCGCAGGTTGATCGACGAAGGGGCGGACATCCTGGACATCGGGGGCGAGTCCACGCGGCCGGGGGCCGAGCCCGTGCCGCTGGAGGAAGAGCTCGCCCGGCTGCTGCCGCTGATCGAGGCGCTGCGGGATAGCGGCGTGCCGTTGTCGATCGATACCTTCAAGCCCGCCGTGATGCGGGCAGCGATCGAGGCCGGCGCGGACATGATCAACGACATCTACGGCTTCAGGCAGCCCGGTGCGATCGAAGCGGTTGCGGGCTCGGACTGCGGGCTCTGCGTCATGCACATGCAAGGCGAGCCCCGGACCATGCAGCAGGCGCCCGCGTATGCGGACGTGGCGGGAGAGGTCGGCGCCTTCCTGCGGGAGCAGGCGCAGCGGCTGGAGGCGGCGGGCGTGGATCCGGGCCGGATCTGCCTCGATCCCGGCTTCGGGTTCGGCAAGACCACGGCTCACAACTACGACTTGTTGCGTAGTTTGCCGACTATCGGAGCCCTGGGTTATCCGCTTTTAATCGGCGTATCGCGCAAGACCATGATAGGCGCGGTGACGGGCAGGCCAGTCGGGGAGCGGCTTGCCGGCAGCATTGCGGCGGCGCTCGCCGCCGTCGCCCGCGGCGCCGCCATCGTGCGGGTCCACGACGTCGCTGCCACGGTCGATGCGCTCAAGGTATGGCAGGCCGTGCAAGTTGGGGACGCGTGAGGGCGGACGCTGCAACGCGCGGCGAGATTGACGGAGCCACCAATGATGGCAGGAAAACGGGAATATTTCGGAACCGACGGCATACGCGGCAAGGTTGGGTCCCGCGTGATCAATGCCGAATTCGCCCTGCGCCTCGGCTACGCCGCGGGCGTGGTGCTGACCGCCGACCACAGGGAGGGCGGGCGCCCCATCGTCCTCATTGGCAAGGATACGCGCATATCGGGGTATATGCTGGAATCCGCGCTCGAGGCGGGGCTGTCGGCGGCGGGCATAGACGTCTTGCTGGCCGGCCCGCTGCCGACGCCGGCCATCGCCTACTTGACCCGGGCGTTGCGCCTGGCGGCCGGCATCGTGATTAGTGCATCGCACAATCCTTACTACGACAACGGCATCAAGTTTTTCTCCTCCACCGGGATGAAGCTGCCCGACGAGGTCGAGCTGCGCGTCGAAGCGGCGCTGGGTGAGCCCGTCGGCTGCGTGTCGTCGGAGAAGCTGGGCCGGGCCAAGCGCCTGAACGATGCGGCGGGGCGTTACATCGAATTTTGCAAGAGCGGCTTCCCGAGCGACCTCGACCTGTCCGGCTTGAAAATCGTGGTCGATGCCGCGCACGGCGCCGCCTATCACATCGCCCCCAGCGTGTTCGAAGAGCTGGGCGCGACCGTCACGTGCATCGGGTGCGCGCCGAACGGCCTGAACATTAACGACGGGGTGGGGGCAACTCATCTGGATGCCCTGGCCGATGCCGTCGTGGCGCAAAAGGCAGACCTCGGCATCGCGCTGGACGGGGACGCCGATCGCTTGTTGATGGTGGACGCCAGCGGCCGGCGTTACAACGGCGATGAGCTGCTGTACGTCATCGTCGCCGATCGCCTGCGCCAGGGGCCGGTCGCCGGGGTGGCCGGCACGCACATGACCAACCTCGCCTTCGAGCGCCGCATGCATGAGCTCGGCATTCCCTTTGGCCGCGCAGAGGTGGGCGACCGCTACGTCTTGGCCATGCTCCAGAATCGCGGCTGGCTGTACGGGGGAGAGAGTTCGGGGCACCTGATCTGCCTGGATCGGCACACCACGGGCGACGGCATCGTGGCCGCGCTGCAAATCCTTGCCGCAATGCAGCGTCAGGGCAGGGCTCTCCCAGAACTGTTGGACGGATTGCATTTGCTTCCCCAGAAGCTCGTGAACGTTCCGTTGGAGCCCGGCCTGAATTGGCGCAGCCACGAAGGGCTCGCGCGGGCGAGGCAGGAGGTCGAGCAGCGGCTCAACGGGAAGGGCCGCGTCCTGATCCGGGCGTCGGGCACCGAGCCCAAGCTGCGCCTGATGGTGGAGGCCGTGGACGAAGCGGTGGTCGACGTTTGCCTGGACGCCCTGTCGGCCAGCTTGCGCTAGCGGCCGCTCACGCAGTCGGCCTGCCTCGGCGCCCTTGCAGCGATCGCGGGTTTTCGTAAGCAGGCGTTTCCGTCACGGCAGGAGTATTGTGTTGCCGTCATGGTGCCGTCATTATTCTGTCAATGACGTGAAACGCACAGCATCGACACTCGACTCACCTGTCAAGGAGTGTGCATATGCTCGAATTCACCCGCATCGAAGCGTGTCGAGGGGGCGCCGACGCGCTTGATGACGGTGCCCAGACCCCCGCCCTGGCTGTCGGGTTGGCGCGTTCCTGGGACGAAGTGCGGCAAGCCCAGCGCCTGCGCTATGAAGTCTTTACCGAGGACATGGGGGCCGTGTTTCCGACCGCCTGCGACGGCATCGACGAAGACCGGTTCGACCCCTGGTGCGAGCATTTGATCGTGCGGGACCTCGATAACGACCGGGTCGTCGGCACCTACCGCATCCTCGGTCCGGAGCAGGCACGCCTGGCCGGGGGCTATTATTCCGAATCCGAATTCGATCTCGCGGGGCTCGCCCCCATCCGCAACGAGCTGGTCGAATTCGGCCGCTCCTGCACGCACCGGGACTACCGCAGCGGTGCCGTGATCATGCTGCTGTGGTCCGGATTGGCGGAATTCCTGCGCCGTTCGGGCCACCGCTACGTGTTCGGCTGCGCGAGCGTGAGCCTGCGCGACGATGGCGCAACCGCCGCCGGCGTATATCGTTCGGTGGCTTCGCACATCGAGGCGGCGCGGGAGCTGCGCGTGCGGCCCCTGCATCGGCTGCCCGTCGAGCGCCTCGATTGCAACCTGCCCACGCGCGTGCCGCCGCTCATCAAGGGGTATCTCAAGGCGGGCGCCCGCGTGTGTGGCGAGCCCGCGTGGGACGCTGACTTCAATACCGCCGACTTTCCCATGCTGTTATCCATCGATGCACTGGATAACCGCTATAGGCGGCACTTCGGGCTTGAATCGCAGGGGACGAGGCGGTCGTAACCGCGTTGCGGCCTCGAGTGGAGCCCTGCGCCGTCTCCTGGCCCGTGGGTCGGACTGTCACGGTCATGTCATATTTGCTCAGTAATCTGCCTGCGTAGTGAGTTCTCCTTCACGAACGCAGAGGATCTGCAAATGTTGACTTCCTTATTCAAGCGAGTTTCGTTGGGTGTCGCGCTGGGCGTTGCCGCATGGTCGGTGCACGCCGCCGGCATCACCGGTGCGGGCGCTTCGTTCCCCTATCCCATCTACGCCAAATGGGCTTCCGACTACAAGGCCGCCACTGGGGTGACCGTGAATTACCAGTCCATCGGTTCGGGTGGCGGGCAGAAGCAGATCATCGCCAAGACGGTGGACTTTGGCGCCTCCGATGACCCGATGAAAGGCGAGGACCTGGCCAAGCATGGGCTGGTGCAGTTTCCGGCCGTGATCGGTGGGATCGTGCCCGTCGTGAACCTGCCGGGCATCCAACCCGGGCAGCTCAAGTTTACGGGGGCGCTCCTGGCAGACATCTTCCTGGGCAAGGTCAAGAAGTGGAACGACGAGGCCATTGCCAAGCTCAACCCGGGCACGACGCTGCCGGCGACAGACATCATCGTGGTGCACCGCTCGGATGGATCGGGCACGACTTTCGGCTGGACCAACTATCTGTCTAAGGTCTCGCCTGAATGGAAGTCCTCGGTGGGCGAGGGCAAGGCCGTGAAATGGCCGGTGGGGCAGGGCGGCAAGGGCAATGAGGGCGTGGCCAACTACGTCAAGCAGCTCCCGGGCGCCATCGGGTACGTGGAGTATGCGTACGCCAAGCAGAACAACCTGGCGCACGGCCAGGTCCAGAACCGGGCAGGAAAGTTCGTGCAGCCCGAGGAGGCAACGTTCGCCGCCGCGGCCGCGAACGCCGACTGGAAGGGTACCCCGGGCATGGGCGTCATCTTGAACGATGAGCCCGGCGACAAGAGCTGGCCCATTACCAGCGCAACCTTCATCCTCATGCATAAAGTGCAGGGCAAGCCTGCCCAAGGCGCCGAGGTGCTGAAGTTCTTCGATTGGGCCTTCAAGAACGGCCGCAGTGCCGCGTCCGCCCTGGACTATGTGGCGTTGCCCGATGCCGTGACGGAACAGATCCGCGCACTGTGGAAGGCCGAGATCAAGGACACCGAGGGCAAGCCGCTGTACTAATGCCTGTCGCCGGGCATGCCCGGCAGAACGGGGCGGGCTCCAAGCGCCCGCCCCGCTTCTTGCGCCGGTGTTCCCCTCATCCGTTTCTGTCTCTTATACACAACTGACCCTGCCCACGATAAGCAG
>NZ_JADGHH010000176.1 GCF_019689535.1 Pigmentiphaga sp.
CTTCGTCGGCAGCGTCAGTTGTGTATAAGAGCCCGCCCCTGCACCGAAGACGAACGTCAGCACGAGCCCCAGTACGGCGCCGAGCCGGTACGCGGGCGCCATGTCCTCGGCATGGCGTCCGATCATCCAGGCTAGCGGCAGGGAGCAGGCGGTCAGGGTCAACGCGCCCACCCCCATGAGCACATACATGGCCGAATGGAAGGGTGTCGAATCATTGAAATGCGACGGCTGGCCCAAGGCCGCCTGGAGCGTGATGTAGGCCACCTCCGCCGCGCCCACCAGGATGATGGTGCGGGCCAGGCGCCGAACCGCGGGCGACGCGCGGAACCCGGAAGGCAATTCTCCGATCAGCCAAGCGGTGGTCCACGCATACAGCGCCACCGACGCCATGAACTTCATCGGCTTGACCCACACGCCCACGCCGCCCAGCGTGCGCGCATCGATCGCGGCCATCGCAAGCGACGCGGCAAGCGCGGCGAACAGGATCAAACCGAAGCGCGCCAGCGGGCCATGCCTGCGCTCGAGCTCGCGCACCAGCGCCCGCACAGGCTTGGCGGCATACAGCAAGCCGTAGGCGACCAGCCCCGCGGGGCCGAACAAGAACGTCAGGGCGTGGCAGGGAATCATCCACAAGGGAGCGATTCCATCGCGTTCGGCGCGCCGTGCCAGCCAAGTGCCAACGAAGAGGTCGAAAGCCAAGTAGTGATACCACCCTGCCGTCAACATGCCGCGATGGCCGAACAGCGTCGACACATCGTCCAGCGACCCGTACCCCCCGCCGGCGGCTGGCCAGGACATGGCCACCAACGCGACATAAGCCAGCGCCAGGGCACCGGGAACCACGGCGCCCGTCACCATGCGGACGATGGGCTTGGCCCTGCCCAGCCACGGCGACGCCGCCAGTGCAATCCAGGCGAGCATCACGATCATGCCCGCAAGCTCGAAAAGAAGATCGAACATGGCCCCTCTCCTCAGAAATGCCGCCCCAACCAAATCTAAACAGCGTTCAGATACCATAACAAGGCATTTGAACGGTGTAAAGTTTGATTTTTCCGACAACCAGCGAGGAGCCCTCATCCATGGCCACCCGGCGAAGCGGGGCGGCGACGCCCTACCACCATGGCGCACTGCGCCAAGCGCTCATCGACGCCACTGAACAATTGCTTGCCGCGCGCGGCGTGGAAGGCTTCAGCCTCAGGGAAGTCGCGCGCCAAGTGGGGGTGTCGCCGGCCGCCGCGCTGCATCATTTCGGTTCGGCCGCCGGCTTGTTGACGGAAGTCGCCATCCTGGGCTTTGAGGAACTGACGCGCTTCCAGCGGGAGGGCAGCGCGGCCGGCAGGACGCCGACCGAAAGGCTGCACGGCAAGGGGCTGGGGTACGTGCGCTTCGCGCTGACCTACCCGGCCCGCTTTCTACTGATGTTCCGCAAGGACATGTTGGCACCCGACTCGCGGCTGGACGACGCGGGCCGGGCGGCCTACCGGGAGCTGGAAGAGGCCGTGCGGGAGTACGTGGGGCGCACGGATGGCCCGCTGGGCGCTGCGGACCAAGCCCTGCTGATGGGAGCGTGGTCGGCGGTGCACGGATGCGCACACCTGGCGCTGGAAGGCAAATTCGGGAACGGGCAGGCCGGCGGCGACGCGTTCATGGCGCAGATCCTGCCCGAGATGCTCAGGCAACTATTTCCCGAGCGGCCGCGCCCCAAGCGGGGCAAGGCCGAGTGAGCGCCGCGTCCATGCGCGCGGCGCAATGCCATCGACGTCAATAGTGGATGACGGTGCGGATGGACTTGCCCTCGTGCATGAGGTCGAACGCCTTGTTGATTTCGTCTAGCGGCAGCGTGTGCGTGACGAAGGGCGCGAGTTCGATTTCCCCGCGCATCGCTGCCTCGACCATGCCGGGCAGTTGCGTACGGCCTTTGACGCCGCCGAAGGCCGTGCCTTTCCAGGTGCGTCCGGTCACGAGCTGGAACGGGCGCGTGGAGATTTCCTGCCCCGCGCCCGCCACGCCGATGATGATGGACTGGCCCCAGCCGCGGTGTGCGCACTCGAGCGCCGCGCGCATCACGTTCACGTTGCCGATGCACTCGAACGAGTGGTCCACGCCCCAGCCGGTCATCTCGATGATGACTTGCTGGATGGGCTTGTCGTAGTCGTTCGGGTTGATGCACTCGGTCGCACCGAAAGTCTTGGCCAGTGGGAACTTGGCCGGATTGGTGTCGATGCCGATGATGCGGCTCGCCTTGGCCTGGCGCGCGCCCTGGATGACGGCAAGGCCGATGCCGCCGAGGCCGAACACCGCCACCGTGTCGCCTTCCTGCACCTTGGCAGTGTTGTGCACGGCACCGATGCCCGTGGTCACGCCGCATCCGAGCAGGCAGACGTGCTCGGGATTGGCCTTGGGGTTGATCTTGGCCAGCGAAACCTCGGCCACGACGGTGTATTCGCTGAAGGTCGAGCAGCCCATGTAGTGGTAGACGGGCTGGCCGTTGTAGGAGAACCGCGATGTGCCGTCGGGCATCACGCCCTTGCCCTGCGTTGCGCGCACCGCGACGCAGAGGTTGGTCTTGCCCGACTTGCAGAACAGGCACTCGCCGCACTCGGCGGTATAGAGGGGGATCACGTGATCGCCAGGCGCAACCGAGGTCACGCCCTCGCCCACTTCGACCACCACGCCCGCCCCTTCGTGGCCGAGCACGACGGGGAACAGGCCCTCCGGATCCTCGCCCGAAAGCGTAAAGGCGTCGGTATGGCAAACGCCGGTATGGGTAATCTTCACGAGCACTTCGCCCTTCTTGGGCGGGGCCACGTCGATCTCGACGATTTCGAGCGGCTTACCAGGTCCGAATGCGACGGCGGCACGAGATTTCATGGGAGTCCTCTTTGCAGAAAGTCTTGGGAGCGCGACGGGGCGGGATTCATCGGAGATACGAGCGCACGAGGGAAATCACCTCGTCGATGGGCCGATTCGGCGTGCCGGCGGCCTCGGCCAGGTGAGTGAACTCCTCGCGCAAATGACTTTCCAGCACGCCCGCCATCAGGCCGTTGATGGCCCCTCGCACGGCTGCAATCTGTTGGAGGATCGCCCCGCACTCCGCGCCCTCCTCCAGCGCCCGTTCGAGTGCGTCGATCTGCCCGCGCACGCGGCGGACACGGGTCAAGACGCGCTTTTTCTCTTCAGGCGTATGCGGCATGACGGTTCAGCATACTGGGTAGGAGTATGTGATGATACGTCATCGCCGCCGCAAGCGGCAGGGGGTTGACCCGTAGCAGACGGCGCTCGATGCGCAGCGCCCAAAAAGAAAAAGCCCTCGCGCAGGTAGCGTGAGGGCTGAGGCCTGGGATGCGCCGGGGCGCATCCTCGTGTTCCGGCCGCGCCATGGCATGCCGGGCCCGCAGGGAGCCCTGCCGCGCCACAACCGAAGATGGGCGCAGACATGCAGGACGCGCGGAATATCAGTTCTTGCTTTGGTCAACCAGCTTGTTCTTGCGGATCCAGGGCATCATTTCGCGCAGCTTGGCGCCCACTTGCTCGATCTGGTGCTCGGCCGTGAGGCGGCGACGCGACTTGATGGTCGGAGCCCCAGCCATGTTTTCCAGCAAGAAGCTCTTGGCATATTCGCCGCTCTGGATGTCTTTCAGGACGGCGCGCATGGCCTGCTTGGTCTCTTCGGTCACGATGCGCGGGCCGGTGACGTATTCGCCATATTCCGCGTTGTTCGAGATCGAGTAGTTCATGTTGCCGATGCCGCCTTCGTAGATCAGGTCGACGATCAGCTTGAGCTCGTGCAAGCACTCGAAGTAGGCCATCTCGGGCGCATAGCCGGCTTCCACCAGCGTCTCGAAGCCGGCCTTGATCAGCTCGACCGTGCCGCCGCACAGCACCGCCTGCTCGCCGAACAAGTCGGTCTCGGTTTCTTCGCGGAAGTTGGTCTCGATGATGCCGGCGCGGCCACCGCCGTTGGCCATGGCGTACGACAGGGCGATGTCGCGGGCCGCACCCGAACGGTCTTGGTAGACCGCAACCAGGTGGGGAACGCCGCCGCCTTGCTGGTAGGTGGCACGCACCGTGTGGCCCGGGGCCTTGGGAGCGACCATGATGACATCGACGTCGTCACGGGGCACGACGCAGCCATAGTGCACGTTGAAGCCGTGCGCGAAGGCCAGTACCGCGCCCTTCTTCATGTTGGGGCCGACGTTCTCGGCATAGACCTTGGCGATGTTCTCGTCGGGCAACAGGATCATGACGACGTCGGCTTCCTTGACCGCATCGTTCACTTCCTTGACGGTCAGGCCGGCGTTGACGGCCTTGTCCCAGGAGGCTCCGCCCTTGCGCAGCCCGACCACGACCTTGACGCCGGAATCGTTCAGGTTCTGGGCATGGGCGTGACCTTGGGAACCGTAGCCGATGATGGCGACGGTCTTGCCCTTGATCAGCGACAGATCACAATCTTTGTCGTAAAAAACTTTCATGGCGCTCTCCAAAATCCACTCGATACTCGAAATTCAAATTCAAATTCAATGCTGGCCGCTCCGCTTCCGACGCGACGGGGACGGGGAACCCGAGGCATTGGGTTCTGCCGGCGCCCGCCGGGCGGGACACATCCGCGCCACGGCCTGGCCTGCCATCCCGGGATGCACAGGCGCGCAGGGGCTCAGATCTTCAGCACCCGCTCGCCCCTCCCGACGCCGCAGCTGCCTGTACGCACGGTCTCCAGGATGCAGGCACGGTCGAGCGCCTCGATGAAGGCGTCGAGCTTGCCCTTGTCCCCGGTGAGTTCCACGGTGTAGCTCTTGTCGGTCACGTCCACGATATGGCCGCGGAAGATATCGACCATGCGCTTCATTTCCTCGCGCTCCTTGCCCACCGCGCGAACCTTGATCAGCATCAATTCGCGCTCGATGTGGGGCGCTTCGGTCAAATCGACGACCTTGACCACTTCCACCAGGCGGTTCAGGTGCTTGGTGATCTGCTCGATGACGTCGTCGGACCCGGAGGTCACGATGGTCATGCGCGACAGGGTCGGGTCTTCGGTCGGCGCGACGGTCAGGGTTTCGATGTTGTAGCCGCGCGCCGAGAACAGGCCGACGACGCGCGAAAGTGCACCTGCTTCATTCTCCAGGAGCACCGATATGACGTGTCTCATGTGTGCTCCTTAGAGGTCTTCGGAACCGAGCAGCATCTCGGTCAGGCCCTTGCCGGCCTTCACCATCGGCCACACGTTTTCCGTGCGGTCCGTGATGATGTCCAGGAACACCAGGCGCTTTTTGTGGGTGGTGAACGCTTCGCGCAACGCGCCCTCGACATCGCGGGCGCTTTCGATGCGCATGCCGACGTGGCCATAGGCCTCGGCCAGCTTGACGAAGTCGGGCAGCGAATCCATGTACGACTCGGCATAGCGGGAACCGTAGTCGATCTGCTGCCACTGGCGCACCATGCCCAGGTACCGGTTGTTCAGGCACAGGATCTTGGGGCTCAGGTGGTACTGATGGCAGGTCGACAGCTCCTGGATGTTCATCTGGATCGACCCTTCGCCGGTAATGACGGCGACGTCGGCATCCGGATACACCATCTGCACGCCCATGGCATACGGCAGCCCCACGCCCATCGTGCCCAGCCCGCCGGAATTGACCCAGCGGCGCGGCTTGTTGAAGCGGTAGTACTGCGCGGCCCACATCTGGTGCTGCCCCACGTCGGAAGTGACGAAAGCCTCGCCGCGCGTGACTTCCCAGAGCTTTTCGATCACGAACTGGGGCTTGATGACGTCGTCAGAGCGCTTGTATTTCAGGCATTGCCGCTCGCGCCACGCGCCGATCTGCTTCCACCAGGCAGCGAGCTGCTGCGGATCGCGCCGGTTTTCCTTGAGCGCGGACTCCAGGTGCGCCAGGAGGTCCTGCAGCACGTCCTTGACGTCGCCCACGATGGGCACGTCGACCTTCACGCGCTTGGAAATCGACGAGGGATCGATGTCGATGTGGACGATCTTGCGGGCGTTCTGCGCGAAATGCTTGGGATTGCCGATGACGCGGTCGTCGAAGCGCGCGCCAATGGCCACCAGCACGTCGCAATGCTGCATGGCCATGTTGGCCTCGTACGTGCCGTGCATGCCGGGCATGCCGACGAAATGCTCGTCCTCGCCGGGAAAGCCGCCCAGCCCCATCAGGGTATTGGTGCACGGCACGTCCAGCATGTGCACGAGTTTGGTCAGCTCGGGCGCTGCATCGGCCAGGATGACCCCGCCGCCCGTGTAGATCATCGGGCGCTCGGCCTGCAGCAACAGTTGCACGGCCTTCTTGATCTGCCCCTGGTGCCCCTTCACGACGGGCGAGTAGGAGCGCATCTTGATCTCGCCCGTGGGGGGCGTGTACTTGCAGCGCGCGACCGTGATGTCCTTGGGGATATCAACCAGCACTGGGCCGGGACGGCCGGTGCGGGCGATGTAGAAGGCCTTGCGGATGGTTTCCGCGAGGTCCTTGACGTCCTTGACCAGGAAGTTGTGCTTGACGCACGGCCGGGTGATGCCGACGGTGTCGGCCTCCTGGAAGGCGTCCTGGCCGATGGCGGTGGTGGGCACCTGCCCCGTCAGCACCACCAGCGGGATGGAATCCATGTATGCGGTCGCGATGCCGGTTACCGCGTTCGTCACGCCGGGGCCACTGGTGACCAGCGCCACGCCGACGCGGTTGGACACGCGCGAATAGGCATCGGCGGCGTGCACGGCTGCCTGCTCGTGACGCACCAGGATGTGCTTGAACTTGTCTTGCTTGAAGATCTCGTCGTAGATGTAGAGAACCGAGCCGCCCGGATAGCCGAACACGTGTTCGACCCCCTCATCGGCAAGGCTGCGCACGACGATCTCGGCGCCTGTGAGTTCCATTGGATGTGTCGTCCATTCAAGTTCGCGCTGACGCCCCGGGCGGTACTGCCTCCTGGCAGGGAAACCAAACCTGTACGGGCACCGGCAGCATGCAGCGACGCTTCACGGTTCACGGAACCGATCCGCTCGCCCACCCTGCCGACCTCGCACACGTTCACCGGAACGAGCACTGAAGGTTGAAACGGAAGGCCAAGACCAGGCCGCCTGCGCCCTTTCGGGCCGAGGCCGCCGCAACGCTTTTGGCGCGGACTTGGGCTTGAGTAACTGCAATGCTTGGCGCCGAAGGTATCGGGCGCCAGACGAAGCGCTCTGCCGTCGACTTGGGTATCGCTTTCGGCGAGCCCGCTAGGCTATCAGGTATGCTGCACCGCAGTCAAGGTAGCGGTGCGCGCCTGGGATTTTCCCGCACTGCCCCCTGGGGGCGGGCGCGCGCCCGCCGGCTCGGGTTATCGTAGCGCCCCATGAATGATACGCAGTCCTTCCGCCCCGCTC
>NZ_JADGHH010000013.1 GCF_019689535.1 Pigmentiphaga sp.
TGACCCCGTTCCCTTGCCCCTTGCCGGCCCCTTTGGTCTTTTGGAAGCCTTTGGGTGTAGCGCGGCAGCGGCGGCCAGGCCACCGTCAATGGGGATGCGCCAATGCCGGGTTGTGGGCGGAAGGCTGGCTGTGCCGTGCCGTGCCTACGATGCCTCCTTCTTCCCAAGCCGGAGTCGCCATGCTGGATCAGATTGACGAAGTAAGGAATATTCCTTACCATGTAGATGTCGCTATCGGGAGAACTGCCATGCCCAACATCCATGAAGTCGCCACCGTGACCTCCAAGGGCCAGATCACGCTGCCCAAGCCCATCCGCCAGGCGCTGGGGGTGGATGCCGGCGGCAAGGTGGCGTTCGACCTGCGCGGCGGCAAGGTCGTCGTGACCCGCGCCGACGCCGAGCATGAAGACCCGGCGATCGGGGCCTTCCTGGCGCTGCTGGAGGCCGATATCCGGGCCGGCCGGCATGTCCAGGCCCTGCCGGATGATCTCGCGCGGGCCATGCTGGCGAACGCCGGCCATGCGGTGGACCTCGATGAGGACATCGAAGGCGAAGTGGCGCTCTGATGCAGCGGCATGGCTGGACGCTGCTGTTCCATGAGGGCGTGATCGAGCAGTTGCGCAAGCTGCATGCGGCCGCGCAGCGGGCCGAGCAGAACGACCCGCGAGGGTTCGAGGGCAATGCCAACGTCAAGCTGTTCCGGGCGTTGAGCCAGTTGATCATGGAAGTCGTTCCGGGCGACCCCGCACGCGACGAGTTCCGCCAAGGCAACACCCTGGGGCCGGAATACCGCCACTGGCGGCGCGCGAAGATCGGACGTCGATTCCGCCTGTTCTTCCGCTACGACTCCAGGACGAAAGTGATCGTGCTCGCCTGGGTCAACGACGAACAAACGCTGCGGTCGGCGGGCAGCAAGTCCGATCCGTATGCGGTGTTCGAGAAGATGCTCGGGCGAGGCAACCCGCCCGACGACTGGACGGCGCTGGTCGCGGCGAGCAAGGCAGACTGGCAGGTGCCGAAGAAGCCGTAGGTTGTGCCGCATCCGGTTGATTGGATGTGGCATGGAAATTCAAATCTCGTTTGAAGAATCGAGATGAATGCAAGCAAGGACTCCCTGGAGCAGGTGTTGAACAAGAGCCGATAGGACCACCATGAGGTAAGCCACCATGAAACCCGCAGCAAAAACCACTTTCGCAGAGCGTGCAGGCCGAGTCTTCGGCCGGATGTGGCGTGCTGGCGCACGCCTGGATCGGAAGGCACGGGGCTGGCTGGTGGCGCGAGGCCTCGACGCAGGCGTGGCTGCGAGCCTGCTGTGGGCCGTCAAGCTCATTGTGCTCGGCGTGCTGCTGTATGCGGCCTTCTGGCTGGCGCTGCTGCTGGTGTTCGCGATCGTGGTCACCTGGGTTGCCCGCAATGCAAACTGGGAAGACGAGGACGAGGACCGGACCGAATGGCGAGTTGGCCCTGCGGGCTATGGCCAGTATCGCGGCGACATACGGATCGATATTGGCGATCCGTATGATGACGAGTAACAGGCCGGGGAATTTACTTGAGTGACTTGGAAATGACCCCCGGCCCCTTGGACCCCGCCGACTTGGCGCCGTCGGTGGCCATCGTCATCATCTGAACGAGGTTGCCAGCACGCACACCGGCCCAAGCCAGAGCAGTCACCCAAAATCCTGGCAGCACAATGAACATCGTCGCCATCACGAAGTTCAGGGTCATATCCCCGAAGGTGTTGTTCAAGCCGATCAGTGGATCGAAGTTGGTATGCGGCCGGTTCCAGCCCCAGCCCCAGCCATAGAGTGCATCGAGGATGGTCGAGTCGATCCAGCGGGCGAGCTGGAACCAGAAGTCCACGAAGAACAGGGCGAACTGGACCACCGAAACCGTCACCAGCGTCTTCAGGTCGTAGGTGCCGATCACCAGCACCAGCGGGATGCACACCACCAGCGCCATCTTGAGCAGCGACAGCACCATCGGCAATGCCTGCCGAACCATGTCCATCGCCGGGAAATAGCCGAGGGAGCCGAAGGTCAGGCCCACGTCGCCGACCGCACGAGTGGCGATGTTGGGCAACGTCATCTGGATCTGTCCGCCGTAGTCGGTATAGACCTCCCCTTGGTTGAGTTTCTGTTGCCGGGGCGAGGCGATCGTGCGAACCACCGAGTCGTTGACCTGGTCTTGGCTCAGGAAGCCGGCCCAGCCACCGATGCGGGTCAGCAGGCCGGGATCGACCTGGGCCAGCAGCCGTGCACGCAATCCATTGCCGCCATCGGACCACCATTGCCGGCAGGTCGGGTAGCCGGCCCCGCTGGGGACCTCGGCCAGCCCGGCGTCCCGGGTGCTGTCGTAGGGCCAGCCCTCCCGCGGCGTCTTCGCATGGTAGGTGTCGTAGAAGCCTGCGGTGTCGAGGAAAAAGTGCGAGCCGATCCAGGTGACATCGTTCATCTGCTCCTCGCTCAGCTCGGGGCGCGACATGAACAACTTGGCACGCGCCGGTCCGTAGCAGTCGTGGGTGAAGTCGGCCACTTCCTGGGCCAGCACCGGGTCGTCGATGCGGGTGGCGTCGATGTCCATGCGCATCTGCCGAAGATCCGTGCCGCAGGGAATGGCGGCGACCGAGGCGCCCGTCACCGCACGCGAAACCGCGTGGATGAAGAACCACCACACCGGCACCTTGGCCGACTGGTTGTTGATCGTGCTGAAGGATTGCGACCAGCCGGTCTCGGTAGGCTCCGGTACGCGCACCTGGCACTGCGTCGAGCGCGCCTGGTCGTACTTGATCGTGTTGAAGTCGACGTCGATGAAGGGAATACCGGCGAACATGATGACGACAATGGCGACGAACACGCGGTTCTCGATGCGAGCCGAACTCAGCACGCCCTTGTTGCCTTCGTCCGCGCCTTCGCTGCGGGCCTTGAGCCATTCCTGGATCACGATGGCGAGGAACGGGATGGCGAACACGCCGCTGGCGACCAGCACGTTCCAGATGCCGTTGTTGACGATCCAGGAAACCAGCGTCAGGTAATACTCCAGGTAGTCGGTGGTGTAGAGGGTCATCGCCGTCTCCGCGTCACTTGGCCTGCATGAACTGACTGGCTTCCAGCGCGATCACCGCCAGTACCGCAGCGATCTCCACCCGCAGCAGGCGTTGCTGCGCACCGCCTTCCGGCTCGCGGGCACGCAGCCGCCGGCGCATCCACAGCCAGCCCCAGACGGTGCCAGCGTAGAGCACCGCCCGCCAGACAAAGAACAGGCCAGCGTGGTCGGCCATCCAGCGCTGCCAGCCTTCGATGCTGCCGGCCAAGCGGATGCCGACCACGTTGGCGACGATGGCCAGGATCAGCAGCCCGGACGCCCACAGCAGCGTCCGGCCGACGCGCCGGTTGAACAGCCAGCGCAACCGCCACCAGCCGGCGCTCACGGGTTGTTCCCGCTCGGCGGCCGCTGCAACTCGTCGAGCCGGTTGCGGGTCGGGTCGCCCTCGTAGATGCCGCGCGAGCCGGTGGCGCGGGTGCTGTGCCGCTGGATGATGGCCGAGGGTGAATTGCTGGCCAGCTCGCGGCGCAGTTCCAGTTCGGTCTTCAGGTTGTGGATTTCCCGGTCGAGGGTGTCGCTCTCGTGGGATACCGCCTGCTGGGCCAGATCATTGGCGGCGACGTTGGGCTCCTTGCGCCCGGTCAGCATCGTGCGTTGGAGCAGCAAGGCCTTCTCAAGCACGCTCGACAGCGCGACCTCCGAAGCCAGCCGCCGTGCCAGCAGGTCCTGATCGGGCTCATCACGCAGGGCTTCGATGACGCCGCGCGTGATCGGCAGCGATGCGCTGCTGGCCGCCTGCAGGTTCTCGTAGCTGGTCGACCGGCTGCCGGCCACCAGCTCCTGCAAGGCCTGGAGCTTGGTTTCGTACTCTTCCTGGATTAAAGGCGTCAAGCCGACGCCGGGCGTGGTCTGGGTCTTGGTGCAGGCTTCGCAGGTGCGCTGCTCTTGCTCGCCCAGCACACGCACGGCCCAGGCCGCGGCCGCCTCGGGCGAGTTCCAGGTCTGGCAGGCCAGGTTGCCGTTGCAGGCGCTGGGGTCGATGGAACTGGTGTCGGTGGCATCGCGGCCGTTGAGCAGGTTGTAGCCGGCGCGGGCCACGTCGCCGACCATGCGCACCGGCCGCTGGCCGGCGCCGCCGGCATTGCTGCCGCCAACCCAGGGCACGCCGTTGTTACCGCGGCTGGATTCGGCCTGGTCGATGGCCGAGACGGCATCGGTGCTCGCCACTGCCTGCTTCAGGGCCATGCCTTCGGCGAGCTGATCCCAGCTCGTCTGGCCGCCGGCCATGTCGGCCATGCGGTTGGCGATCGCGCGGCAGGTCATCTTGCTGCGGTCGAAGTCGAGCCGGGCTTGCAACACGCCATTCGTCAGCAGGTTGTAGAGGCCCGGATCGGCCCGCTGAATGATCAGCGCCGGCAGCGAGGCCACCGCGCTGGTGGCGTTCTGGATCACCGACGACATGATGGTCTGGAAGCCGTTGCTGATGCCGTTGAGCTGGTTCTGGATCGTCGTCGAGATCGACATGTCGCCGCAGATCAGGTTGGAGTTCCAGCCCACGCCGACGCCGAGCTGGCGCATGTTGGCCGCGCCGCTCATCGAGACCGCGCGACCGCCGCCGATCGAATACAGCACGTCGTCGCCGATCACGCTGCCCTGGTGCTGGACGCCGTACTCGTTGACGTTGGTCTGGGCGCTGGCTCCGGCACCGGCCAGCGCCAGAGCCAACGCGGCAAGGAACAAGCGGCCGCAGTTCGGAAAGGCGAAACGGTTCATGGTGGATCTCAGTTGAAGTCGGTGCTGCCGAGAAAGGTCTGCCCGCGCCGCCGGCAGCAGCTATACGGACGCCACAACGCCCAGGCGTAGTCGCCCTGTTGCGCCTGCACGCGGGTGTCGGAATGGGGAAAGACCGCGCATGAGCGCGACAGCGTGGGCGTCAGTTCCTGCCACTTCCCGGTGGAGGCATCGCCCTCGACCAGGGCGCCGGCCGGCCAGTAGCCGTCGCGGGCGTTGGCCAGCAGCGGCTGGTAGACGTGGATCTGCCCGCGCCGGGTGACGACGTCGCCGGCACGCTGCGCGACCACGGCACCGGCCTCGTAGTCGTCGGTCTGGTGCAGCAGTCCGCCGCGCGGGTACACCGCGCCCCACAGGTTGAGCGTGGTGCGGGCGCCGATCTCGCGCATGCCCGGCACCAGTGCTTCGGGGTACACCAGCTCGGGCACGTTGTAGCGCCATGCGACGGTATCCAGGGTGCTCAGCAGGTAGGGCATGAAGGCCGTGCCGGCACCCTCGCAGGTGTAGCCGGAGGCCGCGGCGAACTGGCCGAACACCGAGCCGGCCGGGTGGCCGATCACGTCCGCGTTCTTGAACTTGGCGAGGTTGTTCTCGTTGTCGTGGTTGGTCGTGCCGTCACCGCCGGCCTGGGCGGTGGCGTTGGGCATGCTCATTGCCCGCACTTCGGTCCATGGGTTCTCGCCGGTGTTCGAGTAGCTCGACACCACCGCGTCGGGGATGTAGTGGCGAACCTTCACCGACGTGCGCACCGTGCAGCCGCCATAGGAGCAGTAGAGCCAGTAGCAGATGCCGACCACGCGGTATTCCAGGCAGTCGGGTGACAGCGCAGACGACACGATGGTCGCGGTGTTGATGGCGAAGGCCGACGAGGCCGCGCCGAGCAGCACCGCGGCGACGCCGGAGCGCAGGCGATGCAAACGCTTCATGGCTGCGTCCTCCGATGGGCTTCGATGCGGGCGACGGCCTTGGCCACGTCGAGTTCGCCGTACACCACGTAGCGCCGGTCCAGCACCACGGCCGGGAGCGTGGTGACGCCCAGGCTCCAAGCGTCGGCGACGCCCTGGTAGGCCGCCGCCAGTTCGCGTTGCAGGGTTTCGCCGCCGTCGCGCAGGCGCTGCTGCACGAGCGTCGTGGCGCGGCCGGGGTCGGCGGGCAGGTTCGCGGCCAGGCTGACCTCCAGGCGTGCCGCGCGATCCAGCTCGATGACCCGTGCGCCGGCGGGCTCCCGTACCGGATGCCGGCTGTCGGTGATGACGATCAGGTCGGCGGCCGCGGTCCACGGGCTGAGCAGCGCCGCGCAGAAACCGGCGATCAGCACATGCCACCGGGAGCCGTGACGACGAAAAGAGGAAGCGGCCATGTCGAGTCGCCTTGGAGTCGATCAGGCGAGTAGTCGAACGCACGGGCGATTTCGGGACGACAAACAAACGGGAACCGGCGTACCCGGTTTCATGAAAGAAAACGGGAGCCGAAGCTCCCGCTGGGATTACTGCGTCATGGATGGGATGGCTTGGCGTGCCTGGTGAACTACAGCAGGCCGGATGCGGCGAACGAGTACGGTGTTCCTTTGCCGATGATGAAGTGGTCCAGCAGGCGAATGTCCACCAAGCTGAGTGCATCCTTCAAACGATTGGTGATCGCTCGATCTGCCGCGGATGGCGTGGTATCGCCGGATGGATGTTGATGCGCCACGATCAGCGCCGCTGCATTGAGAGCCAGTGCCCGCTGTACCACCACGCGGGGGTGGACTTCGGCACCGTCGATGGTGCCTCTGAACAGGGCTTCACAGGCGATGACACGATGCCTTGTGGTGAGGAATACGACGACGAATACCTCGTTGGGTTCTTGTAACAGCTTCAGACGCAGGTACTCGCGGGCGCCTTCAAGGCCTGTAAGACGAGGGCCCGTCGCGAAGATGCGACGTTCCAGAATGGCGATGGCCTGTTCGATGATGCGGTCGTTATCGACGGTTGGGGAACGGATATCCGACACGGTTGGGGCGTCGAGTGTGGTGAGTGACATGGTAGACCTCCAGAAGATTGAGCCGGAGGCGCACCCGGGAGGGGCAGCCCTCCGGGGACGATGGGAGATAGGAACGCGGAAAAGCGGGCATCCACCATCACGCGTGCGATGGCTGTTCGCTGGCAGGATGCGGAGCGAACGGGCGGGTCAACGCGGGCAAGCCGCGCCGTAGTCCTTGAAGACCTGGACTACCTGGGCATGTCGCCGGTATCGGCGGCGGACATTCCGGGGGCTTCGGGATCAGGCGCGGGCACGCCATCGGCGGCCAGGAAGTCGAGGGCCGACAGCAGCGCATCGCCCTCGACCGGGCCATGCAGCAGCAAGGCTTGGCCGGTGTGCTCGTCGCGCACGCGCAAGGTCGGGGTGGCGGCGATGCCGTCGCGCGCGCCCTCGCGGGCTTGCGTCTGGACCGTGTTCTGGGTCTTCCCGCTCTCCAGACACGCCTGCAGCGCGGGCGTCTGGCCGGGATAGCGCACGCCTTCCGGCAGGCCTTGCCCGTCTCCCCGGGTGTGCTGGTAGATCCAGCCCAACGCATTCCAGTAGGCGGCTTGGCCGCCGGTTTCGCCTGCGCACTCGGCGAGGCTGGCCAGCCGGGATGCGACCGGCTCGTGCATCGGCAGCGGCAGGTGGTGCCATTGCAGCCGGGTTTCGGGGTGCTGGTCGACCCAGGCCTTCACCACGGGGAAGTAGGCCTTGCAATACGGGCACTCCAGGTCCGCGTACAGGATCAGGGTGAAGCGGGCATCGGCCGGGCCGTAGTACCAGGGCGGACCGGGCGCAGGTTCGGTGGCGGTCGCTGTGGGCGTCTTCGTCGTGAGGGGGGCTTCTTGCTGCGGTTGCCGGGAGAGCAGCCACGCGCCGAGTACGGCAAGCGCCACGACGGCGATGGACAGCCAGGCCAGACGCCGGTGGGATGTATGGGAACGCTGAGGTGGTTGCATGGCGGGGTCCTGGATGTGCCCGCCGGGTGGCCGGGCTGCTCCGATCCGAGCTGCAACTTCAGCATGCGGCAATGCGGAGATGCCTTCTGGAATCCGTCATGGCTTCACCCTGTTTGTTGCTCCGCAAAGAGGGCTGTATTAACATCTGGGTCAGACACTAAGCCTCTCTTGGCTTCTTGCGTAAGCGTTAACGTCAACCAACGCATGATTTCGGCACGCCCTAGTCTCGGCTGCCGTTTCGTGCAGAGGTTGCTGTTATGGCTGTCGAGCGCTCTCTTTCCGGCGCGACGACCCGCTCGCGTCTGGGTCTTCTCTACTTCGGCATTATTCTCATCGGCGCCAATCTGCGTGCGCCGATCACCAGCGTCGGTCCGGTTCTCTCGGACATACAAGCGGCACTTCATCTTGACGGGGCTGGGGCCGGCGTACTCAACGCCTTGCCGCTTCTCATCTTTGCCCTGTTATCGCTTCTCGCGCCGTCAGTCGGACGTCGTCATTCCCTAGAGCGGGTTTTAACGTGGGCTGTCGCAGCCATTTTGCTCGGGACGCTGGTGCGCTCTGTGCCATTGCCAGGTGCAATCTGGATTGGCACTGGGTTGTTGAGTGCAGGCATTGCGTTCGGAAACGTACTTCTGCCGGGGCTGGTGAAGCGCGAATTCCCCACCAAGGCGGCAGGCCTGATCGGGCTCTATGCGGCATCGATGGCCGGGATGGCCGGCGTGGCGGCGGGCATCGCCGTACCCATCACCCATGTGGTGGGGCTCGACTGGCGATGGGCAATCGGTTGTTGGGCCTTGCTGGCGGCCATCACGCTGGTTGTCTGGCTGCCTCAATGGACAGTGCCCTCGCATGCTCCTTCGGCAACGGGCATCAGGATCAAGGAAGGCGTTTCACCCTGGAAGCACCCGATTGGATGGCAGGTGTCGCTGTTCTTCGCGCTTCATTCGTTGGTCTTCTATTCGATCGTTGACTGGTTTGCGTCCTACGCGGCGTCGCGGAACGTGGCACCGGAAGCAGCGGGCTTCTATCTGCTTGTCTATCAGATTGTGGCGGTAGCAACGAATCTGGCATGTGCACCGATCATCAGGCGATTCAAGGATCAAAGACTTCTGGGATTCCTGTGCGGCCTGCTCTTGGTCATCGGAACCGCTGGCTTGTATTCGGGAGCTGGATCACCGCTGATCTGGCTTATCAGCGCAGGATTTGGCGCGGGAACCGCGATGACGACGAGCCTTGCACTGTTCACGTTGCGCACGCACGATCATCACCAGGCCGCTTCGCTTTCCGGGATGGCTCAGTTTGTCGGGTACGTGGGAGCTGCTGCCGGGCCTTTCCTCATCGGAGTCCTGCGCGACATTGACAGTGGTTGGACTTGGCCGTTGATCCTTCTGATTGCATCCAGCATCCTGGTTGTCGTCTTTGCAACACTGGCCGGTCGTGGAAAATACATCGAATAGCCAGACAAGACGTAGGACCTACGCGGTAAGCCTTGCGTCTAGAGCATTGAGCGACAGCGATTCGATGCCACGCGCCTGGTCGATCTTCTCGGCGACCTTGAACGCCGCATCCAGCTCGCTGATGTTGAACCGCTGCATCAACTGGAAGCGCTCGGCCTTCTCCTCCGGCTCCGTCTGCGCCAGCGCCAGGTAGAGGCTCGGCGGCACCGCGCGGAACAGCAGCTCCATGCTGCGCGAGAGGATCACGCCTTCGGTGAACTTGCCGGACTCCTTGCGTGCCGAGAGCATCAGCGCCTTTTGCGCGGGGGTGAGTTCGCGGAAGCGTGCGATCTTCTCCACTTCGTCTGGCGGCATGCTGAGGCAGATCCACCATTCGATCATGTTCAACATCGGCTCGGCGGCCTTCGGCAAGTCGTCGATGTTCTGCGTCGCCAGCCAGAACCAGGCGCCGAGCTTGCGCCACATCTTGGTGATCTTGACGACATACGGCGCGAGCAACGGGTTCTTGGTGACGACGTGGCCTTCGTCGGTGACAGCGATGATGGGCCGTCCCAGGAACTGATCGCGCTCGGCGATGTTGTTGATCGCGTTGATCAGGCTGATGTACGCGATCGAGAGCTGGGCGTTGTAGCCCTCACGGGCATAGGTCGCCAGGTCGACGACGGTGATGTCCGCTTCCGGCCAGGGCGTGCCGGGCCGGTCGAACATCTCGCCGTCAGAACCCTGGGTGAAGATGTCCATCGCATCGGCCATTTCCAGCAGCCGGGTGCGGCGGATCTCCGGCAGCGTCGGATCGCGGCCGCGCTCGCGCAGCGCGTCGCGCACGTCGCGCGTCAGCACCGTGCGCTGTTCGGTCGCGCAGCGCCGGGCGGCGTCGAGGATGCACTGGCGAATCAGCGAGCGATCGGCCCGCGTCATGCGGGCCTCCTCCTTGTCTTCGCCGCCAGTGATCATCAGACGGGCGGTGATCTCCAATTCGCCCAGCACATCGCGCTGCTCGTCGCCGTCGGTCTCACCCTCGTCCAGGGCATCGGCATCGAGCGTTTGCACTTGGCCGGGCGTATCGACCAGGCGCGACGCATCGGCGAACGGGGCGAGGCTGACGCCCGATCCCGGTGCCAGCTTCACCCGATGGACGGACAGGCCGTGGCGTGCGGCGAAGTCGCCGAGCAGGCCGAACGAGTTGCCGGCCTCCACGATGAACAGCCGTGGCCGGTAGATCGCTGTGACCTGGTTGAGCAGGTTGTTCAAGGTCGCGGACTTGCCTGAGCCGGTCGGGCCAAATAGGAACAGATGGGCGTTCATCTGCCGGTCGAGCCGGTTCAACGGGTCGAAGGTGATCGTGCCGCCGCCGCGGTTGAACAAGGTGATGCCGGGATGCCCGGTGCCCTGGCTGCGGCCCCACCAGGGCGCGAGGTTCGCCGCGTGCTGAGCGAACAGCAGTTGGCTGTACCACTGGCGCTTGTCCTTGGCCGGGTCGAAGACACAGGGCAAGCCACGCAGGTAGGTATTCAGCGGCGCGACTTCGTCCTCCTCGCGCACCGGCTGCAAGCCGGCGTTGAGCAGGACGTTGCCCAGTTGCAAGCCGCGGGCATCCAGCTCGGCTTGGTCGCGCCCGCGCAGGTAGAAGGTGAGCGCTCCGCGGTAGAGCTTGTGCGAACTGCCGATCAGTCCGCGTGCTTGCTGTACGTCGTGGCGGGTCTGCTCCGAGGCCAGCGTCTCGCCGACCGCCTTGCGGGCCAAGTGATTGAGATGGGCCTCCAGGATGTCCTGCGGGGTGATGACCAGGGTGAGGCTGAGGACGGTGTCTTCGGGCATCTGGTCGAACAGCGCGTTGATCGCATCGCCGCCCTTGCGCGTCTCGCCGGTGAGGTGGCCGGTCGAAGGCGGTGTGCGCAGCCGATCGACCGCGATCGCGCGGTGCGGCAGGCCGTCGAAGTACCACTGGCCGGTCGCCACGTCCGAGCGCGGTTGGCCGAAGAACAGGCGCTGGCTGAAATCGGTGCCGCTGGCCAGCTCGATCTCGCCGGGTTCGCTTTCCTCCGGGTAGCGGGTCAGCGCGTAGAAGCGTTCCCGGTCCTCGGCGCTGGGTCCGAGCTGCGTCGGATGCGGGTTGAACCAGCGCAGCAGCCAAGCGTGGATGTCGGCCGCGCCCAGGCGCCGGGCACGCACGCCGGCATTGGCGAGCCCGCCGGCCAGGCGGTCGCAAACCGTGTTAAGCGCCTGCTCCGGCGACTGCCCGCGGCGTCCCGGTGTCTGGCCGGCACGCCGGTAGATCACCAGCCGCGTGCGCCGGGTCTGCCCGCGCCACGGCAGGCGGGTGACCGTGCTGTCCTCGAACAGGCCGCCGGGTTTGGCGACGGCCCGCAGGTGATGGGCCATCGAGCGCAGGTAGAGTTCGGTGAAGGCGCTGCCCTGGGCGCGTGGCTGGACGTAGCGGCGCAGACCGTCGAGGTAGCTGTCCCAGTTGGTCTCGTCCTGGGCGAAGAACTGCACGACCCAGGGGTTGTCGTCCAGCTCGTCGAACGAGTCCTGCAACACGTTTTCCAGCGTGTCGCGCACTTGGCCGAGCCAGGCTGGTTCGCGGCCCTCGGTGCCGACGGGTTCCAGCTCGAAGAAGGCGGCGAGCGAAACGCCATCCTCCAGCAGCATGCACTGCGACTGGGGCAGGAACTCGGCCCAGGGCAGCATGTCCACGAACGACGGTGCCACGTCGTACAGCGCCTGCTCGTCGGCGACGGTGGCAGGTCGGCGCTTGCGGCCGTCTCGCTGGCCGGGCTCCGGGATGCCGTGCTCGCGCAGCGCGGCAATGTGGCGTTCCCACGCATCCGGGGCCTCCGGCTCGGCAACGTCCGCTACCTTCGCCGGACGCGGTTTGCTCAGCGGCCAGGCCATCAGTAGTCCTCGGTGCGTTCGCCGGGGAGCGCGTACTGCACGCGCTGGTACAGCGGGAAAACGGTGGTGTAGCCGGGCACCGGCACCGGGTCGCTGCCGGCCAGGTGCGGAAACACGTACATGACGAGATCGGGATTCGGCAGCCGGTGGAACTGGCGGTAGATCTCGTTCTGCGCGGTGCGGGTGTAGCGGGCCTGCGCCTGCGGCGCGGCCTGCACGTCGGCATCCGTCAGCGGCCGGCGCAGCGCCTGGCGGGCATCGAGCAACTGCCGTGCGGCCTGGCCGCCGCTCGCGCTGCCGCCGGTCTGCACGTTCCAGATATCGAGCATCGTGCTGTCGCCGTGCGGCAGCAGTTGTTCCTTGCTGGTGGCGCAGCCGCCCAGCACGAGTACCAGGCCCAGCAGCACCAGGCCGTCAGTCCAGTTCCTGCGCATGCGCATCACCTCCGAGGCGGTGGTCGACGCGGCGGCCCTGGGGCGCGTAGTCGATCATGAGGGGTTCTTCCAGATGCACGGCGACCTTGGCGCCGGGCTTGACGTACACGGCGGCGAAGGCCTGGCCGTAGAGCTTGTTCACCCACTGCGACATGTCCTGCACGCCGCTGGCGAGAATCCGGCCCATCGCTTCGTTGCCGCCGATACCGACGGTGCCGATCGAGCCATCGCTGTTCATGTAGGAGACCTGGCCGCTGTCGGAGTCGATCAGCGACGCCGCGCCGGCGCCGGCGGCGGTGATCAGGGCCTGGGTGCCCAGGTACTGCTGCGCGTTGCTGTGGCGCTCGCCCGATACGCAGGGGATGCCGTAGGGGTCGCTGATCCAGCCCAGCCCGCTTTGCGTCGTGTTGTTCTCGTTGGCTTGCTGGCGGTTGCCGCCGTCCTCGCGGTCTTCGGGCATCGTGCGGACGGTGCCGTCGTTGAATACGAACGTGACCGAGCGGATCTGCCCGCGCACGCAGGAGAGCGTCCAGTCACCCGAGGCGGTGCCGCTGACCACCGCGCCTGCAACGTCGGGAATCTCGATGCCGTTGGCCGTCAGGTTGTCTTGACCGATGAGGATTTTGAACGGGTACGGATCGTTGACCGTGCCATCCACCGGAACCCGGCCGATCAAAGCGGTCATCGCGATCGAGCCCATCAAGGTGGCGTTGGTCGGCACGGTATAGACCGGCTTGGTTTCCTCGGCGCCGACGGCGCGGCGGCCGGTCTCGATGGCGGCGTCGGTGGCGGTGTCGAGCGTCTTCTGCGCCGGGCCGAAGCTGGTCGGGAAGCTGAAACTCCCGGTGCCGCTGGCGTTCTTGCGCTTGCCGTCGTCGCGGGCGTCGTCCGGCTCGATCCAGTGCATGCCATCGCTGCCGAGGCCGGCGCTGTCGCCCGGTTCCAGCCCCAGCCCGACCGGGAGGTCGGCGGAACTGTTCCGGCCGCCGCCGAGGCCATCGAGCCGCTGCTGGAGTTCCTGCAACAGGCCCTGGGTCTGCTGCCGTTCGGAGGCGACCTGGTCGCGATCCTGCTGCAGCTTGTTCCGCTCGCCGGCCAGGGCGGTGTCGATGCGTCGATCGATCGCGCCCTCGCGCTGGCGCAGGCGGTCGTTCTCCTCGCGCTGGGTCTTGTTGTCGGTCAGCGCGGTTTGCAGTTCGGTGCGCAGTTGCCGGACCTGGGCGACGAGCGTTGCCACGGTGTCGCGTGGCGTGTCGCCCTCGATACCCAGCGCCTTGGCCTCATCCGTGGTGAGCTGCGGATTGGGGTTCTGCGCGGGAGGCTTGCCGCCGCCGGAAAACAGCTTGATGCCGACGAACACCACCAGCAGCGCGAGCGGGATCATCAGCCACTTGAGCAGGCCATTACTCTTCATCGTGGCCTCCCTCGTCGGGGCCTGCCGGCGTGGGCACCGGCAGGTTGAGCGCGGCATCGACCGGGGCGATGACCGGCAGCAGCGACTGCGCCAGGCCATGCCCGCGGGTGACCAGGTAGACGACGGTGGTGTCCTCCGGCGTGCCGGCCGGGCCGAGCGTCGGATGCTGGAAGGTGGCGGCCAGGAAGTCGCCCTGGATCGCCCGCGGGTCGAGGTCGAGCCAGCGCGGGGCGGTATTGCGCAGGCGCACCGCGCTGACCCACACATCGTCCAGCCGCCAGGCGGCCAGCGCCTGGGCCTGCACCGGCAAGGTCGGCAGCAGGCCGTCCAGCGCCAGGTCGCGGCGCAGGTTGAGGCGAGCGATGCCCGGCACCGGCTCGACGGTGCGCAGCGGAGCATAGAGACTTTGCGCCGCGTAGCGGGTCAGCACCACCGGCACCGGCGTCTCGCGGACGGGCCGCGCGGCGATGGGATCGCCATCTCCCGCCGCGTCCCCGGTCTTGGCCGCGCCGTAGTGGGTGGCCGGCGCATCGGCCTCGACGATGCGCACCGGCTCCAGCGGTGGCTGGTCCTTGCCGGCCGGCTCGGCGGCGATGTCGAGCAGGATCACCGTGCCGGTGTCGGCATCCTGAAGTTGCAGGCGGGTCGGCTCGATCGGTTCGCTGGCCCGCAGGTACACGGTGCCGGCCGCGCTCTGCACGCGCAGCTTGCCGCCGAGGCTGGCCGGCACGCCGACGCGGACGTTGCGATCGATGAACACGACGCGCTCCTGACCGACCAGCAGCGGCACCGCCAGAGGCAAGCGCTCCCAGCGCAGGATTTCCACTGCCTGGGCCGGCGCCGCCAGCAGCAGCGCGAGCGCCACGCAAACGGACAGCACGGGAAACTTCATGGCATTTCTCCCTGGGGAATGGCGGTGGCCTTGCCTGGCGCGGGAGCCGGCGCGTCGATGCGCTGCGGGGTACCGTCGTAGCAGTCGATGGCCAGGCCGAAGGGATTGCGCTGCGGATCGACGTCCATGCGCGTGACCTTCAGCGGGTAGCGCACGAAGGCGCGCTTCACCTGCTCGGAGGCGTAGTACTCGTCGGCGGTGACGTCGAGCGTGACCACCCAGTCGCGCTCGGAGACGGCCCGCACGCGCTGGGCCGGGTTCTCGCCGTAACCGCGGCCGGGAATCTCGTAGATGCCGCGCACGCGCTGGCGCAGCTCGCCCGCGTTGCGGCGGTATTCGTAGTCCTGCTGTAGGAAGGCCCGGCAAGCTGGTGTCAGGTAGCTGGAGAGCGCGTGCAGGTTGCGCGGGTAGTCGTCGTCGCCATTGGTCGGCCAGCGCTGGAGCTGCTGCCAGACGTAAAAGGTGAAGGCATAGACCGACTCCGGCGGCACCTCCCACCATTTGCGCGTGCTGCCCGAGCGCAGGTCCGGCGGCACGTGCACGGTCAGGTCGCGCGGTGCGTTCCACCAGCCGATGCCCATCACCAGTGCGAGCGCGAACAGCACGCCGCCGCCCAGGCGCAGGCTCTTGATGTGCGCTTCCAGGCGCAGGACTTCGTTCTTGACCCGGCTCACGGTCCGCTCCTGCGCGTGGCCCAGAAGCCAGAACGGGTCACCAGCGTCCGCCCGCCGACGAAGTGCGCCAGCGATGGCTGATGCACCGTCACCCACCACTGGATCTGGCGGTACAGCCACGTGTCCGGTCGGCCGCGCTTGAGCCGGCGCAACATGCCGCCGCCGGCGAACACGCCGAGGGCGATCGCCAGCACGATGGCGGTCGGAGCGACGGCGAAGGCCGACAGCGCGAAGGCCAGTGGAATCCCAGCCAGCAGACCGGCCACGGCCGACAGCCCTGCGCAGATCCACAGCTCGTCCGCCGTCAGGCCGCGCACGACGACCGGATGGCGGTTGAGCCGGTGCGGCAGGAACGCCACCGTCCCGTCCGGGCGGATGTCCTGGTCAGCCATGCCGGCGGCCTCAGAGGATGCCGGTGGCTTCGGTCAGCAGCCAGATGCCGACAACCAGCAGGATCGCGCCGATGGCGACGGTCAGGCCGAACTGGCCCCAGGTCGCGCGGCCGGTATGGATTTCGGCGTAGCGCGAGTAGGCGTGGTAGCACACGCCCACGAACATCGAGGCGACGATCAGCAGCGCGACCAGCATGATGATGTCGTAGCCGTAGTTGCGCAGCGTGTCCATGATGCCGTTGCCCTGGCCCCTGGAGGGGTCTTCGAGGGTCGGCAGACCTTGGGCCTGGGCGAGCGGCGACAGCAGGACGAGTGCGGGCAGCGCACTCAGGCGTGCGATGCGGGGGAGGAAGCGGGAAACCGGGTTCATGGTGGCGACCTTTCAGGAGAGCAGGAAGAAGGTCAGGACCAGGTACAGGGCGAGGAACCTCACCACGACACCGAGGAACTGACGCTGGGAAATCCGCTGCTCGGACCAGCCGACGTAGGCGGTCCGCATCGCCCAGACGCCCCAGACCAGGAGCACGGCGAACACGGCGCCGATCAGCACGACCGACACGGCGGAAGGGGTGAAGCCACCGTTGGCCTGGAAGGCGCTGACCTGGGCGGCGTTCATGGCGAGGCCTCCGTGGCGGTGACGGAGGGCGTGGAGGACTGGCGGTAGTCGCCGAGCAGCACGGCCGGATCGCGTGGCTGCGCACGCGGCGGGCTCAGGTAGTCGCGGATGCCGGTACGCACGCGTTCCAGGTCGGCGGCCAGCCGGGTGTAGTCGAAGTGGTAGCGGCTGCGCTCGTCGCGCGGCTGGGCGATCTCCGGCGCGATGAGCCGGTCGATGGCGTCGAGCTGGCGCAGCGCCGCGGCCAGGCGCGCCTGTTCGGGCGTGGCGTCATCGGCCTGGGCGCGCACCGGGAACCCCAGCACGAGGCACAGCGCCAGCACCAGGCCCGACACGCAACGCCGGTCGGCAGCGGAAGCCAGAGAGATCGACATGAGCCCATCCACGAGAAACGTCGGATGGCGAGATGCTCTCGGCGGGGGCGATCTGGCGCCGCAAACAATGCGCACGGGCACACGCCCGATTGATGGCGTGTAGGCCGTTACTGCCTAAAACGTCACTAGAGGTACTTCTTGAAGCTACCTGCGGCAATGTCCACGGCCAGCCCCAGCAGCACGGCGCTGGGCAACAGCACCAGCAGCGGATGCAGCGATACCGGCAGCGTGAGGTAGATCACCCACGGCGCGACGGCCAGCGGCATCAGCGTGGCCTTGGCGCGGTGGTAGATGAAGCCCGATTCCCGGCCGGCGCCGAACTTGCGGATGTCGCGGCGAACCAGGCCATCGACGAAGCCGACGAACGCCGCGAGCAGAAACAGCGGCAGGGTCAGCACCAGGACCAGCAGGCGCACGATGAAGGTCAGCGTGGTGAATGCGGCGGCGATCAGGTAGCTCTCGGTCCAGACGTAGACCTGGCTGATCCAGTAGCGGAAATCCCGCGCCCCGCCGCGGCTGGGTGCACTGGCCTGCGCCGAGGCCTCGCGCATCCAGTCGATCAGTCCGGTCTTGACGAAGACCCACTCGTAGCTGCGCTCGACCAGCCAATGCGCGGTGCGTCCCGGCTCCTGCACGATCGCGCTGCGGGTGAAGTGAGCGGACAGTTGCCCCAGTTCGTAGTCGAGCATGCCCTGGGCGTGGTGCCAGCCCTGTTCGGACCAGAAGAAGTGCATGCCGACGCACTCGATCACGATCGACAGCAGCAGCGAGCCGCACAGCACGCCGAGCAGGCGGAACGGGAACGTGACGACGCTGGCGATCAGGCTCTGCTGGCGAACTTGCTGGCGCTGGGCAGTGACGGCCGGGTCCTTCATGGCGGCGTCTCGCTCGCCATCAGTTCATCGGCGGCCAGGTGGCGGAAGCCGTCGAGCAGGTCTTCCGGCAGTCCTTGGTTCTGCAAGCCAGGCAGGCCCTGGCCTTCCCACCAGTCGCCGGCTTCGGCGTAGTGCTGGCGCATGTAGCCGGCGAGCTGCTGCAAGTCCTCGGGCATCACCTCGTCGGCATCGGGCGCCGGCAACGGCATGCGGATTTTCCAGAGCTGACCACCTTGCAGAAGCGCGAACGCCTGCCCCTTGGGCAGTCCGACCACGTGCGCCGGCTCGATCAGCGGTACGCTCGACGTGCTGATGCGGTCCTGCGCATTGCTGGTGAAGTCGGTCGCGCCGTGGATGTCGGAACTGTCGGTGGCGCCGCTGACCAGCGTGGTCGTGTAGACCTCCACCTTCGGCAGTTGCTTGGTCAGCAGTTCCGCTGTCGCGGTCTCGCGCACGCGCAGCATGAACAGGTTGTTGAAATTGCCGATGACCTGGCCGGCCTTCGCCCGGTTGCCGATGCGGGCCTCGATGTCGCTGAGCGTCTGCGTGTAGGCCGTGACCTGGAGCCCGGCACCGCCGCCCTTGTTGACCAGCGGCACGAATTCGTCGCCCATGAGTTCGTTGAACTCGTCGGCATGAACGTTGATCGGGATCTTCAAACCCGCCTTGGCACCGGGCAGGCCGTCGTCGATGCCGAACTTGTAGATGTGGCCGGCGACCGAGACCAGATCGCTGAACATGGAGTTGCCGACGGCGGCGGCCACCTCGGCGTCGGAGAGCGCGTCCAAGCCGACATAGACCACGGCCCGTTTGCGGATGATCTGCATCCAGTCGAAGATCGGCCGGGGATCGGACAAGTCCGAGTAGTTCGGCGCCAGCAGTTGCGAGATCTTGCCGGTGGTGAGCTTTTCCAGCAGCGGCAGGAGGCTGGCGACGATCTTGTCGAAGTAGGTTCGGTCGTAGCGCACGGCGCTGCGCAGGTCGTCCAGCACCGGGTCGTACACCCGCACCTGCGAAAGGTATTGCTCCAGCGCCACCACGCGCTTTTCGCGCCCGACCATGTGGCGCGGGATGTTCTTGTCGTTGAGCCGCCCTTCGAGCTGGACGATGATCTCCCAGGCCTTCGGCTCGTGCTTGGCGAAGTAGCTCTGCGCGTACTCGATGAACAGCGCGTCGATGTTGACCACGTGCCGCTGGATCAGCAGGTAGTCCGGGCGCTGCCCCAGTTCCACCAAGGCACGCGCGATGATGTTGACGAACCTCCAGGCGAACTCGCGGAACGCCGCGCTGTTGCCCTCGCCGGACAACTGCCCGGCGATGCGCGTGGCGACTTCGGAGA
Source organism: Pigmentiphaga sp. (assembly GCF_019689535.1). Taxonomy (GTDB): domain Bacteria; phylum Pseudomonadota; class Gammaproteobacteria; order Burkholderiales; family Burkholderiaceae_B; genus Pigmentiphaga. The sequence goes on from NZ_JADGHH010000013.1 coordinate 19,159, forward strand.
TGCGACCGAAGCGGCCCACGGCGTTGTAGCGGGCGCTGATGTCCGGCCAGCCGAGGTGGAAGACGTAGAACTCGCCTTCGCGCCCGGCGCGCTTGGCCTCCACGTACATGCGCTTCAAGAGATCGGCGTCGCCCTTGGGGTCGAAGACGATGACCACTTCGTGTTCGCCCGCGGCGTTGCGCCGGCGGATGTCCTGGGTGATGAACAGTTCGGCCAGCCGCGTCTTGCCGACGCGGGTGGTGCCGAGCACCAGGCTGTGGCCGACGCGCTCACCGAGCGGCAGGCTGACGTCGACTTCGTTGGGCTCGATGCCATGCAGGCGCGGCATGCCGCCGACTGGCGGCAGCGGCCGCACGGGATTGAGCGGACTGTCCCAGGCCAGCACCTTGGCGAGCCGGGACAACGGGGCCGGCGCGAACTCCAGCCGTTCCTCCAACTGCCGCGCCAGCCGGAACGCGGTCGTGGGCTCGACGTACCGGCGGAATTCGGGCCGGTAGGTCTGCGTCAGCCGATGGGTGTGCCGCTGCTCCCACAGGAAGCCACGGCCGATGAACAGCCGCTGCTGGCTGACCAGCACGTCGCGGCTGGTCATCACGTAGCGCGGCAGGCGGCGGATGTTGCGTCGGTAGCGCAGGATCACCCGCGCTTCGCGCAGGCGGATCGTGCCGAAGGCGGCGAAGGCCAATGCGCTCCCCAGCCCGGTCAGCGGGTTCAGCGCGAGCGACCACGGTGCCACCAGGGACACAAGCGCGGCGCCCGCACATACGGCGACGGTGTATAGCTCCACCGCTGGCCGCAGCAGCACTTCGATGGCATGGGGCGACTGGGCCATCGCCGCCGCTTCACTGTTCGACGCCCGTGGCGGTCACCAGCGCCGGGTAGTGACGCAGGCCCAGGCGTTCGGCCAGGTCGTCACCGGACACCGGCGACAGGGTGAGCCCGCTCGCCAGCCGGTGCAGTGCGGCCAGCGCGTCGGCGGATTCGACATTGACCACCAGGCCGAACGCGCCCAGTTCGCGAAGGGCTGGAGCGCGTTGGCGCAGCCAGGCGTGCGAGCGTTCATCGTCGCCGACGAGGAAGAACGGCGTCAGGCCGGGGGCCTGGATCACCCGGCGCTCGACGTTGCCGGGCGACAGGCGGGCCGAGCGTACCGGCAGCATGGCCGCTTCGCTGACCGGCCCGGCCGGCGGCTGCGGCACGTCGAGCCGCCGCGGCATCTGCCCGGCGCGTGGTTGCAGGTCCAGCGCTTCGTAGTACGGCAGCGCCGACACCCCGCCGCGATCCTCGACCACGATCAGCGGCGCGGATTGGGCGATGGCGGCGAGGGGGGCCGCGATCGCGAGCAGCGTGGCGGCCAGGGGGATGGGCTTCATGGCAGGCTCCTTCGGACGGTTGCGTCCAGGCGGGACTCGCCGAGCACACGCGCCAGGTGCTGGCCGACGCTGCGGCGGTAGCGGGCGGCCGGTGCGCCGCCGGCGGGACGGTGGTAGCGGCCGATGGCGAGCAGCCAGTCCTCGCCCGGGGTGTGCTGTTCGCGCAGGATCTCGGCGGCGATGGCGAGGTTGCGGTAGGGATCGAGCAGATCGCATGGGCGCCGGTAGCGCTGCCGCTGGTGGCCCAGATTGATCTGCCCCAGGCCGGCATCGACGCGCGTGGGCGGCACGCTGCGCAGGGCCTGCTGCAAGCCGGCGCAGGCCTCGGCGCGGCTGCCGTAGCGGCGGGTGGCCCCGGCGACGTTGAGGCTCCAGGGCCACGGGATCAGGCGACCGTTGAGCGCGGCGCCGCTTTCCTGCAAGGCCACGGCGTACAGCACGGTGGACGGGATGCCGGCCCGTTGGGCGGCAAGCTGATAGGCCGGCGGCGGAACTTCCTGCGCGCGAACGGCGGTGCCGGCGAGCATGCCCAGCAGTACGAGCGCCGCGCCGGCCCGGCTTACGGCTGCCGTTGCCATTGCCCGCCGACCTGGCGCACGACCGCGGGCAGATCGCCTTGCAGGCCCAGCGACAGCCAGCGGCCCGAATCGTGGTTGAGGGTGATGGTGCGGGCACGCACCTTGGCCGGATCGATGCCTGCCTGCGTGGCCCACTGCCGGATGCGGGCATCGTCCTGACGCGAGCCAACCATGTAGAGGTCGAAGGCGGTGCCGGCGGCCTGCAATTGCTGCACACGCTGCACGCATGGCGTGCAGTCGGCCTTGACGAACACGGCGGTGCGCTCCGCACCGGCCGCCATGCTCCGGTCGGCCGTCGCGCCGGCCCCTGGCAGGTTGACGCGCTGGGCGCCGGGCGCGAGCCGCCGCCAGGCGTCGTCATAGGCACGTTGGTAGGCCAGGGTCTTCTCGACGCGGCGGGCTTCGACCTGGACCTGCAACTCGGCGTAGCGGCGCCGCTCCTCGTCCGAGCGGGCTTCGATGCCCAGCGCCGTGAGCGGGTCGAGGCCGGGCGAGTAGACGCCGAGCGGTCCTTGCATCAACTCGCGGTAGCGTGCCCATTCCTCGCTGCGCAGTCCCCAGTCGCGTGCCTGTGCCTCGTCGCTGCGTTCGGCCATGGCCGGCCGCTCGCGGTTGGGCGCGGTGCGGGTGGCGCTGGCAGTCTGGGCCTCGGCGAGCGGCACGGCGCTCGCCAGCAGCAGGAGAAGTGCAAAGGCAAGACGCGGCATGGCGCCCCCTCAGCGTGGGATCGCCAAGCGGCGGGTTTCGTCGCCATGCCGGAACACGGCGGCGGCACCGTCGATCGCTTCCAGACGCCAGCCGGCTTCGTCCTCGCCAGGGCGCAGCAGGCGTACCTGTGCGAGCGTCGCTGGCCCGGTCGGCAGGATCGTCAGGAAGCGCTCGCCGGCCCGCAGTTCGGCGCCAGTCACCTGGAACGGCGGCTCGGCCGGCTTGGGCTTGGCCGCCGCACCTGGGCGAGCCGCCGCAGCCGCCGGTCGGGCGGCCAGCCGCGCCTCCACCTGCTCGATGCGGGCCTGCAAGGGTTGCAGGTTGTCCGCCGTCAACCGCTCGCCCAGTGCCTGCCCGATCGCCGCCAGCCGCTGCTCCAGCGCCCGGCGTTCGGTGTCGTAGCGAGCCTGCGGCAGCGCCGCAGGCTGTTGCCGGGTCTGCTCGATGCGCTGGCCGAGTTCGGCCAGCCGGCCTTCGAGGGCCATGACCTGGCTACTGGGTGCGCTGGCCTGGGCTTGCTCGCTCAGCTTGGTCAGCGCCACGACGTTGACCAGGGCAGCGGCGCTGATCAGCAGCCCCCAGGTGATGGCGGCCACACGCAACAGCGTGGCACGGCGAGGTGCGGAGCCCGGCAGCGCCGTCATGGCTGCGTCTCCCCGACCGGAAAGGTCTGGACGTCGGCGTCGATCGCCGGGCGGTCGGGTACGGGTGGAATCGCCGGCTCGGGAACCGCGACGCCGGCGCGGGTGAAGCAGACCTGACGCGTGCCGTCATCGACGTGCAGATCCCAGGCCGGGCCCGTCAGGGTCAGCAGCGCATCGCGCAGCGGCAACGGGCCGAGCCGGTAGTGCGCCACCGGCAGCGGCAGCGACTGGAAGGCATCGGTGTCGGCCCCGCCGCAGAGCTGATAGCCCGAGCGCAGCAGCACGTAGCGCAGCGCATCGCCGACGCTGGCGTGCAGCGTGTCGGTGACGGCCACGTCGACCACCTGCAGCATCAGGTCCTGCTGGGCGGCTGTTGGCGTCAGTTCGGCCAGCGTGTAGCGGCCATAGCGCACGACCGGAACGAATTCCGGCGCGGGCTCGGGCGCGACGGCGACGGACGCATCAGGCGCTACCGGCGGCGTGGGCGTCGTTGCGCAGCCGCCGGCCAGCATGGCCCAGAGCAGGCCGAGGAAACCCGACAGCAAACGCCGTTCGGGATGATGGAACAAGGGATGATAGGGGCACATGGCGGGGTGTCCTGAAGCATCGAGCCCTCACCATCGCCGCGGCGACCCCGTGCGGCAGCAAACAAAGCGGATTGCCCTGCGCCCGATTCCTCGTCCCGGGAACTGGCAGAAAAAACGGCCCCGGAGGGCCGTCGAAGGTGCAAAGCGTGTGGTGTCAATCGGCCACGAATTTCAGCCTGACAGCCGCCGCCAGGATCGCGGCATGCTCGGTGTCGTCGAAGCAGACGAAGGGACCTTCATAGCCGGCCTCGTCGGCCAACGCTTCGGCCTTGTCGTAGTGGATGCCGAGGTCGTATTCCTCCTTGGTGGTGGTGACGGTGAAGATGGGCAGGTCGGGCATGCCCGAGGCGTTGCGGCACGCGACCGCGATGCGATGTGTTTTCATGGATCAGACCCTTGGGTGAAAAAGTGATGACGCCATGCCCGCGAGGGGCATGGACGCATCGGTTGGGCGAGGAAAGAAGCGGCGGCTGGCGTGCCGCCGCGGTGGGCTTGGGTAAATCAGGCGGCGACCAACTGGCGGGCCAGCGCCACTTCGACGGAATCGCCGTCCTGGTTGAGGACGTCGAGCCCGGATTCCGGCACATCACCGGAGGTGGATTGCGAGACCATGATCTTCTTGGCCATCAGCCCCAGGCAGGTCATTTGCGAGGAGTTGGCGTAACCGAGATAGATCACGCGCACGGGCTGCTTCTGCCCGATGCGCCAGGAGCGGCGTGCCGCCTGCTGGAGCGAATACACGTTGTAGCCCGACTGCATGAACACGATCGTCGGGAACTCCAACAGGTCCAGCCCCGTCTTGACCAGCTCGGGATTGGTGATGAGTACGTCGATGCCACGGTCCAACTGCTCGGCGATCCAGTCCTCGCGGCGGGAGGCGTCCACGCTCGCGCGCAGCACCGCGACCCGAAAACCTTCCTGCTCCAGCAGTACCTTCAGCCGGCTCGTCGTGTCGCGCGTGCCGGTGTAGACCGAATAAACCAGGGTCTTGCGACCTTCCGCCTTCTCCTGCTTGCAGATCTCGATCAGCTCGCGCTCTTTCGGCATCAGCTCCAGCTCGTTGAACTGAGCCGGGACGAACGCCAAGGTGTTGCGCGTGCGCGGATGCACCACGGTCTCCGACCGGAAGCAGCAGTCCGGCCAGGCCAACAGCACGTTGAGAACCACCCCGAGCAGCGTCGTGTCGCGTTTCGCCAGAGCCTGGCGCAACTCGGCCGTCAGCCGCCCGGACAGATCGCGGTAGGCCATGGCTTGCGCCGGGTCCATCGCCACCTCGCGGAACTCCTCGTCATACGGCGGCAGGACGTTGCCGCCGATGTCCTTGAGCTTGAGGAAGATGGTGAACGGCAGGATGCAGCGCAGCACCCCTTTCGGGCCGAAGCCCGGCGCCTTGACCGTGCGCACCGATACCTTGGTGCCCTTGGCCGTCTTGTGCGCCGTGCCGGTGCTCTCGGAATAGATATCGCGCAAGACCCCGTGATCGCGCATGAACGCCATCGCGGCCGAGGTCATGCTGCCGCTCTTGGTCGGGCGGTAGCCGTCTTCGATCATCCGCCCGGGCAAGGCGCGGAACAGCAGATAAAAGAGGTCGTCGCCGTAGCCGCCCATCAGCGTGCCGGTGAGCAGCAAGGTCTTGCGCGACTTCGCCGCCAGCACGCCCATGGCCTGACCCTGCGCAGAGCCGCCGGTTTTGTATTCGTGCGCCTCGTCCGCGATCAGCAAATCGAACGTGCCTTGCGGCAGGTATCTCTTGATGAACTCGGACGGCTGGTAGCCGCCTTCGCCGAATCCAAATTCCATGTTCGCCATGGCGCGCTCCATGCGCGTGGCCTGGCGGTCGGAGAAGACCAGCTCGCCGTCGCCATCCATGAGGTTGATGAACTCGTGGATGTTGTCGCCGAGCATCGAGGCGAGGAACGCATCGCCGAACTTCTCCATCAGCTTCTGCGCAGTGACTTCCCCGATGGTCGGGATACGCTTCAGCGCTTTGAGCACGGCGGAGGACTGGTCGCTGGCGGACAAGCCCCTCGGACGGATCAGCGTCCACAGTGGTGCGGCGCAACGGCTGCACTTGCGGCGGTATTCCTCGGCTTCGAGTTCGATCGGATCGACCGGCTCGCCGTCGAGGTCGGTGATGACCTGCCCGCAGTCCGGGCACGCGCCCACGTCGCCGTGGCGGGTGCGCCCCCGGGTGAAGACCGGCTTCCAGTGGAAGCCCATCCGCATCCGCACGCGGCCTAGGACGAAGAACTCCTGGCCGGACGGCTGCACGCCAAGCTGCTCGCGCAGCTTGATGAGCTTGACCAGCGTGTCCGGGCCGTTGAGCACCCAGACTTTCGCACCGGCGACCGTTTCCTGGATCTCGCGCCGCCACTTGTAGACAAGGTGCGGCGGCGAAAGAACCAGGGTGCGGCGGTAGCCCTCGGCATTGAGGACGGCGGCCGTGGCGATGCCGACGGTCGTTTTGCCGCACCCCATCTCGCCGTTGACGATGGCGGCGCGTTCGCCGCGATCGACCAGCAGCTCGGCGGCGGCATGGACCACGTCGGCTTGCGCCGGGAACAACTGGCGCTTGAGGCTGGCCAGGAGAAGTTGGCGATGCGCCTTCGGCGTGCCGATGTAGACCGGCGGGTTGGCGCGGTTGAGGGAATCCAGCAGTTCGTCGCCGAACTCGGTGACGAAATCCTGAAGGCTCAGGGTGAGAGGAGACGGTTCCGCGTCGAGCAGTTCGCCTTGGACGGACTCAACTCTCGCGGCAGTGGTTTCGAGATCGAGGGACATGGTGATGCTCCAAATGAGTTGGGGCATGCACCACCCCCACGGGGCGATGGCATGCCCCGGTGTGGGAAGAGAAGTACGGCGCGAAGCCGTCGTGCGTGGGAAGGATCAGTACTCGCTGGGCAGCAGCAGCGTGGTGACGCTGCGATCCCACTCGGTGATGATCCAGAGCTTCAGGTCGGGCGTGACCTGATAGGACGAGAACAGGCGATCCTCGCCGGACTTCAACGCGGCATCGTTTTGCCGCCGGTCGCTGTCGTCGAGGTCGCCCCAGTCGGCGGCGAGATGGCGGCGCAGATACGGCACGGGATTGAGCCGACCCTGACGGACCAGTTCATCGACACCGAGGGTCATAACCGTCTGGCCGGGCGAGAAGCGCCGGTTCGAGGTCTGGGCGATGGGAGATGCTTGGGTTGCCATGGTGTGCTCCTTGGAGAATGGAGGGGCCACGGCACCCCAGCGGGGTGACGGGACCCCGTTGGGTGGATGAAATCGACGGCGAGCCGTCGTGGGTGAACCGCGATCAGCGGATGGTCAGCACTTCGCCCCGCGTGGTGGAGCCCGGTGTCATGTCCCAGGCGCGGATGACCGGAACGAACCTGTCGGTGAGGATGCGGGTCTCGGCCACGGAGCCGTCGTCGCGTTCGGTGTATTCCGTCTGGAGGGTCTTCTCCTTGTGGGTGTCCCCTTTGACGACGAGCACGCGGCCGTTCCTGGAGCGCACCACGCCGGAAATCGCGCCCGCGGCCAAGGCCAAAGCGAGATGCCAGTGCGACAACGCACGCGCCGGGGGCCGCAGCGCTTTCTGCGCGGCGCCCAGATGCGTATCCAGCGACGGCCAGAGCCCGTGGAGCCGGCTGACTTCGTCGGCGAACTGCTCGGGCTCCATGGTCACCCGGTAGAAGTGCTCCGGTTCGGCTTGCGCCGCGGGGACGGTGTACGGCAGGAACGGCCATTCGGTCGGCAGCTCCTCGGCTTGCGTCTCGCCTTGCCCGATCTGCAGCAGCAGACCGCGCGTGGCCTTGACCGCATCCGATGCCTGGTCGCGCTGGCGGATGCGCCGACCGAAGATCACCACCTGCCGGAACTGCTTGTCCACCGCCTGGTAGACGCGCAACTCGGCGAAGTGCCGGGTCAGCCAACCGACCAGTTCGGCGTCGAGCACGTAGGACGGCACGATGAAGACCAGCACGCCGCCGTATTGCAGCAGCGGCAAGCTGCGCTGGTAGAACAATTTCTCAAGCCGGGCGCGGCCCTGGCCTTGGTAGCCGATGTTGCCGTTGACGTCCTTGCTCAGGTCGCCATACGGCGGGTTCAGCCACAGTAAGCCAAATACCTGGCGGGAGATCAGCGTATCCATGAGGTCGCCGTGGATGCAGTGATCGACCAGGCTGCGGGCATGGCGTGCCCGCTCGGCGTCGTACTCGACCGCATACGCCTGGGTCTGCTCGCGCCCGAGGGCGTGGGCAGCTTCGGCGATCGCCACGCCTTCGCCGGCGCAGGGATCGATGATGCACATGGGGCCGTTGGCCGGCGCCAGTACGGACAGCACCCGCTCCAACGTGGGTTCGTCGGTCGGGTAGTAGCCGTTGCGGATGAAATTGCGGGCAAGCCGCGGAAACATGAGGGCCATGGGATTTCTCCTGGGTTGGGATGAAAGCGGGCATGCGCTGGCGCACATGCCCGTGGCGAAAGCTTCAGGCGACGTGCCGCAGGGGCGCGTTCGACGCCAACTCGTAGTCGGAGACGCCAAGCGCTCCGCTGCGGATCAGGTCGCCGAGCGCCGTGGTCAGCGCCGGCACGTCGATGGCGAGCCGGTGACCTTCCAGCGGCCCGAGGGCGAATGGAAGGCCGGCCAGCATCTGGCGGGCTTGCAGCAGTTCCAGCACGGTCGTGCGCCAGTGGTCGAGCAAGGGCAACGGGCAGGTGTCCTGCACCAGCGTCCACAGCCGGTCGAGCCGGTGCGTGGAATCGCGTGGAAGCAGCGCCAGTGCGCTGGCGTTGGCCTTGTCGGGCCGCACGCAGCGCTTGTCGAACAGCCACACGTTGGAGAGCGACCCGAACAGCGTGCGCCGGTAGGCGCGCGTGGTGCGTTTCTCCAGGCGTTCGACGTTGCCGACGAACAGCGGCAGCGAGCCGCCTTCGGGAGTGATGACGTGGAACTGGTCCAGTCCCTGCTCGTCGCGCCCGAGGGTCAGGCGAGCGAGGAACTCCTGGACGGCGGTGTCGCGCGCCCAGATGGACAGGAAGATCAGGTTGCCCTGGTCGTCACCGACGCAGGCGTCGGCCATCAGGTCTGGGCACTCGTCGATGCGGTACAGCGGCTTGGATGAGGTGGAAGCAGGCATGGTGATGTCCTCGATGAAGTGGGGGGCAGCACCGCCCGCAGGGGCAGTGAATGCCCCGTTAGGGATGAAAAACGTGGATCGGGCAAGCGGGCCGAACAGCGATCAAAGCCACTGTTCGGTGAACGAACCGTTGGGCTGATGCTTGACGATGCGATTGCCCACATTCAATTCCATGTCACGCTCGACTTGGATGAACATGCTTCTCGGCACGACGATCTGAAAATGACGCAGAACCTCGCGGTAGTAGTCCAGGTCGTGGCCAAATGGATCGATTTCGTGCAGGTTGCTGTACAGGAAGTCATCGTCCTCAACCAGCATGGCGTCGTCGATCAGCTCGGCTGGCTTTTGGATCATCAAGAAGAAATAGGCCGCCGGCCTATCCCAGCCGAGGATGACGGTGACGGGAAAGCCTCTGTGAACAGTGTCGAAGTAGTGCCGACTCATGATGATGTCCTTGATGAGCGGGAACAGCATCGCCCGTGGAGGCAATGGCTGCCCCTGTGGGTTGGAGAAGGAAATGTGCAGCCCGGCACGAACTGCCGGGTGTGTGGTTGGAGATGCATTCAATCCCAGCCGTCATCGTCAACATCACGATCACAACCGGCCGGGCAGTAGCCAAACTCGATCCCGTGCGAGCAATAGCCATTCTTGGCATTCCACTCCTGGGTTTCCTGCCGTTCGGCAGGCGTCGCGTAGTCCCATTCCTGGGCTGCGATTTCCAGGGCTTGGGCGCGCTGGTCTTTCGGCAACCGACTGGCTTGCATGTCGATCTCCGAACTGAAAAGCGTGACCCAGTGATCCCAAGAGAGGCCGCAACCACGCTGGGCGTGCTCGGCAGCCGTCTTGCAGACAGCCTGCCACGCGGATTCATCCAGCGTGGGGCGGGGGGGATCGCAAGCGATGGTGGACATGATGGAAACCTCCGGAAAAAAACCGGGGGCCTCCCCATCGGGGAAGCGGCCCCGGCGGGTGGATGAACGTCGCGGGTGCGACGGAGGGGATTAGGCCTTGGCGAGATGCCAGTCCTGGGACAACGGCTCGAAGATGTAGCCCAGCGTGCCGAGACGGTCGCGCTGCTGACGCAGAACGCGGCGGTCAACGGTGGCATCGAGCTTGACGATCTCGTCCAGCGGCCAGATCGAACCGAACAGCGCCGCGTCGTCCGCCTCGGCCGAGGCTTCGGGGGTAACGGGAGCAGCGGTCGCGCTGCCGAAGGGCGTGGTATCGACCAGCGGATCACGCGGGTCGCGGGACTTCGCCTTGGCGGGTGCCTTGGGCTTGGCCGGCATGGGGGCCTGCGCTTCTTCGTCGATCGGATCGACTTCCTGCGGGCTCAACTGCCGGGCTTCGTCGCCGCTCAGGGCATCGACGTTGGACAAGGTCATTCCGCCCAGCAAGGCGCGGATCTCGATGACCATGCGGCCGTTGGCGTTGTACGTGGACGGCCGGATCTCGGCGATGATGAAATCGCCCTCGTACTTGCCCTCGTCGTACTGGTCCAACTCGGCGTTCTTCACGACGAACTCGCCGATGGAGGTGGCGAGGCGGCCGACGTTGAAGTCGCCGTTCCTGCCGTGGATGGTCTTGATGGCCAACTGGCCTGGGAGAGTAATCATGGGAGGACTCCTGCGGATAAAGGAACAGCCGTCCGCCATCAGCGCGAATGGCCGATGGCGGATGGCCGCGGGGAAAAGAACAAGGCCCCGGACAACAGGGCCTTGTGGATCAGCGGGTCAGAACGACTCGGCAGCCTCCAGAGCGGGGGCTTCGACGGGCGCTTCAGCGGCCGGCACGGGGGACGCCTGGGCCGGAGCTTCCTGCGGGGCGGGCGTTTCGGCGGGGGCCGGAACGTCGCTC
>NZ_JADGHH010000177.1 GCF_019689535.1 Pigmentiphaga sp.
TTTTTGTACATATTTTCTCCACTATCGGCGATTTATACACATTCATATAAAATTGCCCCGACCTTTGCCAGTGCACTCCCGGGACGCCGGGCTTCTGGAGCATCCGTGGCACGAAACCCAGCCCATTCAGCCGACCAGGGCGCAGCCGCCCCCACCATGGCGTCTTCGCTCTACGACCGCATGCGCGCCGACCTGCTGGCGGGCCGCCTGCTGGCCCCCGGCCGCAAACTGCAAATCGAATTCCTCAGCCATCACTACGGCGCAGGACAAACGCCCGTGCGGGAAGCGCTGAACCGCCTGACGGCCGACGGGCTCGTCGAACAACGCGACCAGCGCGGATTTGCCGTGGCCTCCGTCAGTCCGGCGGATCTAATCGAGATCACCAACACGCGTTGTTGGCTGGAAGAACTGGCGCTGCGCAAATCCATGGCATCCGGATCCGCGCAATGGGAAGAGGAATTGGTGCTGGCCTTCCATCGCCTTTCGAAAACCCCGCGCTCCCTGCACCCGGACCGCTTCGAGGCCAATCCGGAATGGGAGCAGCGGCACCGGGCTTTCCACCGGGCGCTGATTGGCGGCTGCGGCTCACGCTGGTTGATCGGGTTTTGCGAGCAGCTGGCAGACCAGCTCTATCGGTATCGACAGCTCTCCGTGCAGAAGATCTTCCCCGACCGCCCCATCCAGGAAGAGCATCAGGCATTGATGGATGCGATCACCGCCGGCAACGCAGACCTCGCGGTGACGCTCTTGACGCGGCACTACCAGGAAACCGCCCGCATCGTGCTCGAAGACCCGGAGGCATTTGCTAGGGGCTAGGACCGGGTGCCGCCGGCGTACCCGCCCTGGCGCCTTCCGCCGCGAAGAACGGCCGCGGGCCCGTGCGTCAGCGTTCGGAAGAAGGTGCCGTAATGATGCCACCGCCCAGGCAGACCTCACCGTCGTATAGCACGGCGGACTGGCCGGGCGTGACGGCCCATTGAGCCTGCGGGAAGCTCAGCGCAAAACCGTCGCCAGCCGCGCTTTCCAACACCGCCGGCGCGTCGGGCTGGCGATAACGCGTCTTGGCCCCGTACGAACCGGGCGCAGGCGGCTCGCCCGCCACCCACGAGGCCTGCTCCGCTTGCAGCCCATGGCTCAGCAGCCAGGGATGATCGTGCCCTTGCACCACATACAGGGTGTTTGCCGCGAGGTCTTTTTTCGCGACATACCAAGCATCAGCCGTGCCGTCCGCCTGTTGATGCCCTTTGACGCCGCCTATGCCCAAGCCCTTGCGTTGACCGAGCGTGTAGAAAGACAGCCCCACGTGCTGGCCCACGACCTGGCCCTCGGGGGTGCGTATGGGCCCCGGCTTGGTGGGCAGGTAGCGATTCAGGAACTCGCGAAACGGGCGCTCGCCGATGAAGCAAATGCCAGTGGAATCTTTTTTCGCCGCATTGGACAGGCCAAGCTCATGGGCGATGCGCCTCACCTCGGTCTTTCGGATCTCGCCTAGCGGAAATACCGCCCGCGAGAGCTGCTCCTGGTTCAACCTATGCAGGAAGTAACTCTGGTCCTTGGTATCGTCCAAGGCCTTGAGCAGCTGGTAACGCCCCGCATCGGGCCCCGACTCGACCTTCCGGACACGCGCGTAGTGCCCTGTGGCGATGCGTTCCGCGCCCATGCGCATGGCATGGTCCAAGAACGCCTTGAACTTGATCTCGGCATTGCAGAGGACGTCCGGGTTCGGCGTGCGACCGGCCGAATATTCGCGCAGGAACTCCGCGAAAACGCGGTCTTTGTACTCGGCCGCGAAGTTGACGGCCTCGATGTCGATGCCGATGACGTCCGCCACGCTCGCGGCATCCAGCCAATCCTGCCGCGTCGAGCAGTACTCGGAGTCGTCATCGTCCTCCCAGTTCTTCATGAACAGGCCGACGACCTCATAGCCCTGCTGCTTCAACAGCCAGGCACTGACCGACGAATCCACCCCGCCGGACATGCCGACGACGATGCGTCCCTTACTGCTAGCCATGATGCTTATCCAAAATTGCCGGGTGAGTGTAAAGGGCGTCCAGGGCAAGCCAGGGCCGCCCCGAGGCCCGGGCACGCAGGTAGTCGTCCACGCAGCGCATGACCAGCGGGCTGCGGTGTTCTGCCTGCCGCGCGCGCAGTTCGTCGGCGTCGATCCAGAACGCGCGCCGGATGCCTTCGTCCAGGCTCCTGCCCGGGACGGGATCGCCCGCCGCACCAACGAAGGCAAAGCGCAGGTAGGTAGGCGCAGCCTCGCCCCCGGGGCGCCACAAATACGTGCCCAGCAGCCCTTCCGGCAGGAACGGGTGCGCGGTTTCTTCCAGGGTTTCGCGGCAAGCGGCCTGGGCGAGGGACTCCCCCGCTTCCAGGTGGCCGGCCGGCTGGTTCAGCCTGAGGCCTTTGTCCGTCTCTTCTTCGATGATGAGGAATCTGCCGTCACGCTCGATGACGGCGGCGACGGTCACGCGGGGCGCCCAAACCGTGTAAAGCTCGCTCGGATCCATGCGGCATTTTATCCCGCCGGGAGCTGTCGATGCCTGCCCGCCGCATGCTAGGATGCATCGGGCCATACGGGGGAACGCACACACCGCGCAAGACGGTAGCGCCCTCGTGCCGGGCTGCCACAATGCACGAAGGAGAATCTCATGAAGATTGGGATCCCGACTGAGATACGGCCGGGGGAAACTCGCGTTGCCGCCACGCCGGAAACGGTGAAGAAGCTGGTCGCCGGCAACGCAAACCAGGTGCTGGTACAAGCCGGCGCTGGACGCCACGCCTGCTTTACCGACGAAGCCTATGCGGCCGCGGGCGCCAGCGTGGTGCCGGATGCCGCGCAAATCTATGCCGAGGCAGACCTGGTCCTGAAGGTACAGGCGCCGCAGGATGCCGAACTGCCACATCTCCGTTCCGGCCAAATGCTGCTCGGCATGCTCAATCCGTTCGACGCCGAGCGGCTTGCGAAGCTCGCCGCCACCGGCGTAACCGCCTTCGCCCTGGAGGCGGCTCCCCGCATCACGCGGGCGCAGAGCCTGGACGTGCTTTCTTCTCAGGCCAACATCGCGGGCTACAAGGCGGTCATCGTCGCTGCCGACCACTACGGCCGCTTCATGCCCATGCTGATGACCGCAGCCGGTACCGTAAAAGCGGCGCGCGTGGTCGTGCTGGGCGCGGGCGTGGCCGGGCTCCAGGCCATCGCCACGGCCAAGCGGCTGGGCGCGGTGGTAGAAGCCTCGGACGTGCGCCCGGCTGCCAAGGAGCAGGTCGAGTCGCTCGGCGCCAAGTTCATCGACGTGCCCTACGAAACCGAAGAAGAACGCGAGATCGCCCAAGGAGTGGGCGGCTATGCGCGGCCCATGCCGCCGGCCTGGATGGCGCGCCAGGCGGCACTGGTCGCGGAGCGCTGCAAGCAGGCCGACATCGTGATCACGACCGCCCTGATCCCGGGGCGCCCGGCGCCGGTGCTGGTCACTGAAGAAACGGTCGCCGGCATGAAGCCCGGATCGGTCATCGTCGACCTCGCCGTCGAACGCGGCGGCAACTGCCCGCTCTCCAAACCCGACGAGATCGTAGAGGCCCACGGCGTCAAGATCATCGGCTATACCAACCTTGCCGCGCGGGTCCCGACGGATGCCTCGGCACTCTACGCCCGCAACCTGCTGGATTTCCTGAAGCTAGTCATCGACAAAGACGGCAAGCCGGCCATCCAGCGCGAAGACGAAATCGTCGCCGCCTGCATGGTATGCGACGCCCACCGTGTGTTGAGGAACAAGTAATGGAATTCATCGACCACACCATCGTCAACCTCATCATCTTCGTGCTGGCCGTCTACGTCGGCTACCACGTGGTCTGGAACGTCACCCCCGCCCTGCACACGCCGCTGATGGCGGTGACCAATGCCATTTCCGCCATCATCATCGTGGGCGCCATGCTCGCCGCCGCCTTGACGGACACCGGCCTGGGCAAAACGATGGGCGTCCTCGCCGTCGCGCTCGCCGCGGTCAATGTTTTCGGCGGATTCCTCGTCACCCGGCGCATGCTGGAAATGTTCCGGAAGAAGTCCAAGCCCGCCACTGCCGAACCGTCCAAGCAGGAGGCCCGCTGATGCTCTCGCTCAACGTCGTCACCCTGCTCTACCTCGTTGCCTCGGTGTGTTTCATCCAGGCACTCAAAGGACTTTCGCACCCCACGACGTCCCGCATGGGCAATGCGTTCGGCATGGTCGGCATGGCGATCGCCGTGCTGACCACGGCCGCGCTCATCGTCAAGCTGAGCAGCGAGCCCTGGGCAGGCCTGGGCTGGGTCATTCTCGGGCTGCTGGCGGGCGGTGCGGCCGGCACCGTCATGGCCAGGCGCGTCGAGATGACGAAGATGCCAGAACTCGTGGCTTTCATGCACAGCATGATCGGCCTGGCCGCCGTGTTCATCGCGATCGCGGCGATCGCCGAACCGCAGGCCTTCGGCATTGCCGCACCCGGCCAGGCCATCCCCATCGGCAACCGCATCGAACTGTTCATCGGAACCTTCGTCGGCGCCATCACGTTCTCGGGCTCCGTGATCGCATTCGGCAAGCTCTCGGGCCGCTACAAGCTCCGGGTGTTCCGCGGCGCACCGGTGGTCTTCCCCGGCCAGCACATGCTGAACCTGCTGCTCGCGCTGGTGATGATCGCCTGCGGCATCTGGTTCGCCGTCACGCAGCAATGGACGCCCTATGCGATCATGACCGCCATCGCCTTCGTCCTGGGCGTGCTCATCATCATCCCCATTGGCGGTGCCGACATGCCAGTGGTGGTCTCCATGCTCAACAGCTACTCGGGCTGGGCAGCCGCGGGCATCGGCTTCTCGCTGAACAACCCCATGCTCATCATTGCGGGGTCGCTGGTGGGGTCGTCCGGCGCCATCCTGTCCTACATCATGTGCAAGGCGATGAACCGGTCGTTCTTCAACGTGATATTGGGCGGCTTCGGCGGGGACGCCTCGGCCGGAGGTGAAGCTGGCGCGCAGCAACAGCGCACGGTGAAGTCGGGCAGCCCCGAGGATGCCGCCTTCCTCCTGGCCAACGCCGAAAGCGTCGTGATCGTTCCCGGCTACGGACTGGCCGTGGCGCGCGCCCAGCACGCGCTCAAGGAACTCTCCAGCAAGCTGGCCGAGAAAGGCGTGGACGTGAGATACGCCATCCATCCGGTGGCCGGCCGCATGCCCGGCCACATGAACGTGCTGCTGGCCGAAGCAGAAGTGCCCTACGATCAGGTCTATGAAATGGAGGACATCAACTCCGAATTCGGCCAAGTAGACGTGGTGCTGGTGCTCGGTGCGAACGACGTGGTCAACCCGGCAGCGAAGAACGACCCCAAATCGCCCATCGCCGGCATGCCCATCCTCGAGGCCTACAAGGCGCGCACCATCATCGTCAACAAACGGTCGATGGCCGCGGGCTACGCCGGCCTGGACAACGAGCTGTTCTATCTCGACAAGACCATGATGGTCTTCGGCGACGCGAAAAAGGTCGTCGAAGACATGGTCAAGGCCGTGGAGTAAGCAAGGCCTTCAGCGCGGCGATCAAGGCGAGCGGCTGATCGAGCATCAGGTAGTGGTAAGACTCTGGGATCACGATTGGCCCGCGCCCGCGCCGCAGGCAGCCCACGATGCGTTCGGCCTCCTGCGGGCGGATCACCGTGCTGGACTCCCCGCGTAAGTAGTCCACGGGGATGTCGAGGCCCCTGAGCACGACGCCCATGTCGGGCTCGTGGGGCCCGGGCGGCAAATATGGATCGAATTTCCAGATCCAACCGCCGCCTTCGGGCCGGAGCGAAAAGCGCGCAACGTGGTCCAGCAGGAACCCGTTATCGCACGGTTGTTCCGGCGTCAGCCGGTAACGTGCGCGCGCGCTCTCGAAATCCGGATAGGGCTCGAGGCGCGGCTTGCGAGGGGCGGCCGCCGCACTCGGGGGGCTGTCCGCAAAGCGGCAGATGCTGTCGACGGCCACCACATGGGCGATCAAGCGGGGAAACTCTGCCGCGGCCCGCAATGCCCGCGCACCACCGAAGCTATGCCCGACCACCACTGCGGGAGCCAGCCCTGCATCCTCGACCACGGCCGCGATGTCCGCCGCAAAACCCAATGCGCTGTATGTCTTGCGATGCCCGCTATCACCCATGCCAGATAAGTCCATGGCCACGACGCGATAGCGGTCCGTGAAATATGGCGCGATGAAATCCCAGTAATGTGCATGCGCGCGATAACCGTGCACGAAGAGCAGGCCCGGGCGGTCCCGGCTCTCGAGGCCCCACGCCAGATAATGCAGCCGGGCGCCCTCTGACATGACGAATCGCGACTCGGGGCGATGCGCCAAGGCACGCTCAAACCATGCAGGCATGCCGGTTTTGTGGGGCTCGCCCATGGTTCAGTCGATCCGTGCCCGCGGCTGGGCGGCGGACCCTTCGACGACCGACGCGTGGCGGCTGGATTTTGCAATGTCCAGGCGCGCCTCGCCCACGAGCTGCATATGGCGCGCTATGGCAGCCCGGCGCTCGGCCAATACCAGTTTCTTCGTCAGCCGCATCGCGCGGGAGGAATGGCGCGCAAGCTCTTGCGCCAAGGAGAGCGACTCGGCATAGGGATCCGATGCGACACGATTGACTAAGCGAATCTCCCGGGCCTCCTCTGCCGTGTAAGCGCGGCCGGTCAGCATGATTTCCAGCGCTGCGGCTTCACCCACAATGCCAGGCAAGGTGACATCGCTGATGCCGGACAGCATGCCGTGCTCCACCTCCGGAAACGCCAGGCGTGCGTCCGGGCCGGCGATGCGCAGGTCGCAGTGGATGGCCAGCGTCAACCCGAATCCGATGACATAGCCGTGCAGCGCAGCGACCACCGGCTTGGTCAGCTCGACTCCCACGGTGGGGATCGCATTGGCCAGGACCTCGGTATCCACCGTGCGCCCCGTCTCTTTCATCTCCTTGAAATCAGATCCGGCCGAAAAGGCCTTCGGGCCTGCGCCGCGAACGACGATCGCCCGCACGTCGTCCCGGGCCTCTGCCTCGCGCCAAATCTCGCCCAACGCCATTTTGTGCGCCGAATCCAGGGCATTGAGACGCTCCGGCCGGTTCAGGGTGACAACGAATACGCCGTCCCCCTCGCTTTGAAATTCGATGCTCATCGTTGCTCCTTGCGGCGCCACCCACATCGGCGCCAGCGGGAAGGCCATTCTAGGAAGAGTTTGTATAGAGCACAATATGTGTTTATTATGAACATACC
>NZ_JADGHH010000178.1 GCF_019689535.1 Pigmentiphaga sp.
CCCCACGGACGCATGCTCCCCAGCCCCGACGCGAGCTCCGCTTCGCGCAATCCCTGGGCGCCGCACGCACTGCACTTGATCCAGATCATTGCCTCTTCGCATGAGCACTGTTAAGTTACCCTCGGTAACACACCCCATGCCAACGGATTACGTCCCTTCTCGCGCGGCGCGGCTCCGACCAACATCAGGAGACTGGCTGCAATTAATTGGTTCGCTGTTATGGCTGGCCCAGGCCGGCGTATTGGCCGCCGCGGTACAACGCATGGCAGCGAACCCCGGTGACGCCAAGCCCGGCCTCGCCGCCGCAGGGGTGTTCCTGGCGTTGGCGCTGTGCCGGACAGGGCTGGAAACCTGGGGGCAGCGGCTGAGCTTCAAGGTGGCCCGCGATGCGGTCACTCGCCGCCGGGCCGACGCCATCGCTGCGCTGGCCTGCGGCTCACCGCTGGATAAACGGCGGCCGGCCGCCGGCGAGGCCGCCAGCGTGATCGCCGAGCAGGCCGACGCCGCGCTCCCCTATCTGGCCCGCTACCCAGCCGTGCAGCTCAAAGTGGCGGTCGTTCCCCTAGCCATCCTGGCCTGCGTCCTGCCGTTTTCGTGGGCAGCGGGGCTGGTCCTGCTCATCGCGGCGCCCCTTATCCCCCTCTTCATGGCGCTGGTAGGCTGGCGTGCGCAGCGCGCCAGCGAGGAACACCTGGCCGAAATGGGAACGCTCAACGCCTTCCTGCTCGATCGGCTACGCGGGCTGGCCACGCTCCGCGCGCTCGACGCCGTGGAAACCACGACACACCGCCTCGAAAGCGTTGCCCAAACGCTGCGAATCCGTACCATGGCGGTATTGCGCATCGCGTTTCTTTCCTCGGCAGTACTGGAGTTGTTCTCCGCGCTCGGGGTAGCCATGGTGGCCGTCTATGTAGGATTCCATCTCTTGGGGCAACTGCAATTCGGCGCCTGGAGCGGCAAGCTGACGTTGGGCGAGGGGCTGTTCGTCCTGCTTCTGGCCCCCAGTTTCTTCGAACCCTTGCGCGAGCTGTCGACGGTCTGGCACGACCGCGCGTCGGGACGTGCCGCACTCGACGCCTTGGACCGTCTCGCCGCGGCGCCGCTCAAGCTGGTGGGCGGCCCGGCCGCCCCTTCGACCGCCTTTAGCCCCCCGCTGCGCACCCCGCCTGGCGTCGAATTGGCCGGCGTGGGCTTCCACCATCCCGATGCCGGGCAGCCGCTGTTCGAAGCCTTGGATCTGCGGGTCATGCCGGGCGAACACGTGGCCATCCTGGGCCCGAGCGGCTCGGGCAAGTCCACGCTCCTGGCATTGATCGCCGGCCTGGTTCCGGTCCGGTCCGGCCGCATTGCCGTGGGCGGGACGGAGCTGGACGAAAGCACCGCCCCAGAGCTGCGCGCGCGCATCGCATGGATCGGGCAGCGCCCGCACGTTTTCGCGGCGACCGTGCGGTTCAACGTCAGCCTTGGGCGCCCTGAAATCCATGCGCGCGCGGTCGATGCCGCGCTCGGAGCCGCCCATCTCCGGGCATTGGCTGGCGCCGCGGCAGGACGCAGGCTCGGCGAAGGGGGCGCCGGCCTGTCGGGCGGAGAATCCCTGCGCCTAGCCATCGCACGGGCGGCGGCCGACCGGGCCCGGGACCTGTGGCTGGCCGACGAACCCACCGCCCACCTGGATGCAGCCACCGCGCGCGAAGTGACGCGGCGCCTGCTGGCCCAGGCCAAGGGCAAGACGCTCATCGTCGCCACCCACGACCCCGAACTGGCCGCCCGCATGGATCGAGTCATCCGCTTGCCCATGGCCTCGGGCGACGAGCTCGCCCTTCCCGAGGAGCGCTTGGCATGAGCGAACGCCGCATCGATTCCGCCTCGCTGCACACGGATGCACCCTGCGCTGCGGCGGCCGCCGGACGAGGCGACCGTGGCGCCGTGCTGGCCGTGCTGCGGCTGTTTTTCGTGCGACGGGGCCGCCTGCTTGCGGGAGGCGCGGCCTTGGCAACGCTGACCGTCCTGGCAGGCATGGCGTTGATGGGCCTGTCCGGCTGGTTCATCACCGCGACCGCGATTGCGGGACTGGCGACCGGCACCGCCCTCGCCTTCGACGTTTTCACGCCCGGTGCCGGCATCCGCCTGCTCGCGTTGGTTCGCACTGCGGCCCGCTATGGCGAACGCGTGGTCACCCATGACGCGGCCCTGGCAGTCGTGGCCGCGCTGCGTCCGCGCCTGTTCGCCGGCTGGGCGCGTCCCGATGCCGCCCGCGAACTGCTGGCACGCCCGGCACGCCTGCTGTTCCGGCTGACCGCCGATGCCGACGCCCTGGACGGCCTTTATCTGCGGGTGCTGGTGCCGGCCTGCGCGGCCGGCGCCACCATCGCGGTCATGGGCATCGCGCTCGGGGTCGTCAGCCTGCCGCTGGGGCTGGGCATCGCGGCCTGGATGCTCGCGGCCAATGCCGCCGTGATAGCGAGGACGGTGCGGCGCAGCCGCAACGCGTCCCACGATCGGGTACACGCCCTGGAGGCCCTGCGCGCCGACGCCATCGATCTGGTCTCGGGCCAGGCCGAACTGTTGATGGCCGGACGCCTGGATGCGCAATGCGACCGCCTGGCCCGTACGCAGGCGCGCCTTGCCCGGGCGGACGACACGCTCCACCGCGTCGATGCGCAAGCGAGTTTCCTCCAATCGTTCGCGTCGGGCGTGGCCATGGCCGCCACGCTGGCCGGATGTGCGCTGCTCGTTGCGGACGGCGCCATCGGCGCCCCGGTGGCGGCGCTGGCGTTGCTGCTCGTGCTGGCCAGTGCCGAACCGATGGCCCCGCTGCGCCGGGGCGCACTGGAGTGGGCCCGCATCATGATCGCCGTGCGCAGGCTGGCGCCACAGCTCGAGGCACAGGGCGGGCCGAAGGGCCCCGCGCGCGCCGGCGGGGACGTCAAGCTCGAGTCCGTCTCCTTGCTGCATGCCGCTTCGGGCCGCTCCGGCCGATACGTGCTGGACGGGGTTTCGCTCACCGTGCGGGCCGGCGAACGGGTTGCCGTCGTCGGCCCCAGCGGCGCCGGCAAGTCTACGCTGCTCGCGCTCATCGCCCGGGAGCTCGAGCCGACGTCGGGCTTGGTCGACGCACCGGCAGCGTGCCTGTTCACCCAGCGCACCGAGCTTTTCCGCGACAGCGTGCGCGACAACTTGCTCCTTGCGCGGCCGGACGCCGACGACGACACGCTGTGGGCGGCACTGCGCGCAGCGGGGCTGGCGCAAACCATCGCTTCGCTGCCCATGGGGCTCGATACGCGCCTGGGCGATGGCGGCCTCGGGCTGTCCGGCGGCCAGGCGAGGCGCCTGGCACTGGCGCGGCTGCTCCTGCGCCCCACGCGGCTCTGGCTGCTCGACGAGCCGACCGAAGGCCTGGACCCGGCTACGGCCCGCGACGTCCTCGCGCGATTGAACGAACAAGCCGGCGATCGCACGCTGATCATCGCCACCCATACCCGGCGGGAGGCCACCCTGGCCGACCGCCTCATCGTTCTGAAAGGTGCCACCGTGGCCGGCGACGTACCGCGCGGCACGGCCGCCTTCGAGAACACGCTCCATACCCTGCGCACGGACTGAGGAGGAATCGGCCGCCATGGATCTCGACATTGTTTCTTTATCGCGCTTGCAGTTCGCACTGACGGCGCTCTACCACTTTCTCTTCGTCCCGCTCACCCTAGGACTGTCCGTCCTCATCGCCATCATGGAGACGGTGTACGTGATGACCGGACGCAAGATCTGGCGCCAGATGACCAAGTTCTGGGGCACGCTGTTCGGCATCAACTTCGTCCTCGGCGTCGCCACGGGGCTGGTCATGGAATTCCAGTTCGGGATGAATTGGAGCTACTACAGCCACTACGTCGGCGACATCTTCGGGGCACCGCTCGCCGTAGAAGGCCTGATGGCTTTCTTCCTCGAGGCCACCTTCGTCGGCCTGTTCTTCTTCGGATGGAATAAGCTCTCGCGCGTCGGGCACCTGGTGGCGACCTGGTGCGTGGCGCTCGGATCGAACTTCTCGGCGCTGTGGATCCTCATCGCCAACGGCTGGATGCAGAACCCGGTAGGCTCTGCATTCAATCCCCAAACCATGCGGATGGAGATCACCGACTTCTTCGCAGTGATCACCAACCCCGTGGCTCAGGCCAAGTTCGTCCACACCGTCTCCGCAGGCTACGTCACGGCCTCGGTGTTCGTGCTCGGCGTGTCCGCCTGGTACTTGCTCAAGGGCCGCCACCTCGACGTCGCCAAGCGCTCTATGACCGTTGCCGCCTCGTTCGGGCTCGCGTCGGCGCTGTCGGTCGTGGTGCTGGGGGACGAAAGCGGCTATCTGTCGACCGAACACCAGAAAATGAAGCTGGCCGCAATCGAAGCCATGTGGGAAACCGAGCCCGCACCGGCCCCCTTCACGGTGATCGGCATCCCCGACCAGCAAGCGCGCGAGACACACTACGCGGTCCGCATACCTGCAGTCATGGGGTTGATCGGCACACGCTCGCTCACGACCGAGATTCCGGGCATCAATACCTTGGTCGAACACGCCAAGGACCGCATCCGCAGTGGCATCGTGGCATTCGACGCCTTGCAACGCATCCGTGCGGCCGGCAGCACTGCGGCCGCTGCCGAGGCCGACCGCGCCGCCTTCGAAGAACACGGAAGCAATCTCGGATACGCATTGCTGCTCAAGCGCTACGTGGACGATCCCCGCCAGGCCACGCCCCAGCAAATCGACCAAGCGGCCGAAGACACCGTGCCCATGGTGCTGCCGCTGTTCTGGGCGTTCCGCATCATGGTGGCGCTCGGCTTCTTCTTCATCGTGCTGATGGCCACCTTCTTCGTGCTGTCGGCACGGCGCAGGCTGGACGCCCACCGGTGGCTGCTCAAGCTCGCGGTATATGCCATCCCGCTGCCGTGGATTGCGGCGGAACTGGGCTGGTTCGTCGCAGAGTTCGGCCGCCAGCCCTGGATCATCGAAGGCGTGCTGCCCACCGCGGCGGCGGTCTCCGATCTCGGCGCCGGCACGGTGTTGGCCACCATCCTCGGCTTCACCGCTCTCTACACGGTCCTGTTCATCATCGAAATGGGCCTCATGTTGCGTGCGATCCGCAAGGGCGTCGAGCCCGACCTAGATCCCGAGGTCAGCCTGATCGCGCCACGTGTCTCTCAACGTCTCACCGCCCAGGAGTAAGCCATGATCCTGCACACCCTCATCGACTACGACGTACTGCGGATGATCTGGTGGGCGCTGCTGGCCATCCTGCTGATCGCGTTCGCGCTGACCGACGGCTTCGACTTGGGAGCTGCCATGCTATTGCCGTTCGTCGGCCGGACCGACGCCGAGCGGCGCGTGGTGATCAATACCGTCGGCCCCGTCTGGGAGGGCAACCAGGTGTGGCTGATCCTCGGCGGGGGCGCCATTTTCGCCGCGTGGCCGCCACTCTACGCGGTATCGTTCTCGGGTTTCTACTTGGCGATGTTCGCCATACTGTTCGCGCTGATACTCCGCCCCGTGGGCTTCAAGTACCGGAGCAAGCGCGAAAGCGCCCGCTGGCGCACGGGTTGGGACTGGGCGCTATTCGTCGGCGGCCTCGTGCCTTCGCTGATCTTCGGGGTGGCGGTCGGCAACGTACTGCTGGGCGTGCCCTTCCGGCTAGATGAGGATCTGCGCATCTTCTACGAAGGCGGGTTCTTCGGGCTGCTGTCTCCGTTCGCGCTGCTCTGCGGCCTGGTCTCGGTATCCATGCTGTGCATGCACGGCGCCGCATGGCTCGTCCTCAAGAGCCGCGGTCCCGTTGCGGAGCGCTCCCGCACGTATGGCAGCGCCGCGGCGCTCGCCACCCTGGTCCTGTTCGCGTTGGGCGGGCTCCTGCTGTGGCAGGGCGTAGACGGCTATCGCATCACCAGCGCCATCGACCCGGCAGGCCCATCCAACCCCTTGCGCAAGACCGCCGAAATCGCGGCCGGTGCCTGGTTCGACAACTATCGGAGCCATCCCTGGCTGGCGGCAGCGCCCGCCGCCGGGCTGGCCGGCGCCGCCCTCACCTGGATTTTCCTGCGGTGGCGCAAAGAAGGCACGGCCCTCTTGACGAGCTCGCTCTCCATTCTGGGGATCATCGTCACCGTGGGCGTCACCATCTTCCCATTCCTGCTGCCCTCGTCGATCGACCCGCGCGCCAGCCTCACCGTCTGGGATGCCTCGTCCAGCCACCAGACCCTGTTCATCATGCTGGTTGCGGCCGTCATCTTCGTCCCGCTGGTCGTCGCCTACACATTGTGGGTCTACCGGGTGCTGTGGGGCAAAGTGGACGAAGCCTCCATCAACGAACCCGGCAACCACGCCTACTGAAACCTGGGAGGAATGAGCATGTGGTACTTTTCCTGGATATTGGGGCTGGGCCTGGCCGCAGCCTTCGCCGTCCTGAACGCGATGTGGTATGAGTTGATGGAGGAGGAGTAACCGAGGAATGGCGGCATGAAGACCTGGGACGAACGGTACTCACGACCCGGATATAAGTACGGCACTGAGCCCAACCGTTTCCTGGCGGAACAGGAGCCTCGCCTGCCGGCGGGCAGCCGCGTGCTCCTGCCGGGCGACGGCGAGGGCCGCAACAGCGTCTGGCTGGCGCAGCGGGGCCACCAGGTGCTCGCGGTGGATAGTTCCCAGGTCGGCCTGGACAAGGCTCTGGCGCTGGCCTCCCTGCGCGGCATCACCATCACCACCTTGCATGCCGATCTCGCCGATTGGTCGCCACCGGCGGCGACCTGCTCCGGCGTGGCCCTGATTTTCGTGCACCTTCCCTCGGCCGTCCGCCCCGGGATCCACCGCCGGCTCGCCCGCGCGCTCGCCCCCGGGGGCTGGCTGATCCTTGAGTGCTTTCATCCCCGCCAACTCGACTATCCGAGCGGCGGACCGCGCGAGGTCGACATGCTGTCCGACCTCGCCGCCATACGCTCCGATTTCTCCCCGCTGCTCGAGGAAGTCGTGGCATGGGAAGGCGAAGTGGTCCTGAACGAAGGCGAAGGCCATAAGGGGCCGGCATTCGTGACCCGCTACGTAGGGCGCATGCCGGCCCCCTGAATCGGCCGCGTTCCCGATGCGATTTGCCCACCTGCGAACAATCGCACCCCCTAGGTATTTATTTTATAAATAAAAATCATTACTATTTGCCTTTCTATTTTTTTATTGGCAAATTGATGATGCCTTCGCCGATGATGCGCATCTGGAAGTGGCCCCTCATCCTGGG
>NZ_JADGHH010000014.1 GCF_019689535.1 Pigmentiphaga sp.
GCCGACGGGGGTCGGCAGGGGAGCTGGGGTGGTCATTGTGTCAGAGGAGTGTGCGAAATCGATTCGTTGCGCCGGGAAATGTCGTTGGCATTGCCGGAAGGCTTGGCCGCGTCCGGCTGGGCAGGCGGCGCGGCGGGTTCGGTGGCGGCCGGCGCTCTCTGCGGCAGGTAGAGCGGCCCCTTGATGCCGCAGCCGCTAGCCATGCCCAGGGCCGCCGCGGCCGCGGCGACGGCGACCCAGCGCCGGCCGGTGCGGCGCGGGCAAGCGTGCGCGCTGGCTACAATGCCAGTATCAGCAACCAACGAGGGGTCTGGGCATGTAGCGTGCGGAGCGCGCGGTAGTTTCATGTCGGACATAGTGGAAATTATGAACGAAAGCGAATTTCTTGCCTTGGCCGAGGCCATCCTGGATTCCATCGAGCGGCAGGCCGACGCCTGGTTCGAAGAGCGCGACATCGACATCGAGGCCACGCGCAACGGCAATGTGTTGACCCTGACCTTTGCGGACGGGAGCCAGGCGGTGATCAACAGCCAGGCGCCCAAGCAGGAGATGTGGGTTGCTGCACGCAGCGGCGGCTTCCATTATCGCCTGAAGGACGGCAAGTGGCTGGATACCCGCAGCGGGGAGGAGCTGGCGGAAGCGTTGTCACGGATTTGCTCCGAGCAGTCGGGGACGCAGATCGTCGTCGAGCCTCTGCCGGTGCGGTAACAGGGCTGGCAGTCTGGGCGCTGGTCCCCCGCTCCCGCCTACGGCAGATACGAGTCCTGCCGCGTGCCGCCGCCACCCGAGCCGCGTGCCCCGCCGTTGTCTCCACCGTTGATCAGGTTGCCCAGGCTGTCGATGAGCCGCGACATCGGATCGGCGGACGGGGGTGGCAGGCCTACGCTGGCGACGGCTTGGCCGGGCGGGAATTCGGCGAAGTAATAGTCGCCGTTCTCCACGATGATGCCCGGAGGCATCGGCTGTTCGCGCTCCGGAATGTTCTTGAGCGCGCGTTGCATGAACTTGAGCCAGATGGGCATGGCCGCCCCGCCGCCCGTTTCGCGCGTGCCCAGCGAGCGCGGCTGGTCATAGCCGAGCCAGGCGACGCCAACCAGGCCGGGCGTGTAACCGGCGAACCAGGCGTCCACGGAGTTGTTGGTCGTACCGGTCTTGCCGCCCACGTCCTTGCGCTTGAGCGCGAGCGCGGCGCGGGCCGTGCCCGTGCGCACCACGTCGCGCAGCATGGAGTCGGCGATGAAGGCCGTGCGTGCATCGATCGCGCGCAGCGACGGGTCGCCGGCCTTGGTCGGGCGGGCCTGCATCAGCACGCGGCCGGTGCTGTCGGTGACTTTCTCGATCAGGTAGGGCGTGACGCGGTATCCGCCGTTGGCGAACACCGAGTAGGCGCCGGCCATCTGCAAAGGCGTGACCGAGCCGGCGCCCAGGGCCATGGTGAGATAGGCCGGATGGCGCGCGGCGTCGAAGCCGAAGCGGGTGATGTAGTCCTGTGCGTATTGCGGCCCGATGCTCTGCAGTACGCGGATCGACACCATGTTCTTGGATTTCGCCAGGCCCTGGCGCATGGTCATCGGCGGGTCGTTCTTGCCGTCGTAGTTCTTCGGCTCCCAACGCTGCGAACCGGTGGCCGAAGCCTCCAGCACGAAGGGATCGTCGGAGATGAGGGTTGCCGGCGTGAGGCCGCGCTCGAGCGCCGCGGCGTAGATGAACGGCTTGAAGCTGGAGCCGGGCTGGCGCCAAGCCTGGGTGACGCGGTTGAACTTGCCGTTGTAGAAATCGAAGCCCCCCACCATGGCGCGTATCGCCCCGTTCTGCGGGTCGGTCGACACGAAAGCCGCCTGTACCTGCGGCAATTGCAGGATTTCCCATTCATTGCCGGTCTTGATGATGCGGACGATGGCACCGCGGCGCAGCCGCACGTTGGGCTGGGCTTTCGGCGAGAGGGCCGATTGGACGAAACGGAGGCCTTTGCCGGAGATGTCGATGATTTCTCCCGAGCTGCGCGCTACGCGCACCAGCTTTGGATCGGCAGATAGCACCACGGCGGACAGGAGGTTGTCGCTGTCGGGGTAGCCGTCGAGCGCGTCATCGACGGCCTCGTTCAGCTTGGCCGCGTCGTTCTCGATGCCGGCAGGCAAGTCGACGAAACCTTCCGGGCCGCGGTAGCCGTGCCGCCGCTCATAGTCGAGCACGCCTTCGCGCAGCGCCTGGTAGGCGGCTTCCTGCATGTCACGGTCGACCGTCGTGTAGACGTTCAGCCCACGGGTGTAGGTTTCTTCCTTGTAGATGTCGTAGACGAGCTGGCGCGCGAGTTCGGCGACGTATTCAGCGTGTACGCCGAATTCTCCCCCCAGGTGCCGGATTTTCAGTTTCTCGTCGAGCGCCGCCTGATATTCCGCTTCGGTCAGGTACCCAAGGTTCCGCATGCGCTGCAGGACGTACTGTTGGCGCAGCTTGGCCCGGGCCGGGTTGACCACCGGGTTGTATCGCGAGGGGGCCTTGGGAATGCCCGCCAGCATGGCGGCTTCGGCAGTGGTGATCTCGGATAGGGGCTTGCCGTAATAGATGCGAGCCGCCGAAGCGAAGCCGTACGCCCGCTGGCCGAGGTAGATCTGGTTGATGTAGAGCTCGAGGATCTGGTCTTTGGTGAGGTTGGCCTCGATCTTGAACGTGAGCAGGATTTCGTACAGCTTGCGAGTCCAGGTTTTTTCCGAGGACAGGTAGAAGTTGCGCGCTACCTGCATCGTGATCGTGCTCGCGCCCTGGCTCTTGGAAAAATTGACCAGGTTGGTGAGTGCGGCGCGTATGACGCCGGTCCAGTCTATGCCGCCATGTTGGTAGAAACTGTCGTCTTCTGCGGACAAAATTGCCGATTTCAAGACGTCCGGGACCTCCCGGATGCGCACGACGTTGCGACGCTCTTCACCAAATTCGCCGATCAGGGTGTTGTCGGCGGTGTAGACGCGCAGGGGCATCTTGGGATGGTAATCGGTGAGGGCGTCCAGGTCGGGCAGGTTCGGATAGGCCAGGGCGAGGGCCAAGCTCACCAGCAGGGCGCCGCAGATGGCCAGACCGACGAAGACGCCGACGACCTTGAGGAGAATACGGGACATGAGGAAGCTGTTTCTCGTGCGAGGACGAGACCCATTATAGGAATATCGACACGAATCGGCTTGTAGACAGCTCCGCGGCGGCCGCGTTCCTGTAACAGTTGGTGTGCCGGCCCCCGGCCGCCGATTTTCCGCTCGTGCCGCTCTTGCGGGATAATGCAGGGATATTGTTTCTCTCGTGGCTTCCGCCCAACCGCTCGTGGACCAGGACTCTTTCGACCCCTGCGCGGCAGATGCCGCGGCGCCGGCCGGTCCGGCATTCGTGCCGCCCGTGTTCTTGGTCGGAATGATGGGCGCCGGCAAGACCACCATCGGCCGCGGGCTCGCGCGGGCCTTGTCGCGCGAGTTCCTGGACGTGGACCTAGTGCTCGAAGCGCGCTGCGGCGTTCGCGTCCCGGTCATCTTCGAGCTCGAAGGCGAGGAGGGCTTCCGACGCCGCGAAACCCATGCCCTGGACGAGTGCAGCCGCATTCCTGGCGTCGTGCTCGCCACGGGCGGGGGTGCCGTGCTGGCCGAGCGCAACCGGCGCATGCTCAAGGAGCGCGGCATCGTGCTGTACCTGCGTGCCCGCGCCGAGGAGCTCTACGAGCGCACGCGCTACGACCGCAATCGGCCGCTGTTGCAGACGCCCGATCCGCTGGGCCGCATTACGGCCCTGTTGCGGCAGCGCGAGCCGTTGTACGAAGAGATCGCCGACCTGATCATCGATACGGGCAGGGGGTCCGTGCCGAAGCTGGTCAACCGCATCCTGCCCTTGCTGGCCTCATGCAACAAGCAGGTGCGCCACCCCGCAGAATTGCCGCCGCTGGAGTGTCTATGAAAGAAGTCCGTGTCGAGACGCCGGGCGGGAGCTATCCCATACGGATCGCCCCGGGACGTCTCGATCGCCTGGCCGAGGCCGTTCCGGCCGACGCCACCACGCTGGTCTTGGTGACCAATCCCACTATTGCCGCGCTCTACGCCGAACGTGCCGAGCGGGCGCTCGCAGCCTCCGGGCGGCCGGTGCTGCGCATCGAATTGCCCGACGGCGAGCAATACAAAGACTGGCAGACGCTGAATCGGATCTTCGACGCCATGCTCGCCCGCCACTGCGACCGCAAGGCCGTGATCGTGGCGCTCGGCGGCGGCGTGGTGGGAGATATCGCCGGTTTTGCCGCGGCGGTCTACATGCGTGGCATTCGTTTCATCCAGGTGCCGACCACGCTGTTGTCGCAGGTGGATTCCTCCGTGGGCGGCAAGACGGCCGTCAACCACCCCATCGGCAAGAACATGATCGGCGCCTTCTATCAGCCCATCGCGGTAGAGATCGACACCGACGTGCTGGGTACGCTGCCGGCGCGGGAGGTGTCGGCCGGCCTGGCGGAGGTCATCAAATACGGTGCCATCCTGGACGCGGACTTTTTCGCGTGGTGCGAGGCGCATGCGCGGGACTTGCGCGCGCTGGAGCCGGAGGCGATGTCCGTAGCCATCGCGCGTTCGTGCGAACTGAAGGCCTTCGTCGTTTCGCAGGACGAGCGCGAAACAGGGCTGCGCGCCATCTTGAACTTCGGCCATACGTTCGGCCACGCCATCGAGGCCGGGCTGGGCTACGGCGCATGGCTGCACGGCGAGGCCGTGGGCTGCGGCATGGTGCAGGCGGCCGAGCTGTCGGTGCTGGCTGCCGGGTTGCCGCAAGCCGACGCCGAGCGCATCCGCGCCCTGGTGCTTGCCATCGGCTGCCCGGCCTATGCGCCCGACCTCGGGACGGAGCGCTGGTTCGACCTGATGCAGGGCGACAAGAAAACCGAGGCGGGCCAGATCCGGTACATCTTGTTGCCGAGGCTGGGCGAAGCGGTCCGCATGCCGGTCGAGGCAGCCCTGGTCAGGCAGGTGTTGGACCGGACGGTCGCCAAAACGGCAGGCGAGCAGCCAAGCATTCTCGCCTGACCCATTTCTTCTTTCGGAGGAGCCCTTACGTCCATGCCGCAAGTCCTCGCTCCGTATGCCGCCGACCCGGCTGCCACGCGCGGCCGGCGCCATCCCGAACCTTCGCCGCAAGGGCGCACCGAGTTCCAGCGCGACCGCGACCGCATCATTCACTCCAACGCCTTCCGGCGCCTGGAATACAAGACGCAGGTGTTCGTGAACCACGAGGGCGACTTATTCCGGACGCGGCTCACCCACAGCCTCGAGGTCGCGCAAATCGCCCGCTCCGTGGCCCGCAATCTGGGCCTGAACGAGGACCTCGTCGAAGCCATTTCCCTGGCTCATGACCTCGGCCACACGCCTTTCGGCCATGCCGGGCAGGACGAGCTCAACGCATGCATGCGGGAGTTCGCGCCTGGTTCGGGCGGTTTCGAGCACAACCTGCAGAGCCTGCGGGTCGTGGACGAGCTGGAGGAGCGCTACGGGGATTTCAACGGGCTGAACCTGTGTTTCGAGACGCGCGAGGGCATCCTGAAGCACTGCTCGCTGAGCCGGGCTGCCCAGCTGGGCGACGTAGGCGAACGGTTCCTGAATCGCACCCAGCCCTCGCTCGAAGCGCAGCTCACCAATCTGTCGGACGAGATCGCCTACAACAACCACGACATCGACGACGGCTTGCGCTCGGGGCTCATCACGCTCGAGCAAATGCGGCAGGTGAAGATTTTCGATCGCCATTATGCTGAGGTGGTGGCGCGTTATCCGGGGCTGGCAGAGCGACGGGCGATCACCGAAACCGTGCGGCGCATGATCAACACCTTGATCATCGACCTGACCGAGACCACCGCTGCGCGCATCGCGGAGCACAAGCCTGCCTCCATCGACGACGTGCGGCAGGCGCCGCCACTGGTGGGGTTCAGCGCCGAGATCCGGGCCGAAGCCGACGAACTCAAGCAGTTCCTTCGCGACAACCTTTACCGGCACTATCGCGTGCTGCGCATGACCACCAAGGCCAAGCGCATCTTGCGCGACCTGTTCAAGGCTTTTCTCGACGATCCGCGCTTGCTGCCCCCGCAATACCAATCGCGCGCCAGCGTGGACCAGGCCCGCGCGATCGCCGACTACATCGCCGGAATGACGGACCGCTACGCCATCAAGGAGCACAGGCGCCTGTTCTTGGTGAACGATGAATAGCGGATGATTCCGTCCTTCGTCTTATTGCCGCGTGCGTCCGCCAGCGCCCTGCGTATCGGGCGTGCCGCACCAGAATTCATTCAGCGCGCTGTTAGGTGAACCGCGGCACAATACCGGAACTTGACAAGTCTTTGCCGCAACGATGCGGGCGCATGGTTGCGACGTTCCCGGCTACGGGCGGGAGGACGTTGGGTCGCGTGCGCCGGCATCATCGATCATCAGGTTGCACGTGATTTTCTCTGACCCGATATCGGTCTTCCTCGCTCCCAGGCCGGCGCCGGCGGGACGCAAACCGGAGGAGCCCCAGGCCGAAGGGCCCGGCCCCCATCCCCTTCCGCTCCATGCCTTTCCTCACTTGGCTCGGAGCACGCTATGGGCGGCGGTTTCATCCGGGGCGGAGCGCCTGACGACGCTGCATAGCGTCCCGGTAGGGCGAAGGCCCGCTGGCCGGCCATGCGGGCCGGCGAACCGGCTCCCCCAAGGCGCCAGTTCGGCCGATTTTTTCCAGACGCCGGATGCGCTCGCCGACGAGATGGTCGAACTGGCCGGCATCGAGCCCGGCCAGCGGATCTTGGATCCCAGCGCGGGCACGGGCTCGTTGCTGCGCGCAGCGCGTCGGAAGTTCGGCTTGAGCCTTACTTACGCGGCGGTGGAGGTCAATCACGCCATGGCGGCAGATCTGCGTGAGCGCTTGGCCGATGAAGTGCATCACGGCGATTTCCTCGGGTTGACCCCGGCGCGCGTCGGGCGCTTTCCCCGCATTCTCATCCATCCTCCGCTCGCCCATGGCGCTGATGTCCCGCATATCCTGCACGCCCTGGGCTTTCTCGAGCCCGGCGGTCGCCTCGTCGGTATTTGCGCCGACGGCGCAAGCCAGGGCCGCATTCTGCGGCCCTTGGTCGAAGCGCGCGGCGGCGTGTGGCTGCCGTTGTCGCCGCACCTGTTCACAGGCGTTGGAACGAGGATGCGCGCGGTGCTGTTCACCCTCGCGGCATGACTGCCGGCCGGGTGCTCCAGCCGGCGTCCCGGCGGACACGTCGCCCGCCGTCGGCGCAGCCACGCGCTGTGCCCCCTGGTTAGGCAGGCCTGGCATCCGTTGCCGGAACGGCAACGGGATTTCCGCAAAAAAGCAGGGCTTGTGCGCGCAGCCTGGCATGGGGCGTGCATGGATCGGCGCATGGCCCAGGAACAGGACGCCGCACGCACCAAGTGAGGGCATCCTGCCGCTCCACTGAGCGGGCAAGCATGTCTTCCGGGGCGCAACCCATTGAAGGAACCGATCCATGCTGATGTCTCGCTGGTTTACCGTAGGGGCCGGTCTGCTCGCGCTCGCGTGCGCTCTGCCGGCCGCCGCCCAAGCTCCCACCAAGATCAAGTTCATGCTGGACTGGAAGATCCAAGGCGTGCACGCCTGGTTCTATTGGGCCAAGGACAAGGGCTATTTCAAGGAAGCCAACCTGGACGTGACGATAGACCAAGGCGACGGTTCCGCCGCGGCCGTCACGCGTGTCATGTCGGGCGGCTATCACGCGGGCGTGGGAGACGTGAATGCGATTATCCAGAATGCCGCGTCCAAGCCGGGCGAGGCGCCCGTCATGGTCTACATGCTGTACAACCAGGCGCCGTTCGCATTGATCACCAAGGCCAACGGACCGATCAAGACGCTCAAGGACGTCGAAGGCAAGACCTTGGGCTCGCCCGCAGGCGCAGCGGCGCTGAAAGTGTTCTCCGCGCTTGCCAAGCGCAACGGCATAGACGAAAGCAAGGTCAAGTGGACGAATATGGCGCCCAACCTGCAGGAGCAAATGCTGCTGCGCGGCCAGGTCGATGCTTCTGCGGTGTTCGCGGCGACCAGCTATATGAACTTGGTCGCACAGCAAGTCGATCCGGACAAAGACATACGCTGGATCTTCTACAACGACAACGGCCTTGATTTGTACAGCAACGGCTTGCTCGTTTCCTCCAAGCTGCTCGCAGAGCAACCGGGCGCCGTAGAAGGCCTGGTCCGGGCCGTGAACCGTGCGCTGAAGGACTGCATCGCCGCGGCGGACGCCTGCATCGACAACCTGGCGCGCAATGAGCCGCTGATCGACAAAAGCATCGAGAAGCGCCGCATGCTGTACGTCCTGAAGCATTCGGTCCTAACGCCCGAGGTGGCGGAAATTGGCCTGGGCGACATCCGCGACGAACGCATGGCGCGCGCCATCGACCAGATCGCCGATAGCTATGGCCTGCCTCGCAAGCCAGCGTCGGAGGAAGTCTTCAACCGCCGCTTCCTGCCGCCCAAGGCCGACCGCACGGTCAAGCTGCCGCTATGACGAGCGCACCTGAGCCACGGGATGCCTGGAGCATCCGCAATGCATCCCTGCCCGGGCGCGAAGGTCGCTGGCGCGTGACGGTGGAGGCCGGATGCATCAGCGAGATCAGCCCGGAGGGCGAGGGCGGCGGCCATGCCGGCGCCTGGGATGCCGGCGGCCGCTTGTTGTCGCCGGCTTTCGTCGATCCTCACGTCCATGTCGACAAGGCGCTCACCGGCGACAGGGTAAGCGATGCGGTGGCCGCGTCCAACCTGGAGGCGGCGATACGTGCCGTGCGCCGCTTGAAGTCTGCGTTCACCGAGGAAGATGTCGCAACACGCGCGGAGACCTCGCTGCAATGGGGGCTGGCGCACGGCACGACGGTGGCGCGCACGCACTGCGAGGCGGACCGCTACGTCGGCTTGCGGGCGGTGGCGGGCGTGCAGGCCGCCGCGCGCGCGATGGCTGGAAAAGTGGATGTCCAGCTCATCGCCTTTCCGCAGGAAGGCTGGTTCGAGACCGAAGGCACCATGGAAGACGGCGCGGCGCCCTATATCGAGCAGGCACTGCAGGCCGGCGTGCGCATCGTGGGCGGAAACGTCAACCGTGCGCTGTGGCCTTCCGATCCCGAACGGCAGGTCGACGAGAGCTTCGCGCTTGCTGCGCGCTACGACTGTGACATCGACTATCACCTCGATAATTGGGATACGCCAGAGTCTTTCACCCTGCCGTATGTGGCGCGCAAGACCGTGGAGCAGGGATGGCAAGGCCGGGTTTCGGTCTCACATATCGCTTCGTTGGCGATGGTGAGCGATGCCGAGGCGGCCGATGCCATCGACGCAGTCCGCCGCGCTGGAGTGAACGTCTGCGTGCTGCCCACCCGCATCCGCCTGACCCGGGTGCTGGAGCTGATGGAGGCGGGCGTCAACGTCGCCTGCGGCACCGATAACCTGCGCGATCCCTTCGTGCGCTATGGCGACGCCGATCCGCTCAAGGCCATGCTGCTGCTCGCCCAGATCACGAACCAGCTGCACAACGCGGGGCTGGAGCGGATCTGGCGCACCATGACCGACAACGCGGCGCGCATGCTACGTCTTGCCGACTACGGGCTCGAGCCGAGCTGCCGGGCAGACCTGGTGCTGCTGGACGCGACTTCTGCCCCGGACGCGATATTGCGGCAGGCCGCCCGGCTTGCCGTATTCAAGCGGGGCGTGCAGGTGGCGGGACCTTTGCGCGTTTCCTGACGCCCGCTGGCGGCGGGTCATTCCCCTGCCAGCGTTTGCTGGATGTGCTCGATGAAGGCATGCGCGATCACCGGCAGCTGCCTGTGCCGCAGGCACGCGAGCACCAGCTTGCCTTTGGGGAAGTGCCGGTCTTCCAACTGTCGCGCGATGAGTTCCCCGCCCTCCGTGACGGCGCCGATGGCGATTTGGAAAGAAATGGCATGCTGGTGATACAGGCAGCCGCGCAGGAACTCGAAGGAGTTGCTTTCCACCATGGGCTGCAGCTTGACTGAGCTGCGCATCATGAATCTTTCAAGCAGCTGGCGTCCGCCTATGTCCCGGTTCGGCAGCACCACCGGATAGTCCGCACAATCGCGCAAATACAAATTAGGCCGCTTGGCCAGCGGATGATCGCGGTGCATGAGCGCGACCAGGGGTTGGTCGAACTGCCTGATGGCCTCGATATCGGCCTCTGGGGAGAGATTGAATACCAGGGCCAGATCGACGTTGAAGCCGCGCAATGCCGCGAGTGCCTGCAAATGGTCGCCGATGGTGACTTCGAACGCGACGAGCGGATGCGTCGCGCGGAAGGACGCGACCGCGCCGGGAAGATAGGCGGGCGCTAGGGCCTGGCTGGCAACGATGCGTACCGTTCCCCGGCGCTTTCCCTTGAGTTCCTCGATTTGTGACCGGACACCTTCGAGCTCGGCGGCGCGGCTGCGTATGTAGCGCACGAAGAGCTCGCCGGCGGCGGTCAGGCGCATGCCGCGTGGCAGGCGTTCGAAGATGGGAGCGCCAAGTTCTTCTTCCAGGTCCTGGATGCGGCGATTGACGGCGGATGGCGCGACATGAAGCCTTTCGGCGGCTTGCCGGATGGACCCGACGCGTGCGACCTCGTCGACGTAGCGAAGAAAGCGAAGGTGGTTCATAGCGGGCGAGAGGGAGAGGATGAGGCCAAGGGATGCACCGATTCGTGGCTCGCACGGCCCAATGGCGGGCGCTTTGCCTCGTGTTGGTGCGCTGGGGGCAGGGCGGAGGAGCATCGTGCGCGCTCTTGCGGTGTGCGCGGTAGCGCGTGCGCGTCGCGCGCAGTTTCCAGCCCGGCCCAAAGCAGCCCGGCGAAATGGAGGATCGTTGCTGGATCGGCAACGGCTAGTCCGTTAAATGGCATTGAACTGAATCGCTAAAAGAGGTTGGACGGGTACGGTCATTGCATTGGACAGAGAGCAATTCACGTTCCGGGCTTGCCCGATCATCTACTGCCGAGACCATGAGTGCACCCGTTTCCACCTTTCCCAGCTTCGGCCCCTCGCCGGACAACGCATGGACACAGCGGGCCGATTGCCTGAGCCTCGTTCGCCCACTGCGGGAACCGCGCCCGGTGCGCCTCGTTGCGGATGGCCAGGCGCTGGAATTCGACATGGCGCGTTCCGCGCTGATCGTGATCGACATGCAGAACGACTTCTGCCACGCCGACGGCTGGTTTGGGCAGAAGGGAATCGATGTCTCTCCCATGCGCGCCCCCATCCCTGTCATCGCGGAGCTGCTGCCGGCCTGGCGCGCGGCGGGCGGCAGGGTCATCTGGCTCAACTGGGGAGTGCGTGCGGACCGGCTCAACCTAAGTCCCACTATCCAGTTCAAGGGCAAGCGCACGGCCGACGGCGTGGGCTATGCGGAGCGTTCGCCGAACGATCGCGGGCGCAGCGTCGTGCCCGGGGAGTGGGGCGCGCGAGTCGTCGATGAACTACCCGTGGCCGATGCCGACGTGACCGTCTATAAGCACCGGCTCAGCGGATTCTGGGACAACGAGCTCGATAGCCTGCTTCGCCTGCAGGGCGTCACGACGCTCTTTTATGCCGGCGTCAATACCGACCGCTGTGTGTTCTCGACACTGCAGGACGCAGGTTTCCTCGGCTACGACAACATCCTGCTCGCGGACGCCTGCGGATCGCCTTCTCCCGATTACGTCACCCAGGCCATTCATTTCCTGGTCAAGCAACTGCATGGTTTCGTCGCCACCGCGCGCGACCTCGCCAGTGCGTTGACTGCCCTCGCCCCTTCATCTGCGGGGCGCTCATCTTCCTCCGTCCTCTAGGAGCCGTTCCATGATCGACCGTTTCAAGAAAATCGCCCATTGCGCCGCGGGTGCTGCCGCACTGGCGCTGTGCTTGTCCGTATTGCCTTCCGCAGCCAGCGCCCAGACACCGATCAAGCTGACCTTGAACTGGAAATACGAAGGAGCGCAGTCTTGGTTCTTCCTGGCACAGGAGCGCGGCTATTTCAAGGCGGAGGGGTTGGACGTGCAGATCGACCAGGGGGAAGGCTCGGCCGCCGGCGTGCCCAAGGTGGCTGCCGGCACGTATACGGCCGCGTTCGGCGACATGAATGCGCTGATCGAGTTCGCCGCGCGCCGGCCTGACGATGCTCCCGTCGGCGTCTACATGCTCTACAACGTCGCGCCGTTCGCGGTGGCGGTCAAGCAGGACAGCCCGATCAAGGCACCCAAGGACTTCGAAGGCCGCACGCTGGGCGGGCCAGCCACCGATGCAGCGCTCAAGCTGTTCCCCACCTTCGCCAAGATGACCGGCATCGACGCAGGCAAGGTCAAGATCAACAACATGGCGCCCAACCTGCGCGAGCAGATGCTGCTGCGCAACCAGGTGGACGGCATATTCGGCTATGTGAACACGATCTGGTTCGCTGCCAAGCTGACCGGCATGGATCCCGAAAAGGACATGCGGTTCATCAAGTACGCAGACTACGGCCTGGATCTCTACTCCAACACGATCATGTTCTCGCGCAAGTTCGCCAAGGAGCACCCCGAGGCGGTCAAGGGCTTCCTGCGTGCCCTGAACAAGGCCATCAAGGACGTCGTGGCCGATCCTGACGCCGGCATCGCCGCAGTGCTCAAGCGCGAGCCGCTGCTCAAGGCCGAACTCGAAAAAGAGAAATTGCTGGCCACGATGAAGCGCGACATGAGCCATCCCGAGATCGCGAAATTCGGCCTGGGAGACGTCGATGACGCCCGCATGAAGCGCGCCATCGATCTCGTGGTCCAGGCCAACGGGTTGAGCAATTCGCCGGCTCCGTCCGCCGTGTTCGACCGCAGCTTCCTGCCTCCGCGCGACGAGCGGCTGACGCATTTCTGAGCAACACCTGCGCGTCGCCCGCCGGCCGCGACGAGGCGGCGCGGCGCATCACCGCATTCACCGAGAGATTCGACATGGATTTGCAGCTGAAAGACAAAGTGGCAGTCATCACCGGGCCGGCCAAGGGCATGGGGCGGGCGATCACGCTCGCATTCGCCAGGGAAGGATGTGCGCTAGTGCTGGCCGGCCGGGACGTAGGCGCCATCGAGCCAGTCGCCGCCGAGGCGCGGGCCCTGGGCGTGCGCGCCAAGGTGGTCCCATGCGACCTGACCGACGCCGCCCAGGCCGAAGCCTTGGGGCGGGCAGCCGCAGAGGCCTTCGGCCGGGTCGACATATTGGTCAACGTCGCGGGCGGATCGGGCCCGATCGGCAAGACCGGTTGGGAGACGACCGCCGAAGAGTTCGACGAGATCGTCGGCCTGAACATGAAAGGCTGCTTCAACACCATGCGTGCCGTACTGCCAGGCATGATCGCCCGGCGCTACGGCAAGATCGTCAACGTCGGCGGGACCTTCGGCATGCGCGGCCGGGCCGGGCGCATGGCTTATTCCGCCTCGAAATGGGGGCTGCGCGGAATCACCAAGAGCTTCGCGCTGGAGGCCGGCCCGCACAACATCAACGTCAACTGCGTTGCACCGGGCATGGTGGACGGCCCGCGCTTTCGCGAAAAGGTCTGCGCCGACATGGCCAAGCGCCTGGGGATCTCCGTCGAGGAGGCCATGGCGCGCCATGCCTCCGACTATGCACTGCGCCGCGTCTCTACCGACGAGGACGTGGCCATGGCCTGCCTCTTTCTTGCCAGCGACGTGTCGCGCCAGATTACCGGCGTGGATTTGCCCGTCGACGGCGGTTGGGCTGCGCTGTAACGGAGAGTCGACATGAAAGAAGTAGACCTGGTCATCCGTGGCGGAAAAGTCGTATCGCCCGATCGCATCGTCGAGGCGTCGGTCGCGATCGCCGCCGGGGAAATCGTGGCCCTCGGACACGACGACCTCATGCCACCCGCGCGGGAGACCTTCCAGGCCGACGGCCTGTACCTCTTGCCGGGCGCGATCGATAGCCACGTGCATTTCCGCGATCCGGGCTATCCGCACAAGGAAACATGGAAGAGCGGCTCCGCGGCGGCGGCCTGCGGCGGGGTCACCACCGTTTTCGAAATGCCTAACACCAATCCTCCCACCGGGACGGTGGAAGCGCTGCGCATCAAGCAGCGGGCCGCGGAGTCGTCCTACGTCGATTACGGCATCCACGGGTTGCTCGGCGACGACACGATAGAGCGGCTCGAGGAGCTGCTCGAGGCGGGCGTGACGAGCTTCAAGGCGTTCGTCGGCAATACCTTCGGCAACCTGCCCGCTCCCACTGACGGGGCGTTGCTGGAGGGCTTCGAGAAGCTCGCTCCGCTCGGCATCCGCACCGTCGTGCACGCAGAGAATTCCTCCATCATGGCGCGCCGCCAGCAGCGCATGGAGGCGGCAGGGCGCATCGATGCGCTGGCACACCTGGCCTCGCGCCCGGCAGTGTGCGAGATCGAGGCCATCGGCCGCGTGCTGGCGCTGGCCGAGTGGACCGGCGCGCGCGTGCACATTGCGCATCACAGCTCGCGCGACTCCCTATTCCTGCTGCGCGAGGCCAAGCGGCGCGGCGTGGACGTCACGGTCGAGACCTGCCCGCAATACCTGCTGCTCAATACCGGCGACATGACCCGCCTGGGCGGCATTCTGCGGCTGAATCCGCCCATACGCGAAGCCCATCACAACCAGCCGCTCTGGGATGCGCTCGTAGAAGGCGTGATCGACATGATCGCGACCGATCATGCCCCGCACACGCCCGAGGAAAAGAGCCGCGCCAATATCTGGGAATGCGACTGCGGGTTCCCGGGGGTCGAGACCCAGATGCCGCTCATGCTGACCGAAATCAATCGTGGCCGCGCGAGCCTCATGGACTACGTGCGCTGGAGCGCCGCTAACCCGGCCAAGGCCTGGGGGCTGTACGGCAAGAAGGGAGTGATCGCCGTCGGGGCCCATGCCGACATCGCGATCGTGGATCTCGAGCGCGAAGGCGTCCTCTCGGAGGGCAAGCTGCACAGCATCAGCAAGATCTCGCCCTGGAACGGCCGCGTCGTCAAAGGTTATCCCTTGCACACCCTGGTCCGCGGGCGCTTCGTGGTGCGCGACGGCCGCCTGGTCGAAGAGGCCGCGGGCTGGGGGCGATCGGTCAAGGACGTGCAGCGCATGCCGGACCCCGCGCCCCGCAACATGGAAACCTACATGTCGAACATCCTGGCCACGCCTGCAGGCGTACCCCCTACGGCGACGCCGCGTCGGGAGGCAGCATGAGCGACGCAATAGCCACGGGCAGGCCGCAGATCGTCGGCGTGCATCGCGTGTCGTGCCGGGGCCCAGGCGACTTGTCCGGGGTGCAGGCGCTGGTGGATGCCGGCGAGCTCGACCCACGCGACATCGTCGCGGTGATGGGCAAGACCGAGGGCAACGGCTGCGTGAACGACCACACGCGCGAATACGCGGCAGTCAGCTGGTGTCATTTCCTCGCGCCATACTTCGATTGTGCGCCAGCCGAGGTCGAGTCGCGCGTGGCGCTGGTGATGTCGGGGGGCACCGAGGGCGTGCTGTCGCCGCATTTCACGGTCTTCACGCGCCGCTTCGCTGATGGCGTGGAGCCGTCTTCTCCTGGGAAGCGTCTCGTGGTGGGCATCGCCCACACGCGGGATTTCGCCCCGGAGGAAATCGGCCGCGCGGCGCAGGTCGATGCCACCGCCCAGGCGGTGCGGGCGGCCATGGCCGATGCGGGCATCACATCGGCGCAGGATGTGCATTTCGTGCAGGTGAAATGCCCGCTGCTGACCTCGGCAAAGGTGAACGACGCGCTCGCGCGCGGCTTGGACCCGGTCACGCGCGATACCTACGAATCCATGGGCTATTCGCGCGGCGCCTCCGCGCTGGGCGTGGCCGCTGCGACGGGCGAAGTCCCGCGCGAGCGGATAGCCGATGCCTCAGTGCTGAATGACTGGTCGCTGTGGTCGGCGCGGGCATCGGTGTCGGCAGGCATCGAGCTCGAGGGCAACGTGGTCATCGTCCTCGGCGAGGCAGAGGGCAGCCTGTCCCCGTATCGCATCGCGCATACGCTGATGCGCGATGCCGTGGACGCGGCAAGCGTGCGCGCCATGCTGCGCGAAGCCTTCGGCCTCGATCCGGACCGGGACGCGCAGGCGCTCGGCCAGCGGCTGGTGAATCTGCTCGCCAAGGCCGAGGCCAGCCCCGACGGTCTCGTGCGCGGACAGCGCCACACCATGCTGAACGATTCGGACATCAATGCAACCCGCCATGCGCGGGCGGCCGTCGGCGGCGTGCTCGCCTCCGTAGCGGGGTACACCGCCTTGTACGTTTCGGGCGGCGCCGAACACCAGGGCCCGCCCGGGGGCGGGCCGGTGGCCGCCATCTTGCGTGTCGATGCTCCGCCTTTCCTCAGGGAATGAAACCATGACCAAACCTTTCATCGAACTGGCCGATGTGACGCTGCGCTACGGCGGCGGTACGTTGGCGCTCGACCATACCGACCTGGGCATCGAGCAAGGCGACTTCGTGGCGCTGGTCGGGCCCAGCGGCTGCGGCAAATCGACCATCTTGAAGCTGGTGGCGGGGCTGCTGAACCCCAGTTCCGGCGGGGTCATCGTGGGCGGACGCGAGGCGGGTGCCAAGGGCGCCGGTCCGGCCGACCCGCACACGCCGCGCGTGCGCATCGGCTTGGCGTTCCAGAATCCCACCATGCTGCCGTGGCTGACGATACGCGAGAACGTCATGATTCCGCTCAAGATCGTCCAGCCGTTCCGCTCCGAGTATGCGCGAAAGAAAAAAGGCGAGTTCGCCGACCGCGCCGAGGCCTTGCTGGAACAAGTAGGGTTGAAGGGCTTCGGCGACAAGCGCCCGTGGCAGCTGTCCGGCGGCATGCTGCAGCGGGCATCGCTGTGCCGGGCACTGGTGCACGATCCGCAGCTGCTGCTGCTCGACGAACCTTTTGGTGCACTGGACCAGTTCACCCGCGAAGAGCTGTGGGCCATCATGCAGGACCTGTGGATCGCCAAGCGGCCGACGGTGCTGCTAGTGACCCACGACTTGCGCGAATCCGCCTATCTCGCCAATCGCATTTGCGTGATGAGCTCGCGTCCCGGGCGCATCCTCGAAGACCGGAAGGTGGCCTTTGCACGGCCGCGCACGCTGGAGGGCAGCTATGCGCCCGAGTTCGCCACGCTGGTCCAGGAGCTGCGCATGCGCATAGCCCATGCGCGCACGGAAACCGAGACCGCCTCCCCGAAAGACGAAGCCCTCCCAAGGAGAGTCGCATGAGCGATGAGAAGAAACCGCTGCTGTCGCCCAAGGCGAAGCGACGCGTCCTGTCCGTGCTGGCATTGGCCGGCTTCTTTCTGCTCTGGGAAGTGATCTGCCTGGCCACGGGCGTATCCGACCTGGTATTGCCGCGTCCTTCGCAGATCGCAGCCGTGCTGGTGTCGAAAATGCCACTGCTCTGGCCTCACACGTTGCAGACGCTGTACACGACGGTCACGGGCTTCGTGCTCGGCGTATTGGTGGGCATCCTGCTGGGCGTGATCATCGGCTCTTCGCGGCTCGCCTACGATGTGGCCTATCCCCTGCTGGTCGGCTTTTCCAGCATTCCCAAGGTCGCGGTGGTGCCCATCTTCGTGGTCTGGTTCGGAGCGGGCACCATGCCGGCCATCCTGACCTCGCTCGTCATCAGCATTTTCCCGGTAGTGGTGA
This sequence comes from Pigmentiphaga sp., assembly GCF_019689535.1. GTDB lineage: Bacteria > Pseudomonadota > Gammaproteobacteria > Burkholderiales > Burkholderiaceae_B > Pigmentiphaga. Next base: position 17,666 of record NZ_JADGHH010000014.1, read on the forward strand.
ACGTCGCCACGGGCCTGGCCAATACCGAGCCCGAGCTGGAGGACGTGCTGAAAGTGCTGGGCGCGAGCCGGCGCGACGTGCTGTGGAACGTGGGCCTGCCGCGCGCGCTGCCGTACCTGTTCGCGTCGCTGAAGATAGCCATTACACTGTCGTTCGTCGGCACCGTGCTGTCCGAGACCGTCGCCGCCAACAAGGGAATCGGCAACGTCATGATGATCGCCAGCGGCAACTTCGACGTTCCCCTCGTGTTCGCCGGACTGGTCATCCTCGCCGTGCTGGGGGTCGCGCTGTATGCGATTTCTGCCCTGATCGAGATCAGGCTGACCGGGTGGGCACAGCGCAAGAACGACATGGCCATGGCATGACGCGCCGGCCCGCGGCGGCGTGCCGCGGGCTTGGCGATGGGAAATCGAATGAACACTACGGCAGTAACATTGGCTCGGGTCGCAGTCTTCTGCGGCTCGAATATCGGATTTTCGGACGCGTACGCGCAGGCCGCGCGGCAATTGGGCGAACAGATTGCCGCCCGGGGCCTGACCTTGGTTTACGGCGGGACGCACAAAGGCTTGATGGGCATCATGGCCGATGCCGTGCTGCAGGCCGGAGGGCAGGCGACGGGCATCATCAACCGGCGCCTGCACGAGCGCGGCCACCTTCATCCAGGCCTGTCCTCGCATGAGATCGTGCCCGACATGCGCGCGCGCAAGGCCCGCATGGCGGAACTGGCAGATGCGTTCATTGCCATGCCGGGCGGCTTGGGGACGCTCGAGGAACTGTTCGAGGCAGCCACGCTCACCCAGCTCGGCGACCATACCAAGGCATGCGGGGTCCTGAACGTCCGCGGCTTTTATGAACCCATGCGCGCCATGCTCAGCCATGCCGTCGCCGAGGGGTTCATGAAGCCAGAGCACCGCGACATGATCGTCGTCGAAGCCGATCCCGGCGCGCTGCTCGACGGCTTGGCGGCATGGAAGGCGCCCACGGTGACGAAGTGGATCGGAGATCCCGATCCGGCACCGGCCGCCTAGCCACGGCCTTCGCCTGGGTGCTCCGCCCCCGGGGGTGCCCGGGGATTAAACTGAATCAGCGCCGTCCCGTGGCCTCATCCCGGCCGGCCTTTTGACTCTTTGCAAACGACCATGACGACGAGAATCCGCATCCGCGCCGCCGAATACACTTTCATCGCCGAAACGCATCCCGACGCCCCGCAGACCGTGGCCGCGTTCATGAAGCTGCTGCCCTACAAGCAGAAGCTGATTCACGTGCGCTGGAGCGGTGAGGGGTGCTGGATCCCGCTGGGCGAGTTCCAGCTGGGCGTTGGCTTCGAAAACCACACCAGCCATCCGTCTGTGGGGGACATCCTTTTCTATCCCGGCGGCTACAGCGAGACCGAGATCATCATGGCCTACGGCAGCTGCATGTTCGCGAGCAAGATGGGCCAGCTGGCGGGCAACCATTTCCTGACCATCGTCGAAGGCAAGGAAAACCTGCGCGCGCTGGGAGTAAAAACGCTGTGGGAGGGCGCGCAGGACATCGTTTTCGAGCTCGCGTAGGCAGCCCTATGCCGGCGTGCCGGAGCCTTCCAATAGCGCGCGCAGGTCTGCATCGAAAGCTCCGTCCAGCAGGATGAACACAATGGTGCAGGGCTGGTCGGAACGATTGCTCCAGGCATGGTTGGTGCCACACTGCACCACGATGTCGCCCGCATTCAGCTCGACTTCAGTGTCGTCGAGCACCATGACAATCTTGCCGGACAGTACCACCGCATAGTCAATGGTCTCGGTGCGATGCATCATGGCATGCCGCACCGGGCCGCGGGCCGCCGCCGACGCGGCGCGGTTGCCCAGCGCCTCGAACTCCCGTGCGATCGTTGCCGGATCCAGGTTCTGGCGGTCCGGCGGGAAATGGTTGACGCGAATGACACTCCCGTTTCGGTGGGGAAGTTGCCGGCGGGGGCCCGGCGTTGGGTCTTCAGGCCTGGCGGAGATCCGTGCGGGGCTTTCGGTGGTGCGCCAAATATCATTGGACCAGAACCCGGGCCGGGCCGTGGACTCATGCAGGAAGGGGGCCACGTCGTCGGAGATGACGATGGCCTTGCCCGTTTCGTCATGCCCGGTGACGACCCTGCGCACTCGTCCCCTGGCAGCGGTTGGATTGGCTGTCATTCTTGACCCATTGGTTTGATTTGCCGGATGCGGGTGTGGCAACCGGATACGGCAGTAATCCTAATGGCGAACGATGCCGTCGGGTTGATAGCTTATGGCACAACGCTTGTGCCATAGAGGTGCACATGCCAGGGCGGGGCCAGGGGGTGGCTTGTCTGGCCCGTCTTCGACCGTGCGGCCCAAGGGAGGATCATGGACAAGTTGGCGGCGCTAATAGCCTTTGCTGAAGTGGCGAAGACGGGTAGTTTCACGCGAGCGGGCAATGCCCTGGCCCTGGGCCCTTCCGCCGTGACCAAGAAAATCGCCGCCCTGGAACAGTGGCTTGGCATCAGGGTTCTGCAGCGAAATACGCATGGAGTCGCGCTGACCGATGACGGGCAGCTGTGTCTCGACATTGCGCAAAAGGTGCTGCAAAGCGTCGATGAGTTGGAGCAAGCCGTGGCCTTGAGACGGGCCCAGCCTGCCGGGCAGGTTCGCATTGGCATGCCATACGCCATGGGCCAGCTCTACTTGGCCCCCATGCTCAGCGAGTTTCTCTCGAAAAATCCCGAGCTGGTCCTGGACGTCCAATATTCGGACGAAGTTCCCGACATCCTGGAGCAGCGCCTCGATGTCGTTGTTCATATCGGTGAGCCCAGAGACTCCCGGGTCATTGCGAAGCCCCTTGCCAAGTCGCGGCGCGTGACCTGTGCCTCGCCGGCATACCTCAATGCTCACGGCGTGCCCCGGACCGTCGGGGATTTGCAGCAGCATGAACGAATCGCGCTGCTCATCAATGGCCGGGTTCGGCCATGGACCTTCAAGCAGGGACAATCTGTCATTGCCGTGCCGCCTCAGGGAAAGCTCACGGTCAACTCTGGTGTTGCCTTGCGCCAGGCCGCGCTCGCAGGGGTGGGGCTGATTCAGTGCAATTCGATCCTGGTCGCCCCTGACCTGGCCAGTGGCGCGCTATTGCCCGTCCTCGATGATTGCTCGGTGGAAAGTGAGGGCCTTTACGCGGTATTCCTGGAGAATCGGCGCATGGTGCCGCGAGTTCGCGTGACGGTGGATCTGCTTGAGAAAATCTTCCTGCCCTACCGGCACGGGACGTCCGGCGCTGCGGCAGTCCTTCCGAGACAATGAGTCGCGTGTTCAAGCAACGCTCGCGGCCGCACCGTCTGGCGTGGGATGTCCTGGGCCGGTGCATGGCAGCACGTTCGGCCCAGGGCTCGTTCATTCATCCACCTTGATTCCCTCGGATCGGATGAGCGCGCTCCAATGTGCGGTATCGCGCTTGACCGTTTCGGCGAATTGCTGGGGTGTGCCGGCGATGAATTCGACGCCGGTGGATTCGGCGTAGGCCCGCATTTCCGATGAGGTAAACGCCCTCTGGACCGCTGCGTTGATCGCATTGATTTTTTCCGCCGGCGTACCCGTTGGTGCAAACAATCCATACCAATTGTTCACATAAACATTGGGGACGCCGATCTCATCAAACGTCGGCACGTCGGGCAGCACGCGTGACCGTTTCGGTGCCGCTATCGCAAGCGCCTTGAGCTTGCCGGCCTTGATGTTAGCCAAGAGGCCGGAGATGTCTCCGATGAACCCATCCACTTGTCCTCCGATGGTGTCGGTCGTCGCAGGGGGCGCTCCTTTGTAGGGAACATGCAGCACCTTCGCCGACGTGGCCAGTTTGAACTGGACAATGCCCATGTGGGACATGCCTCCCACTCCCGTGGAGGCCATCTTGACGCCGCTGCTCTTCGCCTGGCGTATGTATTCGCTCGCGGTGTTGATGGCATGTCCGTGGCCGACGACCAAGACTTCCGGGGAAGATGCGAGCATGGCCACCGGAACGAAATCTTTCTCGGGGTTGTAAACGAGCTTCGGGTAGAGGGAGGGGTTGATGGCGATGGCGCCGATGGAGCTCAGGAAAAGGGTGTTTCCATCCGGCTTGGAGCGGGCGACGAGATTGGCGGCAATGGCGCCGTTGCCTCCCGGCTTGTTCTCGATGATGACGGGCTGGCCCAGTTCTTTCTCCAACTGCCTGGCCGTCACCCGCGCAAGGGAATCCGCCGGACCGCCCGGAGGAAACGCGAGCACAAGGCTGACCGCCGACTGGGCGTGAGCTGCGCCCGCGCATGACATCAAGGCGAGGAAGATTACCGTCCTACGCCACCGTTCGTTCGCAAGAGGTCGTCGCACATCCGTCTCCAGAATCGTTGCCAGCCTCGAAAGAATCATCTTGTGGCCCGGCTGATTGTTTTCGACCGCCTCACATCGTTCTGAGGGCGTACCGCTACTGTTTCACATTTCGACTTGCCTGACCTCGTCTAAGAAGGCATAACGCTTTTTCCAATTTGATCAGTTGGACGGCGTTCGGGGGGCGTGGCGGACGACAAAGACGCCGGCGCAGACATGCCGCGGCCGGCATCGGCGGCGAGGAAGATCGCGTTTTGAAAGGAGAGCTTGTGGGGGCTGCGCGGCGCATGGCGGGCCAGTTTCCGTTTCGCGCCGTCACCGGAGACCGGCGGCGCGGCCGAAGCCGCGCCAGGAATGCATCGGGGAAGCGGCAGGTGACCTGCCGCTCGGGGTTACCGCAGGAACAGTTTGTAGGCCGGGTTCTCGGTTTCGTCCCAGTGACGGTATCCGAGTTCCGACAGGAAGGTCTTGAATGCCTTCTTATCGGAAGGAGGAACTTGCATGCCGACCACGATTTGTCCGTAATCGCCGCCCTGGTTGCGGTAATGGAAAAGGCTGATGTTCCAGTTGGGCGACATCGAATTGAGGAACCGCATCAGCGCGCCCGGACGTTCGGGGAACTCGAAGCGGTACAACTGTTCGTTGTCGGTCGCCGGAGCCTTGCCGCCTATCATGTGGCGCAAGTGCGTCTTGGACAGCTCGTCGTGCGTCAAGTCGATGGCGGTGAATCCATGGCGGCGGAAGTTGGCCGCAATTTTCGATGACTCGCCCGCCGACGCAATCTGCAGGCCTACGAACACATGGGCCAGCTTCGAGTCCGCCATGCGGTAATTGAACTCGGTCACGTTGCGGTTGCCGACCAGCTCGCAGAAACGGCGGAAGCTGCCGCGCTCTTCGGGCATGGTGACGGCGAACACCGCTTCGCGCGCCTCACCGACCTCGGCACGGTCGGCGACGAACCGCAGGCGGTCGAAGTTCATGTTGGCCCCGCAGGCGATGGCGATCAGGGTCTTGCCTTTCCATCGATGCTGCGCGGCGTATTTCTTGAGGCCGGCCAGGGCGAGCGCGCCGGCCGGCTCGAGCACGCTGCGCGTCTCCTCGAATACGTCCTTGATGGCGGCGCAGATGGCGTCGGTGTCGACGATCACGAAGTCATCCACGTATTTGCGCGCGAGACGGTAGGTTTCCTCGCCCACCAGCTTGACCGCGGTGCCGTCCGAGAACAGCCCGACGTCGGGCAGGGTCACGCGGCGGCCTTTGCTGATGCTCTGGGCCATGGCGTCGGAGTCTTCGGTCTGGACCCCGATGATGCGGATTTCCGGACGCAGCTGCTTGATGTAGGCCGCAACCCCCGCGATCAGTCCGCCCCCGCCCACGGCCACGAAGATGGCGTCGATGGGGCCCGGGTGCTGGCGCAGGATCTCCATGCCGATGGTGCCCTGGCCGGCGATGACGTCCGGGTCGTCGAACGGGTGCACGAAGGTGAGCTTTTCCTTGGCTTCGAGCTCCTTGGCATGGTTGTAGGAGTCCGTGAAGCTCTCTCCGTACAGGACGACTTCGGCGTTGCGCGCACGCACGGCGTCCACCTTGAGCTGGGGCGTGGTGACGGGCATGACGATGACCGCCCGGCAGCCCAGGCGCTGGGCGGAGAGGGCCACGCCCTGGGCGTGGTTGCCGGCCGAGGCGCAGATGACGCCGCGTTCCAGGGTCTTGGGCGGCAAATTGGCCATCTTGTTGTAGGCCCCCCGCAGCTTGAAGCTGAATACGGGTTGGGCGTCTTCCCGCTTGAGCAGCACCGTGTTCGCAATTCGCGCCGAAATCTGCGGAGCGCTGTCGAGGGGAGACTCGACGGCGACGTCATAGACTTTGGCGGTGAGAATGCGCTTTAAATAGTCGGTAGCCATGGTGCTGCTTTCAGGGTTGGAGGGAAAAAAGTTAACCCTTTAGTGTGACACAGATATGGGGCGGGGCGTTTTCGGCGACGCTAATACACCCTCTTCGTTGCTACACTCCGCCCATGCAACAATGGCTCGAATCCTCGACACAGTGGCTGCTCCACACCCTGGCCTTGCCGGAGGTGGGGCTGTCGGCTGTCTTCGTGGTCAGCTTGATCTCTGCCACCCTCCTGCCCATGGGGTCGGAGCCTGCGGTGTTCGGCTACGTCAAGCTCGCGCCGCACATGTTCTGGGTCGCCATCCTCGTGGCTACCGCGGGTAACACCGTGGGTGGTGCCATCAGCTACGGGATGGGCGTGCTGGCCAAGCGGGCCTATGAACGCATCAAGGCCAGGCGCGAAATGCGTCACCCCCACGATCGCTCCGCCGACGACAGGCACGAACAGGACAAGCACGAAACCTCGCGCAAAGATCGCTGGCATGCCTACGCCCATGCTTGGATAGAACGCTTCGGCCCGAAGACGCTGCTCTTGTCCTGGGTGCCCTTGATCGGCGATCCGCTGTGCGCGGTGGCGGGGTGGCTGCGCCTGGATTTCCGGGCCTGCATGGTCTATATGGCGATCGGCAAATTCGGCCGTTACCTCGCCATGACGGCTGCGCTCCTGTGGGTATTTCCGAATTCATGAACGAGGGATGTCGACGAATGAAGACGATACGGATCTACGGCCTGGGCACTTGCGACACGTGCCGCAAGGCGCGCAAATGGCTGGCAGCGCAGGGGTTGGAAGCAGAGTTCATCGACTATCGCGAACACCCGGTCGGCGGGGATGTGCTGCAGGACTGGGCGAGCCAGGTCGGAGGCTGGGAGAAGCTGGTCAACCGCGCTTCCACGACCTGGCGCAATCTGCCCGAGGCGCGCAAGCAGCCCTCGAGCGAGGCGCAATGGCTCGCGTTGGCAACCGAGTATCCGCAATTGGTGAAGCGTCCGGTGCTGGTGACACCGGACGGAGCGGTCAGCGTCGGGTTTTCCGAGAAGTCCTGGTCGGCGCGTTTGGGCTGAGGCAGGCTCTGCCGGGGCGCCCGGAAGCGTCGAAATGCGCGCGTAATGCCCGTATTTCACGCCGGATATGACCCTTTTGGCAGGTCGGGAAAGGGGGCCGCCTTCAGCGGGGAAGCGGGCCAATCGGCTAGAATGGCTGGCTACCTTCGGGATGAAGTACAGCCCCACCATGAATGCCCCTTTGCCCATCGCCCTCGCTTCTGCGCACGTGCCGACCCGCCTGCGGGAGATTCCCTACAATTACACGTCTTTCTCCGACAGGGAGATCGTGCACCGCATCCTGGGGCCGGAAGCCTGGGAGATGCTCAGCGAGCTGCGCAGCGAGCGCCGGACCGGGCGCTCGGCGCGGATGCTGTACGAGGTCCTGGGCGACATCTGGGTAGTGCGCCGCAACCCCTACCTGCAAGACGACCTGCTCGACAACCCCAAGCGCCGGCACCTGTTGATCGAGGCCCTGCATCATCGCCTGCGCGAGATCGAGCGCCGCCGCGAGCCGGACGATCCCGAGCGCGACGGCAAAGTGGGCCGCCTGCTGGAGATGGCGCGCCGGGCGGTGCAGGCTTTCGAGCATCAGTTCACCGAGACGCTCGAATTGCGCCGCCGGGTGCAGAAGGTCCTGGGCCGTGCCACGGCACGCGACAACATCAAGTTCGACGGCCTGTCGCGCGTAGCCCACGTCACCGACGCGACCGACTGGCGGGTCGAGTTCCCCTTCGTGGTGCTCACCCCCGACAGTGAAGAAGAGGTCGCCGCCCTGGTGCGCGGTTGCATCGAGCTCGGGCTGACCATCATTCCGCGGGGGGGCGGCACGGGGTATACGGGCGGCGCGGTGCCGCTGACCTGGAAGTCCGCCGTCATCAATACCGAGAAGCTCGAAACCCTGAGCGAGGTCACGGTGGGGCCGCTGCCGGGCGTCGACCGCGAGGTGGCCACGATCTTCACCGGCGCGGGCGTCGTTACCAAGCGCGTGGCCGACGCCGCCGATAAGGCGGGATATGTGTTCGCGGTGGACCCGACCTCGGCCGAGGCGTCCTGCGTGGGCGGCAATGTCGCCATGAACGCGGGGGGCAAGAAAGCCGTGCTGTGGGGGACGGCACTCGACAACCTGGCCTGGTGGCGCATGGTCGACCCGGATGGGAATTGGCTCGAAGTCACCCGACTGGAGCACAACCTGGGCAAGATCCACGACGTGCCGGTGGCGCGCTTCGAGCTCAAGTGGTTCGACGGCGCCGGCAAGCCGGGCGAGCGCCTGCTGCGCAGCCAGGTCCTGGAGATCGAAGGCCGCGTGTTCCGCAAGGAAGGCCTGGGCAAGGACGTGACCGACAAGTTCCTGGCCGGCCTGCCGGGCGTGCAGAAGGAAGGCACCGACGGCCTGATCACGTCCGCCCGCTGGGTGCTGCATCGCATGCCCAAGCACGTGCGCACCGTGTGCATGGAGTTTTTCGGACAGGCGCGGGATGCGATTCCTTCCATCGTCGAGATCAAGAACTACCTCGACGGGGAAGGGCGCGCGCGCGGCGCCATCCTGGCGGGCCTGGAGCATTTGGACGAGCGTTATCTGCGGGCAGTGGGGTATGCGACCAAGAGCAAGCGCGGCACCCTGCCCAAGATGGTGCTGATCGGCGACATCGTCGGGGACGACGAGGACGCCGTGGCCGTGGCGGCCAGTGAGGTCGTGCGTTTGGCCAACACGCGTCACGGCGAAGGCTTCGTCGCCGTCAGCGCCGAGGCGCGCAAGAAATTCTGGCTCGACCGTTCGCGCACGGCGGCGATATCGCGGCACACCAATGCGTTCAAGATCAACGAAGACGTCGTGATCCCGCTGCCCCGCATGGGCGAGTACACCGACGAGATCGAGCGCATCAACATCGAGCTGTCCATCCGCAACAAACTCAAGCTAGTCGATCGCCTGGCCGAGTTTTTCGATAGCGGCGACCTGCCCCTGGGCAAGAGCGAGGACGCGGAAGGCGAAAAACTGTCGCGCGAAGAAATCCTCGGCGACCGCGCCGCCCAGGCGCTCGAGCTGCTCGATGCCGTGCGCGCGCGCTGGAACTGGATTTTGAACAACATGGACCTGCGGCTGGCCGACACGCTGGGCGAGTTCGCCCGCATCGGCCTGGGGCAGCTGCTGCAGGGCCTCCAGGAACGCCTGCAAGTGCAGCCCGAGGCGAGGGTGTTCGACGTCGTGCAAGATCGCACGGTGCGCGTCTCCTGGAAGAACGAGATTCGCGCCCCGCTCTCGCGCATCTTCTCGGGCGCCGCCTGTGCGCCCATCCTGGCCAAGGCTCAGGAAATACACGACCGTGTGCTCAAGGGCCGGGTGTTCGTCGCGCTGCACATGCATGCGGGCGACGGCAACGTCCACACCAACATCCCGGTGAACTCCGACGACTACGAGATGCTGCAGGAGGCCAACGAGGCCGTGGCGCGCATCATGGACGTCGCCCGGCGGCTGGACGGCGTGATTTCCGGGGAGCACGGCATCGGCATCACCAAGTACGAATTCCTCTCCGAGCAAGAGCTGGCGCCGTTCCAGGAGTACAAGCGTCGCATCGATCCGCACAACCGGTTCAATGCGGGCAAGCTCATGCCGGGTGGCGACCTGCGCCATGCCTACACGCCGAGCTTCAACCTCATGGGCTACGAGTCGCTCATCATGCAGCAGAGCGACATCGGCGCGATCTCCCATGCCATCAAGGACTGCCTGCGCTGCGGCAAATGCAAGCCCGTCTGCGCCACGCACGTGCCGCGCGCGAATTTGCTGTATTCGCCTCGTAACAAGATCCTCGCGACATCGCTGCTGATCGAGGCGTTCCTCTACGAGGAGCAGACGCGGCGCGGCATCAGCATCAAGCACTGGGAAGAATTCGAAGACGTGGCCGATCACTGCACGGTCTGCCACAAGTGCGAGAAGCCCTGTCCGGTGGACATCGACTTCGGCGACGTATCCATGAACATGCGCAGCCTGCTGCGCCGCATGGGCCGCAAGTCGTTCAATCCGGGCACGGCGGCCGCGATGTTTTTCCTGAACGCGAAAGATCCGCGCACGATTAACGCCACGCGCAAGGCCATGGTGGACGTGGGCTACAAGGCGCAGCGCCTGGCGCACGACCTCTTGGCCAAATTCGCGCGCAAGCAGACCGAGCATCCGCCGGCCACGGTGGGCAAGCCGCCCATCCGCGAGCAGGTCGTGCACTTCGTCAACAAGAAGATGCCGGGCAACCTGCCCAAGCAGACCGCGCGCAAGCTGCTCGACATCGAGGATCCCAAGTACATCCCCATCATCCGCGATCCGCACAAGACCTCGGCCGACACGGAGGCGGTGTTCTATTTCCCCGGATGCGGGTCCGAGCGGCTGTTCTCGCAGGTCGGACTGGCGACCCAGGCGATGCTCTGGCATGCGGGCGTCCAGACCGTCCTGCCGCCGGGCTACCTGTGCTGCGGCTACCCCCAGCGCGGCAACGGCATGGAAGACAAGGCGCAGAAGATCATCACCGAGAACCGCGTCTTGTTCCACCGGATGGCCAACACCCTGAACTACCTGGACATCAAGACCGTCGTCGTCAGCTGCGGGACCTGCTACGATCAGCTCGCCGGCTACGAGTTCGACAAGATCTTCCCGGGGTGCAGGCTGATCGACATTCACGAGTACCTGCTCGAGAAGGGCATCAAGCTGGACGGCGTGACGGGGGCACGGTACATGTACCACGATCCCTGCCACACGCCCATGAAGCTGCAGGATCCGATGAAAACGGTCCGGGCGCTGGTCGGCGAGGGCGTGGACAAGAGCGACCGCTGCTGCGGCGAATCGGGTACCCTGGCGGTCACCCGGCCAGACATCTCCACGCAGGTCCGATTCCGCAAGGAAGAGGAGCTGCGCAAAGGCGCCGACAAATTGCGCGCCGACGGGTACAACGGCCAGGTCAAAGTGCTCACTTCCTGCCCGTCGTGCCTGCAGGGGCTGAGTCGTTACAACGATGACGCGAACCTCGATGCCGACTACATCGTCGTCGAGATCGCACGTAACGTTCTGGGGCAGCAATGGATGGAGGACTACGTCAGGAGGGCGAACGAGGGCGGCATCGAACGCGTGCTGCTTTGAGTGTTGCGGCGCATCGGCACGATGCGCCGCGGCTGCCGCGATGAAAGCGAACCCCTTGCTTCCGCTGTCGCCCGAGCCGGTCGAGATCCTCACCCTGCTCGGGCGGATGGCCGAACAGGGCGAGATCCTGTCGCTCTCCAGCGAGGATGGCGTCTCCTACCTCTCCGCCATCGATCAGGTGGATCGTGGCCGGCGCCTGCTATGGCTGCGCGGCGCCGAGGGCGACGAACGCTTGCAGCAGCTGGTCCAGTCCCGCGAGGTGGTGGCCGTCGGGTACCTGGACCATGTCAAGATCCAATTCCCCGCCCTCAACTTGTTGTGGCTGCCGGGCCCCGGCCGGAGCCAGTTGAGCTGCCTCTTGCCGCTGCACATCTACCGCTTTCAGCGGCGCTTGCACGCCCGCGTCCGTCCCCCGGGGCCGGCAGTAGCCCGGGTGAGGCTGGGCGCTCCGGCGCACGAGTTCGAGCTGGAGGTCATCGACGTCAGCATGACCGGCATCGGCTTGCGCCTGGCGCCAGGCGGCCCCCTCCTCGAGGTCGGCGCGCAAGTCGGCAGGGCGTCCATCTCGCTCGAGCCCGCCACGACGTTCGAGGCGAATCTCAAAGTCATGCACGTCACGCCCTGCCGCCCGCCCCGCAGCGGCTATCACGTGGGGTGCACGATGAGCGGTGTCGGGGAGGAGGCTTTGCAGGCGCTGCAGCGGTTCATCGGCAAGGTACAGGCGCGGCTGGGCGCGGGGTAGCCCCCCGAGGGCAGCCGGCGCGGGCTTCGACGGGAGTGTCTGCTAAGGGCTGTGCGCTATGCCTAGCAT
>NZ_JADGHH010000015.1 GCF_019689535.1 Pigmentiphaga sp.
TCTTCATATAAATTCCTTGCCAGGCCCTGAGGGATCGCCCATGCATATCCTGGCGGAGCTCTTCGACAAGGCAGCGGGAACGCGCATCACGCAAATCCCGTATCGCGGCAGCGCGCCCGCCATCGTGGACTTGGTGGGCGGACAGGTTCCGCTGATGTACACGACGCTCGGACCCATCGTCTCCTACGTCGCTGAGGGCAAGCTCCGCCTGCTGGCCGTCGCCGACGCGCAGCGGTCGCCCTTCGCTCCCGACGTGCCCACCTTCACCGAGCTAGGCTACAAGAATGTCGAAGTCGGAGCCTGGCAGGCTCTCCTCGGGCCACGCGGTCTCCCGGCCGACGTGGTCCAAAAGCTCAACGCAGCCGTCAACGAGATCATCAAGATGCCGGACATCGTCTCCCGGACCCAAGTGATGGGCCTCACGCTCACCGGCGGCGCGCCGGAGACCTTGGCCCGGCGCATCGCTGCCGAAGACACGCGCTACGCCCGCCTCATCAAAGAATTCGGCATCCAGGCGAACTAAGAAGCACCGCTATCCCCGGCGTCAGCGCTTTGCGGGCTGACGCTGCCACCCTCCCCGTGCCCGGCGCGGGCACGCATTCCTTTGGAAGACAACATGTTCAAGGTCGGTCAAACCACCATGAAGCGGTATGCCTTTGCCTGCCTGTTGGCCGGCATGGGAGCCGCCCACGCCCAAACCACCGGCGTCACCGTGTACGGCGTCGCCGACATGGGTTTCGTGCACGAAAGCGGTGCCGCCGATGGCTCGCGCAACAAGCTCACCAGCGGCATGATGTCCGGGTCGCGCCTGGGCTTCCGCGGACACGAGGACCTCGGTTCAGGATTGAGCGCGTTCTTCACGCTGGAAGCCGGCATCCTCATGGACACTGGCATGTCCGGCCAAGGCGGAACCTTGTTCGGCCGGCAGGCGCTGGTCGGGCTGGGATCGCCCTACGGCCGGGTGAGCCTAGGTCGCCAATACACCACGGTGGCCGTTGCGCAGGTCGAGTTCGACCCGTTCTCGACCGGCATGGCCGGTACCTCCGCCAACCTGATCTCGGCAGGCGGTCGCGGCGGCAACAACCGCGCCGACAATACAGTCAAGTACAACTCGCCTACGCTGTACGGCTTGGAGCTGGAAGCCTCCTACGCCCCGGGCGAAACGACGAACGGCAGCACCAACGACCAGTATGGCGCCTCCCTGGGTTACGCGCAGGGGGCATTCCGCGGGAAGATTGCTTACGCCAACGCCAAGGATGCGAACGGTCCAGGCAGGGATGCCAAGGAAACGTTCCTGGGCGTGCGCTACGACTTCGGTCCGGTAATCGGCTATCTAAACTACGTCATCAACCGGGGCGCCATCGTCCCCGGCACGCCGAATTACAAATCGCAGGACATTTTGGTCGGCGCCGTGGTGCCCATGGGCCGCGGGCGCGTGATTCTTTCCTACATCAACAAAGACGACCGCACGGCCGACGATTTCGACGCGCAACAGTATGCGATCGGCTACGTCTACGCGCTGTCCAAGCGCACCAGCCTGTACGCGTCGTATGCCTACATCCACAATAAGGCCGCCAACACCTCCCCCACGGGCTTCTATCGGGTGTGGAACGCCAATGACGTGGGCAACCTGACCGCGGGCAACCGAGCGTTCAGCTTCGGCATCAATCACCAATTCTGATCCGATGGCCGCCCCGGAGCGGGGCACCTCCAGGGAATGCCCTGCGGAACAGCGCGGCGGTCCGCGGGGTGGACCCCGGCCCCCCCGGTTTACACTGGCACCCATGAGTGCCTTATTGCTGACGCCGGAACAGCGGCAGATCGTCTCGCAGAGCAGCAGATTCCTGCTCATCGAAGCCGTGGCCGGTTCCGGCAAGACCACCACGCTGGCGCATTGCGTGGCGTACCGCGAGCGCCAAGGAACGCCGGCCGAGGAAATCCTGGCACTGGTGTTCACCGATGCCGCCGAGCAGGTTTTCCGCCGCCGCCTTGCCGAGGCAGGGGCCTCCCGCGCCGTGGGCGTAGCCACGTATTCGGCATTTGCGCGCACGATATTCCAAGCCTGGCAGGCGCAAGGATTGATTGAAGGCGCCGAGGTGTACCTGGGCAATGCCGAAGCAATGCGCCCCTACGTCTTCGAGGCAATCGAGGAAGCCGCCGCCGACCCCCGCGCCGACCGAGACTACGCCTACGACCTGACCAACCTGCACGCGGAAATCGTCATCAACCAGCTCTCGCGCCTCAAGGGAACCTTGGCGCTCGCCCGCCATGCCGACGCATCGGACGCGGAACTGGCCGAAGAGCTCGACCTGCCGCGGGGACTGGTGTCCATCTGCCGCACTTACGAGCGCTTGCGCCGACTCGAGGCCGGCCACTTCGCCTTCCAGAGCGAACATGACCTGGTCACCGACGTGCTCGCGGTCTGCGACGAGTTACCCGACGTCGTCGCTCTACCCTGCCCCGCCCTCATCGCGGCAGACGAATGGCATGACGCCAATGCTGCCCACATCACCCTGCTGCGCCGCCTCACAGGACCGGGCACCCGCATCATCGCGGCGGGCGACAAGGAACAAGTCGTCCACGCCTGGAACGGCGCCGACCCGCGCTACATGGGTGCGGCCTTCGAAGAGGCGTTTCCCGGCACCCGGCGACTGCCGCTGAGCCGGTCGTTCCGCTGTGGCCCCACGCTGGGCGCCTGCGCGCAGGCGCTCACGTCGCAAGAGTTCCTGTCCGGACGCCAAGGCGACACGGAGGTGGAAATCGTCCACTACGACGGCAGCGCAGAGGATGGCGCCGCCAAAGTCGCGGACCAACTGGCGCGGGTGGCATCGGCCGGCGGCGGGCGTGACCTGGCCAATTGCGCCGTCATCTTGCGCGACGCCCACCAAAGCATCGCGCTGGAAAACGCGTTGATCGCCCGCGACGTCCCCTACGTCACCGAAGGCTGTCCCAGCTATTTCGACCGGATCGAGATACTCATGCTGCGCGGCATTCTCCATATTGCGCGGGGCTCAATGGCTCCGGTGCGCGACCGGCGCGAGGTCGGGGCCGTATTGCGCGCGCTGGGGCTATTCGCAGGCCTGACCCATACCGAAAAGGAGTGGGCGGAGGCGGAGCGCACGATCGCGACCGATCCCGACACCATCCGCTATTTCTACAGCGGCCAATTGAGCCGCACGTCCGAAACGCAAGAAGCCGTCGACCCGGCGACGCGCCGCTGGCGCGCCCGCTTCGCCGACGTATGCAATGACCTGATCGCACGGGCCGCGCACGTCCCTGCCGGCGAACTGCTCGCCCTGGCCGCCGAAGCGCTGCAGCTCGTTTCCGTGACTCGCAGGCTCTTCGTGCACAAGCAGGACGCCCATGCGGTCTCCGCCTCCATCGACGGGTTCATCGGCTATGCCCGCTTGACCGCGCTCGACGCGGCGGGCTTGCTCGACCACCTGCACCAGGCGCAGAAGCGCGCCGGCACGCTCAAGCAACGCCAATACGCCGTGACGCTCACGACGGCGCGGGCAGCCAAGGGCAAGGAGTGGCGCTACGTCCACATTCCCTTCGTGGCCGACGGCGAGTTTCCGCAGGCACAGGCCGAGCCCGGAGAAGAACGGAGGCTGTTCTATGTCGCGATCACGCGAACCAGCGACCAGCTGTTTCTCTACACTCCGGCGGGAAAAGAAAGTCATTTCATGCGCGCGCTCGACCTCCCCGCTGCGCGGCGCGCGGCGCGTGCATCCCCCGTCGTGCCACCAAGCCGGCCCCGCATCTACCTGGATGTGCCCTACGCAGAGAAAGACGCGGCCAAACAGCTGGGCGCGCAGTGGGACAACGTGCAGAGGAAATGGTGGATATCGGCCGCGATGCCGAAACGGCCTTTCAGTAAATGGCTGCCGTCCGATGACGACGGCGGCCGATCATGAAACAATCGGCAGTACCCGCTAGCACTTCCGCATAGCATCATGCAGGAACGACCGCCATCGCCGCATCCCAGCCCCCTCGTCAGGGGTTTGGCGCTGCTTGCGGCGGCGCTGTGCTTGGCGCTAGGCATCGTTGGCATCTTTGTGCCGGGGCTGCCGACGACGGTATTCATCTTGCTGGCGGCTTGGTTCGCTGCTCGCGGCTCGCCCCGCTTGCTGGCATGGATGGAAAATCACCCCCTGTTCGGACCGATGATCCGCAACTGGCGCACACAGGGTGCGGTCAGCCGCCGGGCGAAGTGGAGCGCAACGCTCATGATGGGCGCATGCGCCGCGCTGCTGTTCATCACGCCTGCCCCGCCCTGGGCCGCAATTCTCGCCACCGGCTTCATGGCGACGGTTGCGATTTGGTTGTGGATGCGACCGGAACCCCTGGGCGACCACTCACCCACCGAACGTCGTCGCGACGATGCTTCCGGAAACCGCACTTGACGATTTGTTACCTCACCATGCCTGCGGCGGCAGTCTGGTTCGTCGCCTCGTCGATCAGGATGAACGCGCCGGTAGCCGGTATGTCGTCGTAGCGATCAAGGGCGAGCGCATCGCGCGTAGCCAGCTCCACGCGACCAATGTCGTTCATCGCAAAAGGCGCCTCGTTCCCAGGAATCTCTCCCAACTCATGGATGTCCCGCCGCGACAGCACGCCCTTGATCTTGGCAGAGGTCAGGCGGGTGCCGTGCTTCAACAGGTATTTGCGTGCCGGGTTCAAAGGCTGCGTGTCCAGCCAGCATAGGTCGGCCTGGAACTGCCGCGACACCGTGGCCGGCGCGGACTCATGCACCAGCACGTCTCCACGCGAAGCATCCACGTCTTCATTGAGCACGATGGTGATCGAATCCCCCGCCACGGCATGGTCGACCTGCCCGCCGTAAACCACCAGCGACTTCACCGTGGCCGTCACGCCGGAGGGCTGGATCTGCACGCGATCACCGACGCGCACGGACCCGCTCGCGACCTGCCCCATGTACCCGCGGAAATCATCGGCCCGGTCCCCACCATGGCGCGCGACCATCTGGACCGGAAAGCGGAAGGCCTTGGCCGGTGCATCAGCCCGCACCTCCAGGCGCTCGAGCAGCTCCAGCAAAGCCGGACCGTCGTACCATGGCGTGCGTGCCGACTTGCCCACGACGTTGTCGCCGGTGAGCGCCGAAAGCGGCAGGATGTGGAAACCCGCAATCCCCAGCTTGGCCGCCAGCACGCCGTAAGCATCGCGGATGCGCTCGAACGCGGACTGGCTCCAATCCACGAGATCCATCTTGTTCACCGCCACGACGATGTGGCGGATGCCGAGCAAATGGGCAAGCGTGCTGTGCCGCTTGGTTTGGGTCAACAGCTGGCCGTCCGCGACGCGCGTCGCATCGATCAAGATGACGGCGACGTCGGCGGTCGATGCGCCCGTCACCATATTCCGCGTGTACTGCTCATGGCCGGGCGCATCGGCAATGATGAATTTGCGCGCTGGCGTCGAGAAATATCGATACGCCACATCGATGGTGATGCCTTGCTCCCGTTCAGCCTCCAGGCCGTCGGTGAGCAGCGACAGGTCGATGGTATTGCCTACCGTGCGCTTGTACTTGGCGCGCGAAATGGCATCAAGCTGGTCGGCGAACACCCCTTTGCTGTCGTAGAGCAGCCGCCCGATCAGCGTCGACTTGCCGTCATCCACGGAACCGGCCGTGATCAAGCGCAACACTCCGTTGTCGGCGGCGGAGAAAAATTCGGGATCGGTCATGACGTTCATCAGAAATATCCTTCCTTCTTGCGGCGCTCCATCGAAGCCTCCGAGGTCTGGTCATCCATGCGCGTGGCGCCCCGCTCGGTGATGTCCGTCACCGCGGTCTCGGCGATGATGGCCTGCGGGTCGGCAGCCTCGGACGCCACCGGGCAGGTGCACGAAATGTCGCCCACGGTACGGAATCGGACCGACAGGTTCTCCACGCGCTCGCCTTCGCGCGGCGGCGTCAACGGCGTCACCGGCACCAGGAGGCCGTTGCGCCGGACCACGTCGCGCCGATGCGCGTAATAGATCGAGGGCAGCGCCAGGTTCTCGCGCGCGATGTATTGCCACACGTCGAGCTCGGTCCAGTTGGAGATCGGAAATACCCGCATGTTCTCCCCGGCGTGCACCCGGGTGTTGTAGAGGTTCCAGAGCTCCGGCCGCTGCGCCTTCGGATTCCATTGGCCGAACTCGTCGCGGAACGAAAAAATGCGTTCCTTGGCGCGCGCCTTCTCTTCATCGCGCCGCGCACCCCCTATGCAGGCGTCGAAACCGAATTCCTCGATGGCCTCGAGCAGCGTGACGGCCTGGGCCGCATTGCGCGAATCGGTTTCCTTGCGCAGCACGACGGTGCCGCGCCGGATGGAGTCCTCCACGCTGCGCACGATCAACGCTTCGCCCAGCTCGGCCGCGCGTGCGTCGCGGAATGCGATGACTTCGTCGAAGTTGTGCCCGGTATCGATGTGCATCAGCGGAAATGGAAACTTACCGGGCCTGAATGCCTTTTCCGCCAGCCTGAGCAGCACGCAGGAATCCTTGCCTCCGGAAAACAGCAGCACTGGCCGGGCGCATTCGGCCGCGACTTCGCGCATGATGAAGATAGCTTCTGATTCCAGCCAATCGAGATGGCTGCGCGTAGTGTTCGAGATGGCGGGCATGGTTCAGGCTGATGACTTGGTTGTAACGACGGAGACCGGAATGGCCGACAGGTTGCCGGCATGCAAGCCGCATTCTTTGGAGTCGGACGACTCCCACCACCAGCGGCCGGCGCGCAAGTCCTCGCCTGGCCGGATGGCGCGGGTACAGGGCTCGCACCCGATGGAGGGATAACCGCGGTCGTGGAGCGGGTTGTAGGGAATGTCGAAGGCGCGAATGACGGCCCAGACTTCCTCGTGGGTCCAAAGCGCGAGCGGGTTGTATTTATGCAAGCCAAATACCGGGTCGTGCTCGTCGAGCGGCAATTCCCCGCGCGTCACGGCCTGTTCGCGCCGCTGGCCCGTGATCCACGCGCTGCGGCCCGCCAGCACTCCGCGCAGCGGCTCGACCTTTCGGATTTCGCAACAGGCCTTGCGCAGCGCCACGCTTTCATAGAATGCGTTCTGGCCGTGCGTGCTGACGTACTTTTCGACCGCCGCCGGATCCGGGCGGACGACGTGAATGGAGCGACCATAGCGCTCAGCGATGCGATCGACCATCGCCACGGTCTCGGTATTGAGCCGCCCCGTGTCGAGCGTAAAAATGTCGATCGACAGGTCGTTCTCGAAGACGGCATGCGTGAGCACCATGTCTTCGGCGGCCAGCGAGGAGGCGAGCGCCACGTCGGCATGCGAGCGGGCGACCTGCGCCAAGCGCTCCACCAGTTCGCTCCACCGCGGCGCAATTGAAGAAGAGGTAGCGGTCATTCCTGGACGGGATCCCATTTGTCAGGTGAGGAACACCTGGGCATTGCGCGGCTTCACCAAGAGTGCCTCGCCGCCTTTCAGGTCGAGCTGCCGGAACACCTCGGCGGGCAGTTGGACCTCGATCGGTTCATTCGACCCCTGGCGGGTCAATTCGAGATAAGCACTCGGGCCAGACAGGTAGGCACGGTTGAAGATCGTCACCAGGCCGACATCGCCTTCGCTGTATCGCTGCACGTCGAACTCGTGCGGCCGCACGTAGGCGGTGGCGTTGGCGTGTTGGGCATCCGCCAGCTCGGGCGTGGGAATGGCCAAACCGTCTACATGCAGAACGCCCGCGTGGGCTTTGCCGCGGAACTGGTTCACGTCGCCTAGGAACCCGTAGACGAAGGGCGTGGCCGGCCGCTCCCAGACTTCCGTCGGGGTCCCGACCTGCTCGATGCTGCCGGCATTCATCAGCACCACGCGATCCGCCACTTCCAGGGCCTCCTCCTGGTCGTGCGTCACGAACACGCTGGCCACGTGCAGCTCATCGTGCAGGCGGCGCAGCCACCGCCGCAGCTCCTTGCGCACTTTCGCATCGAGCGCGCCGAACGGCTCATCGAGCAAGAGCACGCGCGGTTCGACCGCCAGCGCGCGCGCCAACGCGATACGCTGGCGCTGGCCGCCAGAGAGCTGCGACGGATAACGGTCGGCCAGCCAATCGAGCTGGACCAGGTTGAGCAGGCGGTGGACCTTCTCCCTGATCTGTTCCTCCGAAGGGCGCTGGCTGCGAGGCTTGACGCGTAAGCCGAACGCCACGTTCTCGAACACCGTCATGTGGCGAAAGAGCGCGTAGTGCTGGAACACGAATCCGACCTGGCGTTCGCGCACGTGCACGTCGGTGGCGTCCTCACCGGAAAAATAGACGCTGCCCTCGTCGGGCGTCTCCAATCCCGCGATGATGCGCAACAGGGTAGTCTTGCCGCAGCCGGACGGCCCGAGCAGGGCCACCAACTCTCCTGACTCGATATGCAGCGACACGTCCTTGAGGGCTTGGAAACTCCCGAAACGCTTGGATAGATTGCGGACTTCAATACTCATGTTTTCGTTCCCTGCGGCGATCAGCCGGCCGCCTTCAATTGCAGCGGCACGGCGCCTGGAAATTCGGAGGCTGGCTGGTCGTCGACCAGCTTGGCGCTGCGCCATTCAACCACGCTCTTGAGAATGAGGGTCACGAGCGCCAGCAACGCGAGCACCGAGGCTACGGCGAACGACGCCTGGTACGCATACTCGTTGTAGAGAATCTCGACGTGCAGCGGGATGGTGTTGGTCAGGCCGCGCACGTGACCCGACACGACCGAAACGGCACCGAACTCGCCCATGGCCCGCGCATTGCACAGAATGACCCCGTAAAGCAGGCCCCATTTTATGTTGGGCAGCGTCACCCGCCAGAACATCTGCCAGCCCGACGCCCCCAGCGTCAGCGCCGCCTGCTCCTCCTCGCTTCCCTGCGCCTGCATGAGAGGGATCAACTCGCGGGCGATGAAGGGAAAGGTCACGAATAGCGTCGCCAGCACCACGCCGGGAACGGCATAGACGATCTTGACGTCGTGGGCCTGCAAGAAAGGCCCCAGCCAGCCGTGCGTGCCGAAAAGCAGGACGTAGATGAGGCCGGCCACGACCGGCGAGACGGAGAACGGCAGGTCGATGAGTGTCACCAACACCTGCTTGCCGCGGAAGCGGAACTTGGTAATCGCCCACGCTGCGGCTACGCCGAGCAGCAGGTTCAACGGGACGGAAATGCCAGCGACCGTCAGCGTCAAGCGAATGGCAGCCAGGGCGTCGGGCTCTACCAACGCCTCGA
The DNA here is from genome assembly GCF_019689535.1 of Pigmentiphaga sp. Taxonomy (GTDB): domain Bacteria; phylum Pseudomonadota; class Gammaproteobacteria; order Burkholderiales; family Burkholderiaceae_B; genus Pigmentiphaga. The sequence goes on from NZ_JADGHH010000015.1 coordinate 9,217, forward strand.
CATAGAGCTCCCAGCCCTTCTTGAACGCCTCGGCGAACACGGCCGCCAGCGGCAGCAGCAAGAACAACCCCAAGAATCCGAGCGATCCAATGAGCAGCAAGCTCCTGACCCACGGCGGCTCGCTCAAGTGAGGGGATGACCGTGCAATCACGCTCATGGCGCCCTCCCCGCCCCACGCCTGGCCTGCCACCATTGCAGCAGGTTGATGACCAGCAGCATCACGAACGCCAGCATCAACATGACCATGGCGATGGCCGCGGCACCCGCATAGTCATACTGCTCCAGCTTGGTGATGATGAGCAGCGGCGTAATTTCCGACACCATGGGCATGTTGCCCGCGATGAACACTACCGATCCGTACTCCCCCACCGCGCGCGCGAACGCCAGCGCAAAGCCCGTGAGCAACGCCGGCATGATGGTAGGAAGCAGCACGCGAACGAAGGTTTGCGAGCGGCTTGCGCCGAGGCTCGCGGCCGCTTCCTCGAGCTCGCGCTCGGCATCTTCGAGCACGGGCTGCACAGTCCTGACGACGAAGGGCAAGCCGATGAATATCAGTGCGACGACGACGCCCAGCGGCGTGTAGGCGACCTTGACGCCGAGCGGTTCGAGCCAGCGGCCCATCCATCCGTTGGACGCATAAAGCGCCGTGAGGGAAATGCCTGCAACGGCGGTAGGCAAGGCAAAGGGCAGATCGACCAGCGCATCGACAATGCGCTTGCCCGGGAAATCATAGCGAACGAGCGTCCACGAAACGGCCAGGCCCGCCACCAGGTTGACCAGCGCGGCAACCAATGCAGCACCAAAGGTGAGCCGGTAGGAAGCGACCACGCGCGGCGCACTCACGGCGCCCCAAAAAGCGTCCCAGGACAGCGTCGCGCTCTTGAAGAACAGGGTCGAAAGCGGAATCAATACGATGAGGCTCAGGTAGAACACCGTGAACCCCATGCTTAGCCCGAACCCGGGCAGGATGCCGTACCGATTCGCACGCCGCGGTTGCGGCCGGGCCGTGCTCAGCGCCCCGAGGGTAGAAGTGGAAGACATGGACTGCCGAATATCACTGAATGCTCGAAACGGCGGCCCCGTTTCTGCGAGCCGCCGTCGCCTCGTTTCCTCCAACTTGGCTACGTCACCTCAACGCTTGCCCGGTTGGTAGAGTTGGTCGAAGGTTCCACCATCCTCGAAGTGCGTTTTCTGGGCCTTCTGCCATCCCCCGAAGACATCGTCGATCGTGATGAGGTTCACTTTCGGGAACGCCGACGCATATTTGGCTGCTACGGCGGGATCGCGCGGGCGGTAATGATTCTTCGCGATGATTTCCTGCGCTTCCGGCGTATACAGGTATTCCAGATAAGCTTGCGCGGCCTGGCGCGTACCCTTCTTGTCGACGTTCTTGTCCACCAATGCCACGGGTGGCTCGCAGAGGATGGAGAGCGAGGGAGCGACAATGTCGAACTTGTCCGGACCGAGTTCCTTCAGCGACAGCAGGGCTTCGTTCTCCCAAGCCAGCAGCACGTCGCCCTGGCCGCGCTCGACGAAGGTCGTGGTCGCGCCGCGCGCGCCGCTGTCGAGCACCGGCACGTGCTTGAAGAGTTCGGCAATGAACTCACGCGCCTTGGCTTCGTTGCCGCCCGGCTGTTGCAGGGCATAGGCCCACGCGGCGAGATAGTTCCAGCGGGCGCCGCCGGAAGTCTTGGGATTGGGCGTGATCACCGACACGCCGGGCTTGATCAGATCGCCCCAATCCTTGATCCCCTTGGGATTGCCCTTGCGCACGAGGAAGACGATGGTGGACGTATAAGGCGAGCTGTTCTGCGGCAGACGCTTTTGCCAGTCGGCGGGAAGCAACTTGCCGTGTTCGTGCAATGCATCGATGTCATAGGCGAGCGCCAGCGTCACCACGTCGGCATCGAGGCCGTCAATGACGGCGCGCGCTTGCTTGCCGGACCCACCGTGGGACTGGCGGATCGTGACGTCGATGCCGGTCTTCTTCTTGTAAGCGGCCGAGAATGCCTTGTCCAGGTCTTTATAGAGCTCGCGTGTCGGGTCGTACGAAACGTTCAGCAGTGTCTGCTTCTGCTGCGCGGCGGCGGGCCACGCGGCCATGGCCGCCAGCGCCAGTACGGCTACGCCCAGATTTCTTCCCGACAACCAACCCATGCTCGGCTCCAATGAATTTGAAGGAGGTGGAATGATCGGACAAAAGCCCGGGTGTAGGGAACGATATCTTTGCTGGTTGCTTATTCCGCGCCGATATAAACCGGCACGGACATAGAACCAGGTTTCCGTTATGAACCCGCGCTAGTAGGAAATATTCAATTCTTCGTTCTCTTTTTCGCGCCCGCGACGGAACATGGGCGGTCGTCTGCGTACGCAGCCGCTGCAGGAGGACTGTCTTGAATTTCCAGCAACTACGCTCGGTGCGCGAGGCACTGCGCCGTAATTTCAACCTCACGGAAGTCGCGAACACCCTCTATACGTCGCAGCCCGGCGTCAGCCGGCAGATACGCGAATTGGAAGACGAATTAGGCACGGCCATCTTCGAGCGCGCGGGCAAACGCTTGACCGGCCTGACCGAACCAGGGAAGGAAATCGTCAAGATCATCGACCGGCTGCTGCTGGAACAGGAGAACCTCAAGCGCGCCGCGCAGGATTTCAGCATTCGAAACCAGGGCCGGTTATCCATCGCCACGACCCACACCCAGGCTCGGTACGCCCTGCCCGTCGTGATCCAGGCATTCCGTCGCCGCTTCCCGCAAGTGCACCTCAATCTGCAGCAGGGATCGCCGCAGCACATCGCCGAATGGGTGGCCAACGGGCAGGCTGACATCGGCATCGCAACCGAAGGACTCGCGCAGGACATCCGGCTCGTGACCTTTCCCGGCTACCGTTGGAGCCACATCATCGTTGCGCCCCCAGGCCATCCGTTGCTGGACATCGTACAGCCCTCGCTGGAGGCCCTCGCGCGCCACCCCATCGTCACTTATGACACGGGCCTGACCGGGCGTCCACACATCGACCAGGCCTTCGCCAGCGCCGGCATCGCGCCAAACATCGTGCTGACCGCCATGGATGCCGACGTCATCAAGACCTATGTCGCGGCGGGGCTAGGCATTGGAATCATCGCCGCGATGGCATACGACAGCAACGAGGATGCAAAGCTGCGGGCAATCCCGGCGGACCACCTTTTTGTATCGAACATGACGCGGGTCGCCGTGCGCCGGGGAGCCTTGCTACGCAATTTCGCCGTCGCGTTCATCGAAATGTTTGCGCCTCACCTGGACCAAGAAACCATCACGGCCCAACGGCAGGACGGCGCTGCCACGCACTACGCGGCCGAAGCGGTCGATGCCTGACAACGAAGAAGCCCAGTCGAAGCGCAGCAGGCACCGCCCCTCTCGTCAGTTCAGGGTACCGTTCTTGCCCCCCGCGCTGAAGCGGCCGGCGCCGATCAACGCGATGACTAGGCCCCCGAACAAGTAAAGACCTTGGAGCTCCAAGGCCCAGGCCCCGTTCTTGGTAACGGAGAAAATTTGGTTGCTGTGCGCCAGGGCTATCGCCACCACCATGTTGATGGCCACGAGCAACCCGCCCACGCGGGCGTACAAGCCGACGAGCAGGAGGATGGGCGCCACGACTTCACCCACGTAGACGAAATACCCGAGCGCCGTGGGTAAATGATGCGAGGCAAGCAAGCTTTTGACGAAACCGATGCCGCCGATGACTTTGGGGATGCCATGCATCAGCATGAGCACCCCAATGGTTACGCGAAGCAGGAGTTTGCCGAGATCGTCTGCGGTCTGGAGCATGTGTTGCGCATGGAGTAGAGGACGAAGTCTCGCATTACATCATATGTCCATGGCGCAAGCACTGCTGGCGAGGCCGCAGCAGCGGCCTCGTCGGATTTTCATTACTGCTTGTTCGGCTGCGGCGTAATACGCAAATAGGGCCGCACAGCCTTATAGCCCTTGGGGAATTTTTGCTTGATGACTTCCGGATCCTGCAGCGTCGGCACGATGATCACGTCATCGCCGTCCTTCCAGTTCACGGGCGTGGCCACGCTGTAATTGTCCGTCAGCTGCAACGAGTCGATCACGCGCAGGATTTCATCGAAATTGCGGCCGGTACTGGCGGGATACGTAATGGTGAGCCGCACCTTCTTGGCAGGATCGATGATGAACACGGAACGCACCGTAGCCGTCGCACTGGCGTTGGGGTGGATCATGTCGTACAGCGTCGAGACCTTGCGGTCGGCATCGGCCAGGATGGGGAAATTCACGGTGCAGTTCTGGGTTTCGTTGATGTCCCCGATCCACTTCTGGTGGGAATCGACCGGATCGACCGACAGCGCCAGCACCTTCACGTTGCGCTTGGCGAATTCGTCTGCCAGCTTTGCCGTGTAACCCAATTCCGTGGTGCATACCGGCGTGAAATCGGCCGGGTGGGAGAACAGCACGCCCCAGCTATCGCCAAGGTACTCATAGAAACGAATACGGCCGATCGAAGAATCCTGTTCGAAATCGGGCGCGGTATCGCCCAGACGCAGTGCAGCCATAGCAGCCTCCTCTCCAAATGTGCAAATTCCGAAACAGAGATTTTGGTCCTCCAACCCGGGGGCGGGAACGACCAATTACACATATTCTTATATCTACCCAGAATAAGATATGGGTTAATGCTTATTTCTGGGTATAAGCCCTTGTCGACCGACCATAAAAACTGCGGTAATTAACAAACGCGAAATTGTTTGTTCCCAGTAATGAGCCTCGTCGTCATCATGTGCTCATGCGACTGCAACCTTTGATCGTCCCCGGCTGGAACAACTCCGGCCCCACACACTGGCAAAGCCTTTGGGAAGCCTGTTTACCCCGCGCAGTACGCGTACAGCAGCGGGATTGGACTTCCCCCAACGTCCATGAGTGGACTTGTGCCCTGGCCGCCGCCATCGAAGCGGCACCCCGGCCGCCACTCCTCATCGCTCACAGCCTCGGCTGCATCACGGTATGCCACCTGCCGCTACGCATTCGGGAAAAAGTGGCGGGGGCGCTGCTCGTCGCGCCGGCCGACGTGGAGCGGGAAGGCGCGCCGGAGGCGCTGCGGTCGTTCTGCCCCATACCGATGCAGACGCTCCCGTTCCAGAGTGTGGTCGTGGCAAGTACCAACGATCCTTATTGTTCGTTGGAACGGGCTCGAGAATTTGCGCAAGCCTGGGGCAGCAGGTTCGAGCAGATCGAAAACGGCGGTCACATCAACGCCGACTCGGGCTTCGGCGCATGGCCGCACGGACTGAAGCTGCTTGCCGCGCTGAGGCGGCGGGCACACTGGAGAATCCCGATCGCGCCGTGCCGCACGCCGCCCCTGCCTCCTCCGCATTCGGCTGGGCCGCAACACCGCTCGCCGCACCGCGCCTCGCACTGAACGCCGCGCCGGCGTCAGAACGCATCCGCCGGCATGGCGAGCGTGCTCGTCGCCCCATGGAGGATTTCGCGGCGCAAGGCCTCTACGCGCGGCAACAGGTGCGCACAATAGAACCGCGCCGAGGCGAGCTTGGCCGGGTAGAAGTCGTCGACGTCGCCCTTGGCGATCTTGCGCTGGGCGGCAAGCGCCGCGCGGGCCATCTGCCATCCCCCATGGGCATAGCCCGCCAGCATCAGGTAGGGCACGCTGCCCGCATAGACTTCGCGCACGTCGCCTCGGTAGCGCTCGGCCACGAAGCGCACTACGTCCTCGTAGGCGCCCACCGCCTCGGCCAACTGCGTGCGCAATTCGCTCAAGCTGCCTTCGGCGTCCAGCTCGGCGAGGGTTTCGCGCATCAGCCCGATGATGGCCATGGCCATGGCGCCGCCGTCGCGCGCCGTCTTGCGGCCGACCAAATCATTGGCCTGGATGGCGGTGGTGCCCTCGTATATCGAGAGAATGCGCGCGTCACGGTAATACTGCGCAGCCCCCGTCTCCTCGATGAAGCCCATGCCGCCGTGCACCTGGATGCCCAACGACGCGACCTCCACCGCCATCTCGGTCGCAAAGCCCTTCACGATGGGAACCATATACTCGTAGAAGGCCTGGTTGCGCCGGCGCACTTCCGCATCGGGGTGCCGGTGCGCGAAATCGTGCGCGCCGGCCGCCACGTACGCCACCGCCCGGGCCGCCTCAGTCAGGGTGCGCATGGTAAGCAACATGCGGCGCACGTCGGGATGATGGACGATGGCCACCGGCCCGGCGGACCCCTCCACGGCGCGGCTCTGGACGCGCTCCTTGGCATAGGCGGCCGCATGCCGATAGGCACGCTCGGCCAAGGCAACCCCCTGGATGCCCACGGCGAACCGGGCCGCGTTCATCATGATGAACATGGTCTCCAGCCCGCGATTGACCTCTCCGATGAGGTAACCCACCGCGCCTGCACCCACCTCGCCCTTGCCCTCGCCGTAGAGCAGGACGGCGGTCGGGCTGGCCTTGATGCCCAGCTTGTGCTCGATGGATGCGCACCAGACATCATTGCGCTTGCCCAGCGAACCGTCGTCGTTGACGAGGAACTTGGGCACGATGAATAGCGATAACCCCTTCACGCCTTCCGGGGCGTCCGGAACCCTGGCCAGCACCATGTGCACAATGTTCTGTGCCATGTCGTGCTCGCCATACGTGATGAAGATTTTTTGCCCGAACAAGCGGTAAGTGCCGTCGGCCTGGGGTACCGCCCGCGTCCGCACCAGCGAAAGGTCCGAACCTGCCTGTGGCTCGGTCAGGTTCATGGTGCCCGTCCATGAGCCGTCGATCATGGAGGGAATGAACCGGCGCTTTTGCTCTTCGCTGCCGGCCGCCAGCAACACTTCGATGGCGCCGTCCGTGAGCAATGGGCACAGGGCGAACGCCAGGCAGGCCGCGTTGAGATTCTCCATGCACGGGGTCGCCACGAGCTTGGGCAGGCCTTGGCCGCCGTACTCAATGGGGTGTTGAAGCCCTTGCCAGCCGCCCCCGACGAAACTGCGAAACGCCTCCTTGAAGCCCGGCGACGACGTCACGATGCCGTCGCTCCAGGAAGGCGGCCGAAGGTCGCCGTCGCGGTTCAGCGGCGCGATCACGTCTTCGAGCAGCTTGGCGTTCTCGTCCAGGATCGCATCGACCAACTCCGGGCTGGCTTCCTCGCCGCCGGGCAATTGACGCACCTTCTCCAAGCCGGCCAATTCGTGAAGCACGAATCGAATGTCCCGCAAGGGAGCAGCATAAGCCATGGAAACCTCCGGTCGAAAACTCACCGAGGCCGCGCGAGAAACCGGCTGGAAGCGCCGTCGCGCGGCCCGCCCCGGGAACGCCGCGGGGCGGGCCTCACCCACGCCCGCCGGTCCCTCGGGGACGCATGGTCGCGTCTAGGGCTAGAGTGCGTTGGTCAGTTCGGGTACGGCAGTGAACAAATCCGCCACCAAGCCGTAGTCGGCCACGCCGAAGATGGGTGCTTCGGGATCCTTGTTGATCGCCACGATCACCTTGGAATCCTTCATCCCGGCCAAATGCTGGATGGCGCCCGATATCCCCACGGCGATGTACAGCTGCGGGGCCACGATCTTGCCGGTTTGCCCGACCTGCCAGTCGTTGGGGGCATAGCCGGCGTCCACCGCGGCACGGGATGCGCCCATCGCCGCGCCGAGCTTGTCGGCCAGCGGCTCGAGCAACTTGAAGTTCTCGGCACTGCCCATGCCGCGTCCGCCCGACACCACCACCTTGGCCGCAGTCAGTTCAGGCCGGTCGGTCTTGGCCACCTCACGGCCCACGAACGAAGACTTGCCGCTATCGCCCACGGCCTGCACGTTCTCCACGGCGGCCGAACCGCCAGTGGCCCCGGCCGCATCGAACGCCGTGGTGCGAACGGTGATTACTTTGACCGGGTCCGAGGACTGCACCGTCGCGACGGCGTTGCCCGCGTAGATGGGCCGCTCGAAAGTGTCGGCGGACTCAATGCCGATGATGTCCGAGACCTGTGCAACGTCCAGCTTCGCGGCCACGCGCGGCGCCACGTTCTTGCCGTAGGCCGTGGCGGGGAAAAGAATGTGGCTGTATCCCTGGGCGACCGCCAACACCTGCGCGGCCACGTTCTCGGCCAACCCTTCGGCCAGCGGCGCGCCATCGGCCGCCAGCACCTTGGCCACACCCGCCACCTGGGCCGCTGCCTGAACCGCGCCGGCCACGCCGGAGCCGGCCACCAGGACGTGCACCTCGCCGCCCAGGCGTTGCGCCGCCGTAATCGTATTCAGCGTCGAGCCACGCAGCTGGGCATTGTCATGTTCCGCTACGACGAGTATCGCCATCTTTACACCACCTTCGCTTCGTTCTTGAGTTTGTCGACCAGCTCGGCCACGTCGGCCACTTTCACGCCCGCCTTGCGCGCAGGCGGCTCGGTGACCTTTAACGTCTTCAGGCGCGGCTTGACGTCCACGCCCAGGTCTTCAGGCTTGACCGTGTCCAAGGGCTTCTTCTTGGCCTTCATGATGTTGGGCAGGGTCACGTACCGCGGTTCGTTGAGCCGCAGGTCCGTGGTCACCACCGCAGGCAGCGCGAGCGCCACCGTCTCGAGGCCGCCGTCCACTTCACGGGTCACCGTGGCCTTGCCGTCGGCCAGTTCCAGCTTGCTGGCAAAGGTCGCCTGGGGCCAATCGAGCAACGCGGCCAGCATCTGGCCGGTCTGGTTCGCATCGTCGTCGATGGCCTGCTTGCCGAGTATCACGAGTTGCGGCTGCTCTTTGTCGACCAGGGCCTTGAGCAGCTTGGCCACCGCCAGCGGCTGCAGCTCTTCCTGGGTTTCGACCAGGATTGCCCTATCGGCGCCGATCGCCATGGCCGTGCGCAGGGTTTCCTGGCACTGTGCGACGCCGCACGACACCGCCACGATCTCGGTCACGACGCCCTTTTCCTTCAAGCGCGTCGCTTCCTCCACCGCGATTTCGTCGAACGGGTTCATCGACATTTTCACGTTCGCGATGTCCACGCCTGTCTGATCCGACTTCACCCGGACCTTCACATTGTAGTCAACCACTCGTTTGACTGGCACTAACACCTTCATATGCTTGCAACCTCGTTTAAGTGAACCGGCTTAGCCAGGCGCGACCGCAGGCGACTCCGCGTGCGGAACAGGCAATCGTTTGATTATAGAGGGAATCGGACGGCGCCGCTTTTCTCGCGGGGATACGGGTAAATACGGACCTCGCGGGGTGGTGCCATTGGCCGGCACGCCCAGTGCCGTGCTCGGCGCTCATATGCCGGCCAGCGCGCGGATGTGGGCGGTCACGCTGCGGCCCAGCGCGGACAAGTTGTAACCGCCCTCCAGGCAGCTCACCACGCGCGCACCGTGGCGGCGCGCCAATTCAGAGAGCTGCTCGGTCATCCACGCGTAATCTGCCTCGACGAGCCCCAGGCGCCCGAGGTCATCCTCCCGGTGCGCGTCGAACCCGGCCGACACCAGCACCAGTTGCGGCCGAAACGCATCCAGCCGCGGCATCCACTTGGAAGATACCAAATCGCGTATGGCCGAACCCTCCGTGTAGGCCGCCACGGGCTCGTTGAGCATATTGCTCCCCAACGGCTCGAGGCCGCTGAAGGGATAAAACGGATGCTGGAAGAATCCGCACATCAGGATGCGCTCGTCGCCCGCCAGCGCGGCTTCGGTGCCATTGCCGTGATGAACATCGAAATCCACGATCGCCACGCGCTCCAAGCCGTGCCTGGCAATGGCATGGCGCGCCGCGATCGCCACGTTGTTGAGCAGGCAGAAACCCATCGCGCGATCGGGACAGGCGTGATGGCCCGGAGGGCGCACGGCGCAGAACGCGGCCTCGCCCTCGCCCGCCAAGACGGCGTCCACGGCCGCAACCGCCGCGCCCGCGGCATGCAGCGCAGCAACGTAGGAATAGGGATTCATTGCCGTATCGGGATCGAGTTCGACGTACCCCTGACTCGGCGCGCGCGCCGCAAGCGACGCCAGATACTCGGCCGTATGCACCCGCAGCAGCGCTTCCTGGGTAGCGCGCGGCGCCTCACGCTCAAGCAAGTGGGCCGCCACGCCGGAGGCCAGCAGCTGGTCCGAGATCGCATCCAGCCGCGCCGGGCACTCCGGATGCCCCGCCCCCATCTCGTGCTGCTTGCAGGCCGGATGCGTAAAGATAAGCGTCGCCATGGGCTCCATTATGCGCTCGACTTGCATCGAAACCGAACAGTCGGCAGCATCATGCTATCGATATCGCTTCGACGGAAATCTTACGCGTGAACCCGCAACGCCGCTTCCTGCAAACTCGCCGATCCGGCGCCCTCTTGCTCGCCATGCTCGGCCTTTGGGGCTGTGGTACGAAACCACCCACGCCGGCCGCCGCGCCGGCTCCCGCGGCATCTGCGCGTCCCGCACCGGGGCTTGCGCATGCGATCGCCGGTCCCTTGCAGGACAGCTCCCCACCGCCAGCCGCCGTTCCCGTACCGCTCCCTGCCACCGGCCCGGCGCCGGGCACCGCCGTCGAACCAGCGCCCGGGCCGGCCGCAGGCCAGATTCCGCAACCGGACCCCAAGCGGGTGTTCGCAGCCGAGATGGCGAGCCGCGGCCTCGACCCGGCCGAAGTCGCCACCCTGCTCGAGCGTGCCCGATACTCCGAGACCATCGCCAGACTCGTACTGCCGCCCGCATCCCCCACCATGCGCAGCTGGCCCCGTTATCGCTCGCGGTTCGTCGAGAGCCGGCGCATCCGGGAAGGAATCGCCTTCCAAGAAGCGCACGCCCGTACGCTGGCGCTCGCCGAAGCGCGCTACGGCGTTCCGGCATCCATCATCGTAAGCGTCATCGGCGTAGAGACCTTTTACGGTCGCATTACCGGTAACTTCCGCGTCATCGACGCCTTGTCGACGCTGGCTTTCCACTACCCACCCCAGGCGCGCACCGACCGCAGCACCTTCTTTCGCGAGCAGCTCGCGCAGTTCCTGGTCTGGTGCAAGGAAACCGGCCAGGACCCGCTGGCAGTGAAAGGGTCTTATGCGGGCGCGATAGGCCTGCCGCAATTCATGCCCGGCAGCCTGCGCAAGTTCGCCGTCGATGGCGATGGGGATGGCCGCATCGACCTATTGGGCAGTCCAGCGGATGCCATACTTTCCGTCGCCAACTTCCTGGTCGAGCACGGCTGGCGGCGCGAGCAACCGGTATTCCTGCCCATCTCGCTACCCGCCGACCCCGCAGCGCTCGTCGACGGAGGCCTTAAGCCCACGCTCACCTGGGAACAGTTGCGTGCTGCCGGCGCCCGCGCGCCCAGCGTCCCCGGCATGTCGGACGAATGGCAAAGCTGGCCGCTCGGCGTGATCGATCTTTACGATGGCGCCACCGGCACGACCGAATACCGCGTGGCTGCACCGAATTTCTTTGTCCTGACCGAATACAACCGGAGCTATTTCTACGCCGCCTCGGTCACCGACCTGGCCGTGGAGCTGGAGCGCCGGAACCGCGTGGCAAGCCGGCTACGCGTCGGTCAGTTGAATACGCCGGTCGATAAATAACGGTCGCCACGGTCGCAAACGATGAAAACGATGGTGGCATTCTCGACGGTTTCAGCAACTTTCAGCGCCGCCACCAGGGCCCCTGCCGACGAAATCCCGCCGAAGATGCCCTCCTCGGCCGCCAGGCGCCGCGCCATGGCTTCGGCCTCGGCCTGAGAGACGTACTCAAGGCGATCGACCGCGCTGGGATCGTAGATCTTGGGCAGGTACGCCTGCGGCCATTTGCGTATGCCAGGGATCTGCGAGCCCTCCGAGGGCTGTGCGCCCACAACCTGGATGCCGGGATTGCGGCCCTTGAGATAGCGCGAGACGCCCATGATCGTGCCGGTCGTGCCCATGGCACTCACGAAATGTGTGATTTGCCCGTCGGTGTCGCGCCAGATTTCGGGCCCGGTCGTTTCGACGTGCGCCTGCGGATTGTCCGGATTCGCGAACTGGTCCAGGACTTTGCCCTTGCCCTCGGCCTGCATTTTCATCGCGAGGTCGCGGGCATATTCCATGCCGCCCTCCGACGCAGGCGTGAGGATCAATTCCGCGCCATAGGCCGTCATCGCCGCGCGCCGCTCCAGGGAAAGGTTGTCTGGCATGATGAGAATCATGCGATAGCCCCGAATGGCAGCCACCAGCGCCAGCGCAATGCCTGTGTTGCCGCTGGTGGCCTCGATCAGCGTATCGCCGGGCTTGATCTCGCCCCGCGCCTCGGCGCGCGCAATCATGGAGAGCGCGGGACGGTCCTTGACGGAACCAGCCGGATTATTGCCTTCCAGCTTCGCGAGGATGACGTTGCCGCGCGCGGCGTTGCCCTCGCCCGGGATGCGCTGTAGGCGGACCAGCGGCGTATTGCCTATGGTCTGTTCAATGGTGGGATAGCTTTTCATGCGCCCCATCATAATCCAGCCGAAGAATTTAATTCCTTTTACCCTTACTTCCCGGAGGAATATTGATCATCATCGCAGGCCCCGCGCCGCCCTGCCGATCGAGGGTCAATCCCGCCGCGCGCAGCTTCTGCAGGCGTTTCTCCCCTAGGCCTCGTACGCGCTCGGCTAGGTCCTGGAAAGATGAAAACGGACCGCCCCGGCGACGCTCCTGCACGATGGCGGCAGCTGTCTTGGGGCCGACGCCCCGCACGGCTTCGAGCTGGCTCTGGGTGGCGGTATTCACGTCTACCGCGCCGGCGGCGGCGACCGCCCCGAACCCCAGCCCCGCAGCGAGGGCGACGCGGCCGGCATAGCGGCGCGCCCCGCGCAAGCGGAATGGCCGGGGATCGGGCTCGGCCCGAGTGGGATCGAGAAATGGATTCATGGTCGGACTCCGTGCAATATTGCAGGTGGCCGGACGGCCACCCTGCATCCGGCTCGCGTTCCGGACACTGCAAGCTTGCTCCTCGCACGCACGTCCAGGCGCACGCGCGAACTCCGAAGTCCTAGCGGGAAAACGCGTAGCGGGCGTGCCTGCCCGCTCAGGACACCATGCCGCGCAGCTCCCGGATGTATTCCGACACCCCTACCTGCACGTCGCGCATCGGTGCGGTGAAACCGGCCGCGCGCAACTTGGTGACGTCGGCCTGGGTGTAGCTCTGGTAGCGCCCCTTCAAATCCTCGGGAAACTCGATGTAGCGGATCAGGCCTTGCGCGACGAGTTCCGCCAGCGGCAACGGTGCCTCCCCACGCTCCTGGCGCAGCGTGTTGACCACCGCCATGGCCACGTCATTGAAAGGCTGTGCCCGCCCCGTCCCGCAGTTGAACACTCCAGAAACGGGATGGTCGAGGAAATGCAGGTTGACGGCGACCACGTCGTGCACCGAGATGAAATCCCGCTGCTGCTCTCCGTCGCCATAGCCGTCCCACCCGCCGAACAGGCGCACGTGTCCCTCCTTGAGGAACTGGTTCATGTTGTGGAATGCCACCGAGGCCATGCGCCCCTTGTGCTGTTCCCGCGGGCCATACACGTTGAAATAGCGCAGGCCGGTCACAGGTGCGGTGAGCGAGCCCAGCCTGCGCCGCAACACCTGGTCGAACAAGAACTTGGAATAGCCGTAGACGTTCAGCGGCTTTTCGTTCGCAGGATCTTCCGCATACACCGGCCCGGCGCCGTACACCGCCGCCGACGAGGCATACAGGAAAGGAATCCTGGCCTGCTGCGCATATTCGAACAGCTCGAGCGTGACGCGGTAATTGTTGTCCATCATGTACTGGCCATTGCGCTCAGTGGTGTCCGAGCACGCGCCTTGGTGCAGGATGGCGTCGACCTTGGGCAGCCTTCCCTCGGCAACCCGCCGGCGGAAATCGTTCTTGTCCAGGTAGTCGGCAATGTCGCAGTCGACGAGGTTGACGAATTTGTCGCCTTCGAGCAGGTCGTCGACCGCGATGATGTCGCGCTCGCCGCGGGCGTTCAGGCCCTTGACCAAATTGCTGCCGATGAATCCGGCCGCTCCCGTTACGATGATCATGGCAAAACCCTCTGCTAGGCCGCAACGCCGGCGCGCAATTCCGCCGGGGTCACGATCGATGTACCCAACTTGCCGACCACGATGCCGCCTGCCAGGTTGGCCCATCGCATGGCCGTGTGCAAGTCCAGGCCGGCGGCGCGCATGACCGCCAGCGTAGCGATGACGGTGTCTCCGGCACCCGATACGTCGAAGACTTCCCTGGCCTGCGCATCCACGTGGTCCCTGCCTTCGGCCGTGTACAAGGTCATGCCGTGTTCCGAACGCGTCACCAGCAGCGCGTCCAGGTCCAAGGCCGTGCGCAAGTGCTGCGCGCGCTCGGTCAGTTGCGCTTCGTCGCGCCAACGCCCGACCGCCTCGCGCATTTCGGACTGGTTGGGCGTCACCAGGGTAGCACCCCTATACCGGCTGTAGTCGTCGCCCTTGGGATCGACTAGCACGACGGCGCCACGAGCCCGCGCAAGCGCAATCAAATCCTGGACTTCGGTCAGCACGCCCTTGGCATAGTCGGAAAATACGACCACGTCGTGGTCCGCCAGGTGCACGGCCACCCGGGCGGCCAGTTCGGCCAGCACGCCGCGGGTCGGATACTGTTCGAAGTCCACCCGCAGCAATTGCTGCTGCCTGCCCAGCACGCGCATCTTCATCGTAGTGGGCACGGCGGCGTCCGTCACGAGGTCCGCGATGACGCCATCGCCCTCGCACAAGCGCGCGATGACGCGCCCGGACTCATCGTCCCCGACGACGCCGACGAGGGTAACCCGGGCCCCGAGCGCGGCGGCGTTGCGCGCCACGTTGGCAGCCCCGCCCAGCCTGTCTTCGCTGCGCGACACGTGCACGACCGGCACCGGCGCCTCGGGAGAAATACGGTGAACTTCGCCGAACCAATAACGGTCCAGCATCACGTCCCCGACCACCAGCACGCGCGCGGCGGCGCGCTGGGCATCGGAGGGAAATGCGCCCATGGCTGCCCCGGTCATTCGAGGCCCCCCTGCGTCGCCGGGGAGGTGCCGGAGCAATCCAGCAGGCGGCGCCTCCGTGTCCGCTCCGCATTCTCGGGAGCGCCCTTCAGGGCGTAATGGGGGCCATGTCTATCCATCGAGTTCTTCCAGCCGTTTAGGCGCGTAAGTATCCCAAGCGTTGCAGCCGGGGCATTGCCAATGAAACCGCTTCGCCTTGAAGCCGCATGCCTGGCAGGCATAACGATCCAAGCGTTGCGTATGCTTTTGTATCAGGCTGCGCATCAGCACAGCATCATCCGCCGGCGTCCACGGCGATGCGGCCTCGGACTGCGGATTGTTGAGCGTCACGACGTTGGCCGCCGCCTGCTGCCCCGCCGCCGCTTGGGCCGTCTTCTCGCCGCTCACCTGGGCTTCCAGCAGGCGATCGAGCCCCAATAGCGAGGGATTGCGCTGGAGCGCGGCGCGCGCGAAATTCCATGCCTGGTTCAAGCCGCGCTGGCGGCGCAAGGCCTGGAAAATGGCATTGAACAAATCCAGCGAGGGATAGCGGGCGTAGTGCGCCTGGAGTTTCTCCAAGCCTTCGTTGAGCGTCCCCCGCGCCTCGTGGTTCGCGAGGAACGGTTCGGCCACCAGGCCGGCGTATTCGGGATGGGAGGAAAGCACCGACTCCAAGTGGAGCAGCTGCGTGCGCAAATCCCCTTCCCGCTTGGCCAAGTCGGCCCGCATCATCGACACGCGGACGTGCGGCGAATCGCCGCTACCGCGCGCCGCCTGGATCGACGCATGGGTGGCGGCGTCCAGCGCGGCATATGCACCTTCGAGATCGCCCGATGCGATCGCGGCGGCCGCCGCCTCGCAGTGGAAATGGACAGCCTGCGGCACGGGCTCGTCGATCAACCCCTGCAAGGCCTGGACCGCCTGGATCGCACGGGGCCAGTCCCGCTCGGTTTCGTGGATGCGGATCAGCGCCCGCAACGCATCGGGGGCAAAACGCGTGCCCTTGAGTTGGTCGAAAGCCGCCTCGGCGCGGTCCAGCATGCCAGCGCGCAGATAGTCTTGCGCCAGCTCGTGCAAA
This sequence comes from Pigmentiphaga sp., assembly GCF_019689535.1. Taxonomy (GTDB): domain Bacteria; phylum Pseudomonadota; class Gammaproteobacteria; order Burkholderiales; family Burkholderiaceae_B; genus Pigmentiphaga. The sequence goes on from NZ_JADGHH010000015.1 coordinate 25,211, forward strand.
GCTTGCTCCCGCTGGTTGTCCGGAAGGTCGGCGCGCTGCAGCAGGTTCTGGTGCACCCGTATGGCGCGTTCGATTTCGCCCCGGCGGCGAAACAAACTGCCGAGCGCAAAATGCAGCTCTATGGTCTCCGGATCGAGCTTGGCGACTTCGATGAAGGCATCGATGGCCCGGTCGTGCTGTTCATTCAGCAGAAAATTGAGGCCGCGAAAATAAGAATCCGGCACGCTGCGATGCTCGGAAAGCATCTGGCGGATATCTACGCGAGCCGCGATCCAGCCCAATCCAAATAACAAGGGGATGGCGATCAGCCACCAGGGTTCGAAATCCACGTCGTAACGGCCTTACAAGGGAGTCGAGGGGAGCACCGCGTCCGGTGACGGCGGGGCGTCTGCCGAGGCAGCGCCCTGCCCGGCCGCCCTGAGCTGCTCGACTTCTCGCTTGAGCGCAGCCATCTCGCGCCGCCGCCGAAGCACGCCCGGCACGGTCAACAACAAGCCGAAGATGGCGCCTACCACGAAGCTCGCCAACATGACCACGATCAACGGCACTTCGCTGATGAGGTGATTGGCAAAGAAATACACATTCACCCGGTCGGTATTCTTGAGCGCGAACAGCAGGACTACCACGAATACCACGAGCCGCAGTGCCCAGACGAGATATCGCATGTCGAAACTCCAGGTGGCAGAGGAATTGGAATTGGAATTGTAATTGAGCCCATCCCCGGCGCACCTCGCATGCCTGCCCCAGGCCGGAATCCGCACCGCGCCCGCGCACATGGGGGGATGGATATGCGGACAAAGAAAAACCCCGCCGAGGCGGGGTGGTTCCATTGCGGGCCGCACGGCCGGTTGGGTCAACGGCTGGAAGGCTCCTGAGCGGCGATGTCTACCCGCTCACGCAATTCCTTGCCGGCCTTGAAATGCGGCACCCGTTTCTCGGGCACGAGCACCTTTTCTCCGGATTTGGGATTGCGCCCGATGCGCGGCGGACGCTTGGACAGCGAAAAACTACCGAAACCGCGAATCTCGATTCGCTGCCCTTCCGAAAGGGATTGGGCCATAGCGTCGAGAATGGTCTTGACGGCGTAATCGGCATCTTTGGCGACTAGCTGCGGATACCGGGCGGCCAATCGGGCGATCAACTCGGATTTCGTCATGGAGTTCTCGGACCTCATGCGAACTGCCAATGGCGCGAACTACAAGGCTTTGCTTCGAAAGAACAAAGCCCCCCTCGAAAGAACGCCGTTCCCCCATGGGCCTCAGAGCACTCCAGGCTTACCAGGCCTGGCCGGGCCCGCCAGCCACTCGTCGCCGCCCCATGGAGCGGCGACGCGGCCGACAGGGGCGGAAATTACCCGTTTTCGCGCTGATCGAGCTTGGCCTTCAGCAGAGCGCCCAGGTTGGTGGTACCCGAAGAGGCGCTGGCGTCGGACATGCGCTGGATGGCCTCGGCCGTCTCGGCGTTGTCCTTGGCCTTGATGGACAGTTGGATCGAGCGGGTCTTGCGATCGATGTTCAGGATCATCGCCTCGATGTTGTCGCCGGCGTTCAGGACGGTGGTAGCGTCTTCCACGCGGCCCGAGGAGATCTCGGAAGCGCGCAGGTAGCCTTCGACGTCGACCGAGAGGGTCACGACCGCGCCCTTGGGTTCGACCGACTTCACCGTACCTTGGACGATGGCGCCCTTGTCATGGGTAGCGACGAAATTGTTGAACGGATCGCCTTCCAGCTGCTTGATGCCCAACGAGATGCGTTCTTTCTCGGTATCGATGCCGAGCACCACGGCCTCGACCTCGTCGCCCTTCTTGAAGTTGCGCACGGCCTCTTCGCCGGGCTCGCTCCACGACAGGTCGGACAGGTGCACCAGGCCGTCGATGCCGCCAGGCAGGCCCACGAACACGCCGAAGTCGGTGATCGACTTGATGGCACCGCGGACCTTGTCGCCGCGCTTGTGGTTGATCGCGAACTCTTCCCACGGGTTGGGACGGCACTGCTTCATGCCCAGCGAGATGCGGCGACGATCCTCGTCGATCTCGAGCACCATGACTTCCACTTCGTCGCCCAGGGTGACGACCTTCTTGGGATCCACGTTCTTGTTGGTCCAGTCCATCTCGGATACGTGGACCAAGCCTTCGATGCCGGCTTCCACCTCGACGAACGCACCGTAGTCGGTCAGGTTGGTCACCTTGCCGAACAGGCGGGTGCCTTGCGGATAGCGGCGAGCCAGGCCGACCCACGGATCTTCGCCCAGCTGCTTGACGCCCAGCGAGACGCGGTTCTTTTCCTGGTCGAACTTGAGGACCTTGGCCTGGATTTCCTGGCCGACGGACAGGACCTCCGACGGGTGGCGCACGCGGCGCCATGCGAGGTCGGTGATGTGCAGCAGGCCATCGATGCCGCCGAGGTCGACGAACGCACCGTAGTCGGTGATGTTCTTGACGATGCCGTTGACGATGGCACCTTCGTGCAGGGTCTCGAGCAGCTTCTGGCGCTCCTCGCCCATGTTGGCCTCGAGCACGGCGCGGCGCGACAGCACGACGTTGTTGCGCTTGCGGTCGAGCTTGATGACCTTGAATTCGAGGGTCTTGCCTTCGTACGGGGTGGTGTCCTTGACGGGACGCAGGTCGACCAGCGAGCCGGGCAAGAAGGCGCGGATGCCGTTGGTCATGACAGTCAGGCCACCCTTGACCTTGCCGGTGATGGTGCCGGTGACGAGCTCGCCGGACTCCAGGGCCTTCTCGAGCTGCAGCCATGCCGCCAGGCGCTTGGCGCGGTCGCGGGACAGCACGGTGTCGCCGTAGCCGTTCTCGAGCGCATCAATGGCGACCGAAACGAAATCGCCTTCGGAAACCTCGAGCTCGCCCTTGTCGTCGAGGAACTCCTCGATGGGGATCAAGGCCTCGGACTTCAGGCCGGCATTGACCACGACATAGTTATGGTCGATGCGCACCACCTCGGCGGTGATGACTTCGCCGGATTTCATCTCCTGGCGCTTGATGCTTTCTTCGAACAGGGCGGCAAAGCTTTCTTCGCCGGCAAGATTTTGGGAAACCGAAGACATGTATGTGTTACCGGGTTACGCACCTCATGGGGGCGGCCGAGACATTCGACCTGACACCGCACCAATCGGTGGAGTTGCAAAACCTCATAGCTGAGGGCCTACACGTTCTGGCAGCGCCTTCAGGCGCCAGCCAAGGATGCGCGCTCCTGCCACCACGCAAGAACCTGCGCCACCGTCTCGTCAATCGATAAGTGGGAGGAGTCCAGCACCAACGCATCCGGCGCCGCGGCCAAAGGCGCCGTGGCCCGTTGCGTATCGCGTGCATCGCGCGCTTCCAAATCACGCAAAAGGGTTAAGAGGTTAGCCGAAAACCCCTTTTCGATCAACTGTTTATAGCGTCGCTCGGCCCGCGCCTCCACGCTCGCTACTAGGAATATTTTGAGGTCAGCGTCCGGGAACACAACGGTTCCCATGTCGCGCCCGTCCGCCACCAGCCCGGGAGGCTGCCGGAAAGCACGCTGCCGGTCGAGCAGCGCAGCCCGCACCGGCGCCAGGGCGGCGACCTGGGAGGCGAGATTGCCCACCTCCTCGCGACGGATGTCCTCGCTCACATTTCGCCCCGCCAGGCTCACGCCTGTGGCACCGAAGCACACGTCCAGCTCCGCCGCCACCCGGGCAGCCCCTTCCACGTCGGCGGGCGACACGCCCTGTTCCAGGCAGGCCAGGGCCGTGAGCCGGTACAACGCCCCGCTGTCGAGCATGTGCCACCCCAGGTGCGCGGCAACCCGCGCAGCAACGGTCCCCTTGCCGGAAGCGGTAGGGCCGTCAATGGCGATTACGGGAACCGTCTTGGCCGTCATTCAAAAAACCTATCAATAGTTTTAAATCGATCAACTGGCGTATTTAGACCACAGCAATCAAAATACGAACCATTCTCATCAACAAAAAGGAACGCGGCAATGGCCAAGACCCTGGCTTTCGGCGGCCTGCACCTCGTCACCTCCTTCAGCGTGGCCTACATTATCACCGGCAGCGTCGCCATCAGC
>NZ_JADGHH010000016.1 GCF_019689535.1 Pigmentiphaga sp.
CAGCAAACCCCACACTGAAACCCAAAGACAAGGACGGCTGCGCCGTCCGCGCTATCCTTCCCCGCCCTGAACCGCGGGGCTTGTCGCGCACCGGGTCAATATCACCTCGGCCATGGTGAAGTCGCCGAGTCCCGGAATGGGGCTATCGACCGCGGCTCGAAGTGGGTTGACTGCCTTGTGTAAAGCCATTTCCCGCGAGGTCGTGGCTGACAACGTGACGATTAACAATCTGCTGCCCGAGCGTTTCGATACCGACCGCCAGAGGTTCATGGCCGAGCGCATGGTTCGGGAGCAGGGGATAACCTACGAGGAGGCACGTCAGCGCATTATCGGAACCATCGCCGCAGGCCGACTCGGACATCCCCGCGAGTTCGGCGATGCATGCGCGTTTCTTTGCAGTGCCCAGGCCGGCTATATTTCCGGGCAGAACTTACAGCTCGACGGCGGCTCGTATCGCGGGGTCTTCTAGTACGGGCGGTAGAACTCGACCAGGAGCTACATGGTGAAACGCGTTCAGGTGTTCGAGCCCGGGGGGCCGGAGGCGATGGTGATCGTTCGCGAGCCGGTTCCCGAGCCGGGCCGAGGCGAGGTCCGGGTTGCCGCGCGTGCGATCGGGGTAGGGCGGCCCGACGTGTTGATACGCAACGGAACCTATAAATGGATGCCACCTTTGCCGGCGACGCCGGGAGGAGAGCTGGCCGGCATCATCGACGCGGTCGGGCCGGACGTGGATGCCGGCTTGGTAGGGCGGCGCGTACTTGTCAGCTCCCGGGAACTCGCCCAGCGCGGCGGATGTTACGCCGAAGCCATTTGCGTGCCGGCGGATGCGCCTTTTGAGTTGCCCGACTCCATATCTTTCGATGCTGCGGTTTGCCTGCCCAATTTCCTGATGGCGGATGCGCTGCTCAATCGCTGCAATCACGGCGTGCAGGCGCGCCGCGTCCTCGTGACCGGCGCCGCAGGGGGCGTGGCGTCCTCCGTCATTCAATTGGCTCGGCTGCAGGGCAGCGAGGTGATAGGGGTCGTGAGTTCATCGGCCAAGGCAGACGTTGCGCTGGCCAACGGTGCGGCCTACGTCATCGATCGACGGCGCGAATCGATCGCGCAACGCGTCATGGCGTTGACCGATGGCGTGGGTGTCGATCTTGCCCTGGATCACATTGGCGCAGGGGTGCTGATCGAATGCCTATATGCCTTGGCGCATTTCGGGATGGCCGTTTCCTACAACATCGTGGGAGGGCCGCCGCAACCCGAAGTATTCGGCGTGCTGCGCGAACTCGTGGGACGCAGCCTCGCGCTGCGGTGTTTTTCCATACATAGCTTTGATCACGACCGCGACACGCGCAGGGCTGCCACGGCCCGGCTCATCGGCTTGATGGCGGAAGGGCGCATCGCTCCTCCCCCGATCACGCACATGCCTTTCGATGCGGTGCACGACGCACACCGCATCCTCGACGCCGGTGAAACGATGGGCAAGATCGTCTTGATTCCTTGATGGTCGGCGAGGTACTTTCCAGCCATGGCATCGAATCTCGCCCTCGATGGGCCATGTGAGTCAACGAAAAAAAGCGGCCCGGGAGGGCCGCCGCGAGATCCGGCTTTAGGCTGGATGCGCCAAAACGCCCTTATTCCTTATTGTTTGTTGGCATTCGGGAAAAACAGCTGCTGGCCGTCAATCTTGTAGCTGGCAATGGTTTGCTGCCCCGCGGGCGAGATGACCCAATCCACGAATTTCTGCGCGGCGGCTGCCTTCACGTGCGGATGCTTGGCGGGATTGACCACCATGACGCCGTATTGGTTGAAGAGCCGCTCGTCGCCTTCGACTAGGATGGTGAGGTCGCCGCGGTTCTTGAAGCTGAGCCAGGTGCCGCGGTCGGAGAGCACGTAGGCGCCGGTCGAAGACGCCATGTTGAGGGCCGGACCCATGCCGCAGCCGCACGCCTTGTAGCCATTGCCTTTCTTGTCGTCCAGGCCGGCTTCTTTCCAGTAGCGCAGTTCGGCCATGTGCGTGCCGCTGCGGTCGCCGCGGGAGATGAACGGCGCGTTGGCGGCGGAGACTTTCTTGAGCGCTTGGATGATGTCCTTGCCCTTCACGCCGGCGGGATCCGAGGCCGGGCCCACCAGCACGAAGTCGTTGTACATGACGGGATAGCGCTTGACGCCGTAGCCTTCGGCGACGAATTTCTCTTCGGCGGCCTGGTCGTGCACGAATAGCACGTCGGCATCGCCGCGCCGGCCCGTGTCCAAGGCTTGCCCCGTGCCTTGCGCGACGACCTTGATGTCGATGCCGCTGGCTTGCTTGAACGCCGGCAGGAGGTGGGAGAACAAGCCGGATTGTTCGGTCGAGGTGGTCGAGGCCATGACGATGGTCTCGGCCGCGGCGGGTAGGCTGGCGAGGCCGGTGGCCACGGGCAGCAGCCATGACGCGAAGATACGGCCAAGGTGCGGGATGCGCTTCATATTTTTTCTCCTTTCACGAATAAGGCGGCTTCTTCGGGCAGCGGCCCGTTGAAGAACGAATCGACGGGGAGGTCCGCGAGTATGCGGCCTTGCTCGAGGTAGATGACGCGGCTGGCCAGGCGCTTGACCTGCCCCAGGTTGTGGCTGCTGAACACCATGGTCACGGGCCGGCCGGCGCGCGGCTGGGCGAATTCGTGCATGAGCGCCTCGACTTCGCGTTTGGCGTGCGGGTCGAGATTGGCGGTGGGTTCGTCCAGGAGCAGGGCTTCGGGATCGAGCGCCCATGCTTGCGCGAGGGCCACGCGCTGTTGCTGGCCGCCTGACAAGGCCCTGGCGTTGCGCCCGGCCAGTCCGGCCATGTCCACGCGCGCCAGGGCATCCAAGGCGGCCTGCCGCGCAGCGCGCCACTTCATGCCGCGCAGCCACAGCCCGAGCGCGACGTTGTTCTGCACGGAGGTGCGCAGCATGTGTGGACGCTGGAATACCAGTGCCTGGCGATGACGGGGCACGCACGTGGCGACGCCTGCCGTCGGCGCGAGCAGGCCGTGCAGCACCCGCAGCAGCGTGCTCTTGCCGCTGCCGTTCGAACCGACGAGGGCCACGCGCTCGCCTGCATGGACCACGAGGTCGACCCCGGCCAGGGCTTTCACCGGGCCGTAGTGGAGGTCGACGCCGCGCAGGGTAAATAGCGCCGGGCCGCTGGCTGCCGCCGATCCCGGGAGCGGCGGGGCGAGCCTGGCGGTGAGCGGATGGATCGAGGCCGAGCGCTTCATGTGGTCAGGTCTGGCATGCGTAGCCAGCTGGCGATGCCGGCATCGCGCCGCTCGCGCCAACGGCGCAGCAGGGAGATGAGCGTGTTGAGCACTAGGACGACCACGAGCAGGATGATGCCTAGGGCGAGCGCGAGCGGCAGGTCGCCCTTGCTGGTTTCGAGGGCGATGGCCGTGGTCATGACGCGCGTATAGCCTTCGATGTTGCCGCCCACCACCATGACCGCGCCGACTTCGGAGACGGCGCGCCCGAAGGCGGCAATCAAGATGGTCAATAGCGCAAAGCGCTCGTCCCAGACCAGCAGCAGGCTGCGCATGACGGTGCCCGCGCCGAGCGAGCGCAATTGTTCGCCATGGCTGCGTTCGGCGTCTTCGACGACCTGGCGTGTGAGCGCGGTGACCACGGGCAACACCAGGATGGCTTGGGCGACCACCATGGCCTTGAAGGAGAACAGCCAGCCGAGGAAGCCTAGCGGCCCGGAGCGGGAAAGCAGCAGGTAGACCACCAGGCCGACGACCACGGACGGCAGGGCGAGCATGGTGTTGAGTACCGTCAGCACGGCTCCGCGGCCGGCGAAGCGCGCGACGCCGAGCCAGGCGCCGAGCACCAGTCCGCCGCTGCAGGCGAGCAGGCAGGCACAGGCGCTGACCGCCAGCGACAGCTTGACGATGTCGATCAGCGTGGGATCAAGAGCGGCGATGAGCCGAAGCGCAGTGAGCGCACTTTCCGTGAGCGTATTCATAGGGACCTTGGTGCGGGGTCCCAGGGTAACGGAGTGTGTCGGGCGATGCGATATGAACAGGATTGCATAGGGCTCGTCGCGTTAGCCTTTGGGCGTTAGGCGCGACCGTTCCTCGCGGCCGGCAACCGTTCTGGCGACGCCCGCAGGCCGCCGCCAGCCCGGGGCGCAGGGCTATACTCCTGCCGTGCATCAAGTCCAACTTTCCTATACCTTCGGCGTTTCCCGCACCGACGGGGCCACCCTGCGCAATCCGTTGATGGATCTGCTGCACGCCATCCGCGAGCACGGCTCCATCTCGGCGGCGGCCAAGGCCCTGGACCTGTCGTACCGGCACGTTTGGGGCGAGCTCAAGCGCTGGGAGCAGGCGCTGGGGCACGCGCTGGTCGTCTGGGAGAAGGGGCAGCCCGCCCGCTTGACGGCGTTCGGCAACAAGTTGCTGTGGGCCGAGCGCCAGGCGCAGGCGCGCCTCGCGCCGCAGATCGGCGCCCTCTATGCCGACCTCGAGCGGGCGTTTGCCGTCGCGTTCGACGATGCCGCCCACGTGGTCTCGTTCCACGCGAGCCACGACGACGCGCTGTCGGCGCTGCGCGAGCATGCGGTGGCCAGCGATAAGCTACACCTCGACATACGCTTTACCGGCAGCGTCGACGCGATCAAGGCCTTGAACGAAGGCCGCTGCGGCATGGCCGGCTTTCACGTGCCCGTCGATTCCCCGCCGGGTTCGCTGGCCGAGCGCACCTATAAGCCGCTGCTGCAGCCCGGGCAACACAAGATCATCGGCTTTGCCCGCCGCAGCCAGGGGCTCATGGTGGCGCGCGGCAATCCGCTCGGCATCCGCGGCCTGGCAGACCTCGCGCGGCCTGGGGTGCGATACGTCAATCGTTCGTTGGGCACTGGCACCCGCCTGCTGCTCGATGAGCTGCTGGCGCGCGAAGGCGTGTCACCCGCCAGCGTGAACGGCTATGACCACGCCGAGCCGTCGCATGCGGCCGTGGCGCACGCCGTGGCCTCCGGGGCGGCGGACGCCGGCCTGGGCATAGAAATCGCAGCCCGGGCGCACCGGCTGGATTTCATTCCCCTGATATCGGAAAGCTATTTCCTGGTTTGCCTGAAATCGACGCTCGACCAGCCTGCCACGCAGGCTTTATTGGGCGTCTTGCGCAGTGAGGCCTGGCAACGCAGGCTCGCGGCCATGCCTGGCTATGAGCCGTTGCAGAGCGGAGAAGTACTTGCCATGCACCGCGTGTTGCCATGGTGGCATTTCCGCACGCCCAAGCGGGGCAAGCGCCACTGAGGTTTACCCTTGATGCTTCCCCCAGCCCTCGAAGGCGAAGGGTCCTGTTCGTCTGCCTAGTCAGGCGCCTTGGGCGACCGGACGGGCGGGGCGCCGGGGCCCGGCCAGTTCCGTCTGCAGCACGAGCCGCCAGGGGGCGGTATAGCAAACGAAGTGCTTGTTCGTCGCGCGGCCGATGGCGCACAGGCCGAGGCGTTCGGCCAGCTCATAACCCATTTGCGTCATGCCGCTGCGCGAGACGACGATGGGGATGCCCATCTGCGCCGCCTTGATCACCATTTCGCTGGTGAGCCGGCCGGTGGTGTAGAAGATCTTGTCGTCGCCTGCCATGTCGGCAGGGTGCTGCAGCCACATCCAGCCGGCGATGGTGTCGATGGCGTTGTGGCGGCCCACGTCTTCGACGAACATCAGCATGTGCTCACCGCGGAACAGCGCGCAGCCATGCACCGAGCCGGCCGATTTGTAGGTGGTTTCCTGCACGCGGATGGCATCGAGCAGGCCGTAGAGCTGCGCCTGCGTGAGGCGCGCCTCGGCAGGCAGCCGGATTTCCTCGAGTTCGTCCATCAGCCCGCCGAACACGCTTCCCTGTCCGCACCCTGTGGTGACTACGCGCTGCGCAGTGCGCGCTTCGATGTCTTGGATGCCCCGGCGCGTCTGCACCGCGGCGGCATTGACTTCCCAATCGACGGTGACGGCTTCGACGTCTTCGATGGAGCGCACGAGCCGCTGGTTGCGCAGGTAGCCGAGGACGAGCAGCTCGGGCATCGCGCCCAGCGTCATCAGCGTGACCAGCTCACGTTTGTCGACGTAGACCGTGAGCGAGCGCTCGGCCGGAATGGAGATGACGCTGCGCTCGCCGTATTCGTTGACGACGGTGATTTCGCGGGTCAGTGGTGCGCTGGCCGAGGTTAGGAAAGGGCGATGCGGCGAGCTCACTGCTTGGGTTCGGAGGCGGCGTCGGGCGTCTTGGTGTTGTGGGGCGAGGAGGCCGTGCCCGACGGGGAGTGCGCGCCGGCGGCTTCGAGCGGTTTATCTTCCGGCGGCGTGTAGGTGAATGGGCCAGGGTCCGCGCATGCGGGCGTGGCCACGGGCTGGGGCATGGGCTTGCCGGCCGCCTGGAGGTTCGCGAAATAGGCGCTGGCGACCCGGTTCTGGGCCTGGCAGAGCTTGTAGCTGTCGACCTTGGCGGACCAGGCGGCGCGGGCTGCCGCTTCCGCAGCCTTGGCCTTCGCTTCGGGAGAAGGCGCCGGCAGCTTGGCCAGGGCGGCGCTGGAGACGAAAGCAAGTAACAGGGCGAGAGCGGTTTTCATGCGTAGTCTCCTGCGGCCATGGCAGCGCGCCATGGCCCTTTGGATGATCGATCAGGCGTTGGCCGGCCGGGCATCCGGTTTTTTCGACCGGGGCTGCGTGCGCTGGGCCGGGATCTTGCCTGCCTGGATATCGTTGTACCAGAGTTCGTGGTGTTCGCGCGCCCAGGTCTCATCCACGTAGCCGGTCTTCATGGCCTTGTAGGCGCCCTTCATGCCTATGGTGCCGAGATAGATGTGGCCGAGGAACATGCACATCATCAGGATCGTGGCCACGGCATGGATCATGTGGGCGACCTGCATCGTGCCCCGCGTGTAGACCAAGCCGGGGAGGACGCGGTCGAGCACGAGGCCCGAGCCCACGACGATGAAGCCCAGGAACATCACGCCGCCCCAGAACACGAGCTTTTCGCCGGCGTTGAATCGCCCGGAGGGCACGTGCTGGCCGTTGAAGAGGCCGCCGCCCTTGCGCAGCCAGGTGAGGTCCTCGCGCTTGGGCAGGTTGTCGCGGATGAAGGTGAAGAACACCACCAGCAACGAGACCGCGAACAAGGGGCCGACGAAGTTGTGCGCCGTCTTGAGCGCCCAGGTCATCCAGCCGAACAGCGCGCTGCCCATGATGGGCAGCAGGAAGAACTTGCCGAAGGCCATGACCAGCCCGGAGACGGCCAGCACGACGAAGGCGACCGCATTGACCCAGTGCGCCGCGCGCTCGAAATAGGTGAAGCGCTCGATCTTGCGGCCGGTTTCCGCGCCATGGACGGTGATGGGGCCCTTGGCGAAGTAGAACAGCGCGATGGCCACCAAGACGATCAGGAGCAGCGAGCCGCCGTACGGGATGATCCAATCGTTGCGCACCTGGCGCCAGGCTTCCCCGGCCGAGGTGTATTTCGAGCCGGGGTATTGCACGAAGCGCTGGATCAGCACGCCGGCCTCCGGCGCCTGGCTGTGGGGCAGGCTGCTATAGCCCGGCTGGCCCGAGTTGACCAGGCGCCAGTGCGGCGCGTTGTTGCCCGGCTGGACCTGGGCACGCTGCGCGTTGGTCTGTTCGGCGTAACCCGGTTCCTGGCTGGCGTCGGGCTTGACCTCGAAGATATTGGCGCTCTGGATGGCGCCCATCGAGGTATTGCCCGACGGCTGCGGTGCGGCATCGGCCGCGTGAGCAGCCATGGGCCCCAGCGTGGCGCCGCACAGGGCGAGCGCGGCGAATAATGACCGTAGCATGGCGTCCTCCGGTCAGTTGCTGACGCGTGAATAGTCGTTCTGGCCGCGCTGGGCGCGTGTCTTGAGCTCCTGCTCCCAGCTGTTGCGGTCGCCGGGCGTCCAGCCCGGCGCGGTGAACGCCTGCACGCCCGTGCCTTCGTACGCGGGCTTGCCGTTTTCGACCTTGCCTTGGTAGAGCGATTGATCCCGTTCGGTGCAGGCGGCCGTGCCGAGCACGAGCGCAATGGCGAGGAAGGTGGCGGCTCTCATCACTTGCCTCCGTTCGCAGGTGCGTTCGACTGGGTGCCTTGCGGCTGGCCTGCCTGCTTGGAGCCGTAGGCGGTGCCCCAGCCCCAGACTTCGGCGCCCTTGCCGCGCGTGACCACGCGGGTGCGGAAGATGTCGGCGATCACGTCGCCGTCGCCCGCGAGCAGGGCCTTGGTCGAGCACATTTCGGCACAGGCCGGCAGCTTGCCTTCGGCCAAGCGGTTGCGCCCGTACTTCTTGAACTCTGCCTCGCTGCCATGGGCCTCGGGGCCGCCGGCGCAGAAGGTGCATTTATCCATCTTGCCGCGCACGCCGAAGGTCCCCTGCGAGGGGAACTGCGGGGCGCCGAACGGACAGGCGTAGGAGCAGTAGCCGCAGCCGATGCAGGTGTCCTTGTTGTGCAGCACCACGCCTTCATCGGTGTGGTAGAAGCAGTTGACCGGACAGACCGCCATGCAGGGCGCGTCACTGCAGTGCATGCAGGCCACCGAGATGGATTTTTCGCCCGGCACGCCGTCGTTGAGCGTGACGACCCGCCGGCGGTTGACGCCCCAGGGGACTTCGTGCTCGTTCTTGCACGCCGTGACGCAGGCGTTGCACTCGATGCAGCGCTCAGCATCGCAGATGAACTTCATTCTGGCCATGGCGCGCTCCTATGCCTTCTCGATGTTGCAGATGGTGGTCTTGGATTCCTGCATCATGGTGACGCAGTCGTAGCCGTAGGTGGTCGCGGTGTTGACCGCCTCGCCGCGCACGACGGGGGCCGCCCCCTCGGGGTAGTACTCCAGGAGGTCCTTGCCCTGCCAGCGTCCGGCGAAGTGGAACGGCATGAAGGCCGTATCCGGCGCAACCCGTTCGGTCACGAGGGCCTGGACGTTCAGGCGTGCGCCGGTGGGTGTGACGACCCACACGCGTGAGCCGTTGGTAATGCCGCGTTCGGCAGCCGCCTTCGGGTGGATCTCCACGAAGGATTCCTGCTGCAGCTCGGCCAGCCAGGGATTGGACCGGGTCTCGTCCCCGCCGCCCTCGTATTCGACCAAGCGGCCCGAGGTGAGGATGAGGGGGAACTTCTCGTGCAGCTTGTCGGCGATGTTCTTCTGTTGTACGGACTTGTACAGCGTGGGCAGGCGCCAGAAGGTCTTGATGTCGTCGTGCGTCGGGTACTTGGCCATGAGGTCCGGGCGAGTCCCGTAGAGCGGCTCCCGGTGTTGCGGGATGGGATCCGGGAAGTTCCAGACCACGGCGCGCGCCTTGGCGTTGCCGAACGGATGGCAGCCGTGATTCTTCATCACGACGCGGATGATGCCGCCCGAGAGGTCGGTCTTCCAGTTCTTGCCTTCGGCCTCGGCTTTTTCGGCTTCGGTGAGCTCATCCCACCAGCCGAGCTTCTTGAGCAGCACGTGGTCGAATTCCGGGTAGCCGGTCGGGATGTCGGCACCCTTGGAGTGCGATCCGTCTTCGGCCAGCAGGCTCACGCCATTGCGCTCGACGCCGAAGTTGGCGCGGAAGTTGCCGCCGCCTTCCATGACGTGCTTGCTGGTGTCGTACAGGTTGGGCGAGCCGGGGTGCTTGAGTTCCGGCGTGCCGAAGCAGGGCCAGGGCAGGCCGAAGTAATCGCCGGCGATGTCGTATCCCGTTTCCTTGTCGACCAGGCTGCCTTTCGCCCGCAGCGTGCGCACGTCGAACGCGTGCATGAGGCGCATGTGGGCCTTGAGGCGCTCGGGGCTTTGGCCGGTATAGCCGATGGTCCAGGTGCTGCGGTTGATTTCGCGCAGGATGTCTTCCGGCACGGGCTCGTCCATGCCCTTGACCTTCTGCATCTTGTAGTTCTTGCACAGCTCGTTGCCGAAGCCGAGCTTCTGCGCAAGCTGGTACATGATCATGTGGTCGGTGCGGCTCTCCCAGAGCGGCTCGATGACCTTCTCGCGCCACTGCAGCGAGCGGTTCGATGCGGTACAGGATCCGCTGGTCTCGAACTGCGTGGCCGCGGGCAGCAGGTAGACGGCGCGGTTGGGGTTGAGGTCTTCGCTGCGCCCGGGCATGGCGGCCATGGCGGCCGTGGCCGAGGGATAGGGATCGATCACGACCAGCAGGTCGAGCTTGTCCATGGCCCGCTTCATTTCCAGGCCGCGCGTCTGCGAGTTGGGCGCATGGCCCCAGAAGATGACGGCGCGCAGGTTGGAATCCTGGTCGATGAGCTCGTTGTTCTCGAGCACGCCGTCGATCCAGCGCGAGACGGTGATGCCGGACTTGGTCATCATCTCGGGCGAGGCATAGCGGCTCTTGATCCAGTCGTAGTCGACGCCCCAGACGCGGGCGAAGTGTCGCCAAGAGCCTTCGGCCAAACCGTAGTAGCCGGGCAGCGAGTCAGGGTTGGGACCGACGTCGGTCGCGCCTTGCACGTTGTCGTGGCCGCGGAAGATGTTGGCTCCGCCACCCGAGACGCCGATGTTGCCCAGGGCCAGCTGCACGATGCAGGAGGCGCGAACCATGGCGTTGCCGATGGTGTGCTGGGTCTGGCCCATGCACCACACCAGCGTGCTGGGACGGTTCTCGGCCATGGTCTTGGCGACTTCGTACATCGTGGCTTCGTCCACGCCGCAGACTTCCTCGACTTTGTCCGGCGTCCACTTGGCGAGCACCTCGGCCTTGACTTCGTCCATGCCGTAGACGCGCGCCTTGATGTAGTTCTTGTCTTCCCAGCCGTTCTGGAAGATGTGGTAGAGCAAGCCAAACAGGAAGGCCACGTCGGTGCCGGAGCGGATGCGCACGTGCCGGTCGGCCTTGGCCGCGGTGCGCGTGAAGCGCGGGTCGACCACGATGACCTTGCAGCCGCGCTCCTTGGCATGCAGCAAGTGCAGCATGGAGACCGGGTGGGCTTCGGCGGCGTTCGAACCGATGTAGAGCGCCGCCTTGGCGTTCTGCATGTCGTTGTACGAGTTCGTCATCGCCCCGTAGCCCCAGGTGTTGGCGACGCCGGCGACCGTGGTGGAGTGGCAGATGCGGGCCTGGTGGTCGCAGTTGTTGCTGCCCCAGAAGCTCATGAACTTGCGCAGCAGGTACGACTGCTCATTGCTGTGCTTGGAAGAGCCGACCACGTAGAGCGAGTCGGGGCCGCTTTCCTTGCGCAGCTGCAGCAGCTTGGCCGAGATTTCCTCGAGCGCCGTATCCCAGCTGATGCGCTGGTACTTGCCGTTGACCAGCTTCATCGGATAGCGCAGGCGATGTTCGCCGTGGCCGTGCTCGCGCACCGAGGCGCCCTTGGCGCAATGCGCGCCGAGATTGATGGGCGAGTCGAAGACCGGCTCCTGCCGGACCCAGACGCCGTTCTCGACGACAGCGTCGATGGCGCAGCCCACCGAGCAGTGCGTACAGACGGTGCGCTTGACTTCGACCTTGCCTTTGCCGGTGCCGGCCTGCTGGTCTGCGCTGGCGGCCTCGGCCTTCTTGACCAGGCTCAGCTGCGTGGCGGCGAGGCCGGCGCCGATGCCCACGCCGGAGCGCCGCAGGAACGTGCGGCGGTCCATGGTCGGCAGGGCTTGCGCCATGCCGCGGCGCAGGCTGTGAACGAAGGAGGATGAGGAAGCGGAAGCGCCGGACGGAGCGGCGCTGGGTTTCTTGGTCAGCAACATGCCGTGCTCCGTGGGTTAGACAAGCGTGGTTTTGTAGTAACGCTTGACGTGTTCGGTGACGCTGTAGCCGCCTCCTTTTTCGGGGGCGGGCTTGGCAGCGGCTGAGGGTGCCGGATCCTGGCGAAGGGACGGAGCAACGGCTGCGCCCACGGCGGCAGCGCTCGCGGCGGCAGCGCCTAGGAAGAATCCTCGACGGGATATCTTGGCGTTTTTGGACATGGCTGTCTCCCTGGGAACCGGGGGATATGAAGTGCTTTGCATACTGTACCGCCTGTAACAGTATCCAGGCAAATCCATGCCTGAGTGTTTACCCTTGAAATGCGCGGCAATGCGACGCGGCGCACGCATGAGCGCCGATGTTGCAATGCAATATCTTGCGTCGGTCTCGCAGCGCCTTAGCCCAGCATGTCGAAGCCCTGCGCCTCCACGCTGGCGAAGGCGCGCGTGAATTCTGCCAGGGCGGCGTAAAAGCGCGCGCGCGGATGACCGGCGATCGCGTCGCACATCGCATGCACCCAAGGCTGCAGGTGGCGCGCGAAGAACCGCTGCTGCGTCGAGAGGTTGCAATGCGCCGCGTCGTCGCCGGCGATCAAGTACCGCATGACTTCGCACAGGTAGGCGATGTGATCCTCGGTTTCGCCAACCGAGGGATCTTTCGCCAGGCCTATTTCGGCGAGGTCGTCGCGCAGCTTGACCAAGGACTTTTCGTTCAGGAAGCCGTCTTGGTAGTGCGAGCCGTACAAATACACCTCGGGCTTGCCGAGGCCGCCGAACAAGGCGTCGTATTCGTCCCGCAAGGCCTGGTCGTCTGCGGCGCGGGCCGCTTCGACGAGATCGCGCCAGGGCGTTTCCAGGAAGGCGCCGGCCGTGGGGGCGTCAGTGGCCGCAGCGCGCAGTTTGGCGGCGAACTCCGCATCGGGCGGTGCAAAGTACAGCCTGGCGAGCACGCCGTAGATCTCGGCGCGGGCAATTTCTTCGTCCAGCGAGGCGGAACCGATGTCCGACGGAGAAATGGATGCGTTCATATGTCGGTGATGCGAATTTCGCCGGAGGCGGAGTAGAGATCGACCACGCGGCAATCGCCGCACATTTTCAGGCGCTCGAGGGCTTCGCCCTGGAACATGGGGTGGCCGCCGAGCCGGCCGAGCATGGCCTCGATGGCCTTGCGGGTGCCGAAAGGCTTGCCGCAGCGCACGCAATGGAAGGGCGCGGTTTCGTTCAGGACGCGAGGCTGCTTGCGTTCAGGCGTGAGCAGCAGGCGCGGTTCCAGTTGCAGCGCCCTCTCCGGGCAGGTCTTTACGCACAGGCCGCATTGCGTGCAGTTCTTTTCGACGAACCGCAGCTGCGGCGCCTCGGCGTTGTCCAGCAGCGCGCTGGCCGGGCAGGCGCCCACGCAGCTCATGCACAGCGTGCAGGCCTCTTTGTCGATGGCCAGGCTGCCCAGCAGGGATCCAGCCCCTGGCGCGCCGGCTGGCAGCGGCACCGCTTCGCCTGCCGGGTTGGGCGCGTGCGCGATGAGATGATCGAGCGCCATCTCGAGGGTGCTGCGCTTTTCGCGGACCATGGCGTAGCGCGCGGCTTGCGGCGGCACGACGGGGCGGCGTGCCGCGATCTCCTGCAGGGAGGCGTCGAGCGCTTCCACGGACGCCGGCTGCAGCAGGTGCAGGTGCGGGCCGGTGTAGCCCAGGCCGTCGAGGATGGCCTGGGCCACGCGCATTTGCGATGCGAGGGTCTCGAGGTACTGGGGCGCTTCTTCGTCGGTAGCCAGCACGACCACCTGCGAGGCGCCCAGCGCGATGGCGCCGAGCCAGGCCTCGAGCCCCAGGCTGGCCGTGTGCCAGAGCGACACGGGCATGACGTTGGCCGGGACGCCGTGCCGCTTGCCCAGCCTGGCCTCGCGGCCCAGCCGTTCGACGAGTCGCCGGCCGGATTCCTGGCTGTGGAATAGCAGGACCGGCGCACTGCCGCCCGCCTGCGCATAGGTTGCGAGCAATGTACGCAGCCTGGCGCCTTGGTCCGCGACTGGAGGATAAGAGTAGGTGATCGCGCCGGTGGGGCAAGCCGTGGTGCACGCGCCGCAGCCGACGCAGAGATTGGGATTGACGCGAATCTGCTGGTGGCTTTTGTCGCTTTCGACTGCTTGGGCCGAACAGACGTCCACGCAGGCGCGGCAGCCCACGATGTCGTTGCGGCTGTGGGCGCACAGCGATGGCTTGTAGTCGAAGAATTTGGGTTTCTCGAACTCGCCGACCATCTCCCGCAGTTTCATCAGCGGAGCCGGGTCGGTGCCGTCCCAGCGGAAGTAACCCTGGGGCGGCGCGTGCTGCTCGAACAGGGTTTGCGCCCCCAGTTCCAGGATGAGGTCGAACTGCGCGCGGTGCTGCTGGGCGGGGCGCTCGAAGTCGATGGCGCCTGCGACCTTACAGGCTTGGACGCACGCGCGGTGCGATGTGCAGCGTTCGAGGTCGACCTGGTAGTCAAGCCCGATGGCTGACTCCGGACAGGCCTCGAGGCAGGCGTTGCATCGCGTGCAGAGGTCGAGGTCGATGGGGTTGGACTGGGTCCACGCGAGTTCGAACGCGCCCAGCCAGCCTTGCACGGACTCCAGGCGGCCACTGAGTACCGGATAGCGGCGCTCCTGTTCCCCCCCGGTTGCACCAGGGCCGCGCGCGAAGAGGGTGACATCGAGCGCATCGCTGAGGAGGTCGGCCGCGCGTTCGGCCGCGTCGAGCGGGCCGACGATGAGCAGGCGTCCGGCGCTGCGATAGGTGACCACCGGCACGGGTTCAGGCTCGGGCAGGCGCGCGGCAGCCAGCAATGCGGCCAGCTTGGGCATGGCTTGCGCGGCGTCGCGGCTCCAGCCTCCCGTCTCTCGGATGTTGACGAAGTGCACCGGCGCCGTAGCGCCTTCCGTGTGTTCGGCGACTTCGCCGAATAGCCGCTTTTCCTGCGTACAGGCAACGATGACCGGGTCCGTGCCCGCGACGGCGCGCTGGAACGCGCCTACCTCATGGCGGCAAAGCGTGGAGTGCAGGACCAGCCGTTCATCGAGCGCATCGCCGAGCGACGCCGAATCGAGCGGCATGGTCTTGTTGCAGTCGCAAATCAGTATGGGCATGAAGTTCTCGGCGGCCCTAGGCTTTGCCGTCGGGCGCTGAAAAATCGAATTGCATTTGGCCGTTGCGGGATGCCTCGGCCGAGGTCTCCGACTCTAGCACGGAACGTTCGCCGCCATTGGCGGGCGCCGAAGCCTCGGCTCGTCGCGCCGCGGATGCCTCGCTGGCCTCGGGCGACGGGGCCGGCGCGGGCTGCGCGGGCGGGAGGTTCTCCGGGGTCGCGCTCTCCGGCTCGTCCTCGATGAGCGAGAGCACGCGGGCGCTCACCATTTTCTTGAGCGCGGAAGCGGGCAGGACGGGCGGCGAGGAGTAGTCGTCGATGTATATGTCCAAGCCGTCCATCACATTGTGATGGGGATCGGAGAATAGCTTCTTGAGTGCCGCCAGCTTGACGTCCTGGGCGACGCCCGGCCGCATGAAGGCAGAGAAGTCGGACTGCGGCGTCAGCGCAGCGAGGTCGTCGAGCGTCGGCAGGCGCGGCGAAGAGGCATGCGCTTCGCCTGCGCCGGACTCCAGGGGAGGCGGGCTGGCGTGTGCATCGGTTGCGCGAGGTTCGGGCGCAGGTTGCCCGGCGCGGGACGGCAGGGCGGCGCCTGCCTCCGGCGCCTCGGTGGGCAGTGGAGAGGCGGCGGCATCAGGCGGCGCCGGGCTCGCCGGCGGGTTGGCAGGCATTTCCTTGCGCGAGATAGCCTTGCGCCGCGCCCAGCGACCCAGGAAGCCTTCTTCATCGCGGCTCATGGTGCATCGTCCTCAATCATGGCGAGGCAGGCCGCCTGGTGGGAAGACTTGCCGCTCACGCGTCTTCTCCCTTGCGGCGTTCGCCAGTGCTGATCGAAGCGGGATTCCCGAAGCGGTCCTGCAGCGGGATGAAGCTCACCGGCCGGCGCTTGCGCTTGGGCTCGGCCACGTAGTTCTCCGCCACGAACTCACGCAGCCAGGCCACGACGGGCTCCGGCGCGGGAAGCTGCTCGACGGTTTCCTGCGCATCGAGCAGGCGGCCGGCGTGGTAGTAGCTGAGCGTGACCAGTTGCGGCCGGGCCAGGGGCTCCTCGCAGACGGCCGGAAGCTCTTCCATGCGCCACATCACGAACCAGCACGGCGCATCGGTGGAGGCGTTCAGGTAATAGCCCTCGGCGTCGTCCTTGAGCAGTTCGACCGCATAGCCGGGATGCAGCCAGATTTCGCCGTCGTCGTCCTTGCGCAGGCGGCGGGGCGCTGCGCCGAAACCCGGCTCGGCCGCGATCACGTCGTCCAGCGTCCAGCGCCATTCCTGCCACCGGCTCATGGGGCCGGTCACGCGCTCCTTGCGCATGAGCACGGCAACCTCGAGGCGGGGTGTCGGTGCGCTCATTTCGACCTCGGCATCGGTCAGGAGTCCTTGCTGATGGTGATAGTCGGGAACTTGGACGAGAAGTCCTTGTTCTTGGCCGCTACGGCCACCGCCACCTGGCGCGCGAGGCTCTTGTAGAGGCCCGCGATTTCCCCGTCGGGATCGGCCACCACCGAGGGCTTGCCGCTATCGGCCTGGAGCCGGATGTTGATGTCGAGCGGCAGCGCGCCAAGGTAGGCGACTTCGTATTCCGCGGCCATCTTCTTGCCGCCTTCGGCACCGAAGATGTGCTCGACGTGCCCGCACTGGCTGCAGACGTGCACGGCCATGTTTTCGACCACGCCCAGGATGGGCACGCCGACCTTCTCGAACATCTTGATGCCCTTGCGCGCATCGAGCAGCGCGATGTCTTGTGGCGTGGTGACGATGACCGCTCCCGTCATGGGTACGCGCTGGCTGAGCGTGAGCTGGATGTCGCCAGTGCCGGGGGGCAGGTCGACGATTAGGTAGTCGAGGTCTTTCCAGTTGGTCTGCCGCAGCAATTGCTCGAGCGCCTGCACGGCCATCGGCCCGCGCCAGATCATGGCTTCGTCGGGCGCCACCAGGAAGCCGATGGACATGACCTGCACCCCGTAGTTTTCCAGGGGCTCCATGGTCTTGCCGTCGTCGCTGACGGGGCGGGCATCGATGCCCATCATGAGCGGCTGGCTGGGCCCGTAGATGTCTGCATCCAGCAGGCCGACGCGCGCGCCCTCGGCGGCCAGGGCCAGCGCGAGGTTGACCGCGGTCGTGCTCTTGCCCACGCCCCCTTTGCCCGAGGCGACCGCAATGACGTTCTTGACGCCCTGCAGCAACGGGACGCCACGCTGCACCGCGTGCGCGACGACCTCCGTGCGCACGTTCGCGCTCACGTTGGTTACGCCGGGCACTGTGCGGGCGGCGGCGATGAGGGCGCTGCGCAGGGCGGGTATCTGGCTCTTGGCCGGATAGCCGAGCAGGACGTCGAACGAGACGTCGCCGCCGTTCACTTCGAGGTTCTTGACCGCACGGGTGGAAACGAAGTCCTTGCCGGTGTTCGGGTCGATGACGGTTTGCAGGGCCTGGAGAATGGATTCGGGTGTGGCCATTGGAATGGACGTGCTCGTGAATGAAAAGCTGCGTGTCGCAGGGCCTATGGGGATATTAGACCATCTCCCGCGGGCAGGAAGAAATCGACCGAGGGTCGTCTATACTCGCCCGCATGATCGACAAAGATTCCATCACCGGCGTCATCTTGGCCGGAGGCCGCGGCAGCCGCATGGGCGGCGTCGACAAGGGGCTGCAGAATTACCAGGGCATTCCCTTGGCCATGCATGCGCTGCTCAGGCTGGCCCCGCAAGTGGGGCAGGTGCTGATCAACGCGAACCGCAACCTCGCGGCCTATGAGTCCATGGGCGTGCCGGTGTGGCCCGACGCGCTGCCCGACTACGCCGGCCCGCTGGCCGGTTTCCTGACCGGGCTCGAGCATTGCGAGACGCCATACCTGGTGACCGTGCCGTGCGACACGCCGAAGTTTCCGGAGGATCTCGTGGCTCGCCTCGCGGCCGGGCTCGAGGCGGCCGACGCCGAGATCGCGATGGCAGCGACGACGGAAGGCGGGGTGCTGCGCACCCAGCCTGTTTTCTGCCTGATGAAGACCGACCTGCTCGACAGTCTCGTGGCCTTCACGACGGCCGGTGAGCGCAAGATCGACAAATGGACCGCCACGCACCGCTGCGTCGAAGTTCCCTTCGACGACCCGGCCGCCTTTGCCGGCGCCAATACGCTGGCCGAACTGCAGCAGCTCTGACGCTATGAACGACAAGACCCTGCCTACCCTCGAAGAGATTTCGTCCTGTGTCAACGGCTATGATCCGAATGCCTTGCCGGTGGCGCAGGCGCGCGAGTTCATTGCCCGCCTCGTGCCGCGCGTCGAAGGCGTGGAGATGCTGGCGCTGCGCTCGGCGCTGGGTCGCGTGCTGGCGCGGGATGTCATCTCCGACATCAACGTACCCTCGCACGACAACTCGGCCATGGATGGCTATGCGCTGCGCGGGACAGACCTCGCGGCCGGCGGCGACACGGTCCTGCAGGTGGTAGGCAGCGGCTTGGCGGGCGATGGCTACCAAGGCGACGTTGCGCCGGGCCAGTGCGTGCGCATCATGACCGGCGCCACCATGCCCGCAGGGCTCGATACCGTGGTGCCACAGGAGTTCGTCAAGGTCGATGGCGACCGGGTCGTCATTCCCGCGGGGGCGGTCAAGCCCGGCGAGAACCGACGCCTGGCGGGCGAAGACTTGGCGCGAGGCGACGTCGCGCTGGCGGCGGGCCGCGTGCTGCGCCCGGCAGACATCGGCATGCTGGCCTCGCTCGGCCGGGCGGAGGTGCCCGTGTGGCGGCGCCTGCGCGTGGCTTTCTTTTCCACGGGCAACGAGTTGCGCTCGATCGGCGAGCCGCTCGATCCGGGCTGCGTCTACGACAGCAACCGCTACACCCTATGGGGCATGCTGCAGCGGCTGGGCGTGGATGTCCTCGACATGGGCGTGGTGCGCGACGATCCCCAGGCGCTCGAGGCGGCATTCCGCGAGGCCGCGGCCAATGCCGACGTCGTCATTACCTCGGGCGGCGTGAGCGTGGGCGAGGCCGACTACACCAAGGCCATCATGGCGCGGCTGGGCGACGTGCTGTTCTGGCGCATCGCGATGCGCCCCGGCCGCCCGATGGCCATCGGACGCATCGAGACCGGCGGCCGCGGCGCCATTTTGTTCGGGTTGCCGGGCAATCCGGTCGCGGTCATGGTGACGTTCTACGCCCTGGTGCGCGATGCCTTGCTGGCCATGAGCGGCGCGACGCCCGCGCCCCTCCCCATGCTGCGCGCAGCGAGCGTCACGCCCATACGCAAGAAGCCGGGGCGCACCGAATACCAGCGCGGCATCGTGACGCCTGCGGCCGATGGCGGCTGGGAGGTGCGCATCACGGGCTCGCAGGGCTCGGGCATATTGCGCAGCATGAGCCAGGCCAATGGGCTCGTGGTCCTGGCCCATGACCAGGGCAACGTGGCGGCGGGCGAACTCGTGGACGTCCTGCCTTTCGACGGGCTCATCTGATGACGCGCATCCTGGGGCTGGCCGGATGGAGCGGGGCCGGCAAGACTACGCTTTTGTCGAGGCTGATCCCGGCCCTGCGGGCCAAGGGCTATAGCGTCTCGACACTCAAGCATGCCCACCATACTTTCGACATCGACAAGCCTGGCAAGGATTCCTACCTGCACCGCGAGGCCGGCGCCTCGGAAGTGCTGATCGCGTCTGCGCACCGCTGGGCGCTGATGCACGAACTGCGCGGCGCGCCCGAGCCTTCGCTGGCCGAGCTGTTGCGACGCTTCAGCCCCGTGGACCTGATCCTCGTCGAAGGCTTCAAGCGCGACCCGCACGTCAAGATCGAGGTGCATCGATCGGCCAACGGCAAGCCGTGGCTGTACCCCGAGGACCCAAGCATCGGCGCGGTCGTCAGCGACGTGCCGCCGCCCGGTGGTTCGCTGCCTTGGGTGAGCATCGATGATTTGGGCGGGATTGCCGCCCTGGTCGTGGAGTTGGCGTGGCCGCTGGACAAGGCGCTGGATGTGCTGGGCGAACCAGGGGCCGCTGCGTCGGCGCGCTGATGGGCGGCACGGCGCAGGTCTCGGCCGGCACGGGGGCGGATACGCCTCGACCCCTTACAACCGCTTGATCAGCGAAGACGTATCCCAGCGGTTGCCGCCCATCTGCTGGATGTCGGCATAGAACTGGTCGACCAGCGCCGTCACCGGCAGGCGGGCCCCGTTGCGGCGCCCCTCTTCCAATACCAGGCCCAAATCCTTCCGCATCCAGTCCACCGCGAACCCGAAGTCGAACTGCCCGTCGACCATCGTCGCGCCGCGATTCTCCATCTGCCAGCTTTGCGCCGCGCCCTTGGAAATCACGTCCAGTACCAGCTTCATGTCCAGCCCGGCCTTCATGCCGAACGCGATTCCTTCGGCCAAGCCCTGCACTAGGCCCGCGATGCAAATCTGGTTGACCATCTTGGCCAGCTGGCCCGCGCCGGGCTCGCCTATGCGGGTGACCGCGCGTGAATAGGCCATCGCCACCGGCCGCATGCGGTCGAACGCTTCCTGGTCGCCGCCGCACATGACCGTGAGCACGCCGTTGACGGCGCCGGCCTGGCCGCCGGAAACAGGAGCGTCGATGAAGGCAACCTCCTGGTCGCGCGCCGTGGCGTATAGCTCGCGCGCCACCCTGGCCGAGGCCGTCGTGTGGTCGACCAGCAGCGTGCCGGGTTTCATGCCGGCCAATGCGCCATCCGGACCGAGCACGACGCTGCGCAGGTCGTCGTCATTGCCCACGCAAATGAACACGATGTCGGCGCCTTCGGCGGCTTCCCTCGGGGTCGGCGCGTGCGTGCCGACGAACTCCTGGGTCCATTGCCGTGCCTTGGAGGGGGTCCTGTTGTAGACCCGGACGGCATGTCCGGCTTGGGCCAGGTGGCCCGCCATGGGAAAGCCCATCACGCCCAGTCCGATGAAGCTGACGTTGAGGGGAGCGATAGATTCGTAGGTCTTGGTTCCAATCGATGTCATGCTGGATTCTCCATTGCCAAGGCAAAGTGTATATGTCGCTTCGCGAGAATGGTGCGCCGCCGCGGGCGTGTGGCGGACGGGGGCAAAAAAAAGGGCGCCACGTTGGCGCCCTTTTCATGCCGCGCGAGGCGGCGGTGGTGTCCGTCAGTCTTCGACGAAGGTTTCTTCGCGCTTCTTCCGGATCGTGGGCGAGGCCACGATGAGCACCAGGAAGACGGCCACACCGAGCAGCGTCGCCGACAGCGGGCGGGTGACGAAGGTCGAGAAATCGCCACGCGACAGGAGCAGCGCACGGCGGAAGTTCTCTTCCATCATGGGGCCCAGCACCAAGCCCAGCAGCAGCGGGGCGCCTTCGCACTTCAGCTTGAACCAGATGTAGCCGACCAGGCCGAAGGCTGCCGTCATCCAGATGTCGAACACGTTGTAGTTCAGCGTGTAGACACCGATCGAGCAGATCAACAGGATGGCCGGGAACAGGATGGGGTAGGGAACCTTCAGCAGCTTGACCCAGATGCCGATCAGCGGCAGGTTCAGGATCACCAGCATCAGGTTGCCGATCCACATCGACACGATCAGGCCCCAGAACAGGTCCGGGTTCGAGGTCATGACCTGGGGACCAGGCTGGATGTTGTGGATGGTCATCGCGCCGACCATCAGCGCCATGATCGCGTTGCCCGGGATACCCAGCGTCAGCAGCGGGATGAACGAGGTCTGCGAGCCGGCGTTGTTGGCCGATTCCGGGCCTGCCACGCCGCGGATGTTGCCCTTGCCGAAGGTTTCAGGCTTTTTCGAAAGTTTTTTCTCGACCGTGTAGGACGCGAAGGAAGACATCACCGCGCCGCCGCCGGGCAGGATGCCCAGGGCCGAGCCGATGGCCGTGCCGCGGACGATGGCGGGGGCAGCATCCTTCAGGTCTTCCCAGGTGGGATACAGGTGGCCGATCTTGTCCAGGAAGACTTCGCGTTCGTCCTTCTGCTCGACGTTGTTGATAATTTCGGAGAAACCGAACACGCCCATGGCCACGGCGGCGAAGTCGATGCCGTCGGTCAGCTCGGGGATGCCGAACGAGAAGCGGGCCACGCCGGAGTTCACGTCGGTACCGACCATGCCGATCAGCAGGCCGAGCAAGATCATGCAGATCGCCTTGATCAGCGAACCAGAGGCCAGCACCACGGCACCGATCAGGCCCAGCACCATCAGCGAGAAGTACTCGGCAGGACCGAACTGGAACGCGACTTCGGCCAGCGGGGGCGCGAAGCCGGCGATCAGCACGGTACCCACGCAGCCGGCGAAGAAGGAGCCGATCGCGGCGATGGCCAGTGCCTGGCCGGCGCGGCCGTTGCGGGCCATTTGGTAGCCGTCCAAGCAGGTCACCACGGCGGAGGTCTCACCGGGCAGGTTCACCAGGATGGCGGTGGTGGAGCCGCCGTACTGGGCGCCGTAGTAGATGCCCGCCAGCATGATCAGGCCGGCCACGGGGGGCAGCGCATAGGTGATGGGCAGCAGCATCGCGATGGTGGGGACGGGGCCGAGGCCCGGCAGCACGCCCACCAGGGTACCGATCAGGCACCCCACGAATGCATACATGATGTTCTGAAACGACAGGGCCGTATTAAAGCCTATGGCCAGGTGTTCAAGGAGTTCCATGTTGTGGCTTTCCTTAGTTCAAACCGAGAAACGAAGGCCACAGCGGGAAGATCAGACCCAGGCCCATAATGAAGATCACGTGGATCGCGATGGTCAGGCAGATGCCGTTGATGATCGCAACTTTCCACTTGAATTCGTGGCTGGCCATGCTGGAGAGCAGAACCAACAGGAAAGCGGAGAGGTAGAGGCCGAGCGGGCGGAGCAGGATGCCGAACAGGATCACGTTACCCAGGATGATGGCCATGATCTTGAGGTGGAACTTGGGCACCACCGTTTTCTCGGCCTTGGGCGACAGCGACGAGATGCCGATGATCGCACCGAGTATCGCCAAGATCACCCCTAGCCAGAAAGGGAAATATCCCGGCCCCATCTTTGCGGCCGTTCCCATCTGGTAGTCGACTGCAAAGTAGGCAAAAAATAGGCCGAGGGCGACGAACATCAACCCGGCCCAAAAATTTTGTTGTGACTGTATGCGCATTGAAGCGGGCTCCTATGACTTCACTTGCAAGGCCGGCATGTTAGCTCACGGCGAGCGCGCGCGAATCAAGAATTTGCCCTTATTGGGTCGGGGTTTTCCCGAAAAATGATGGATCGGCACAACGATGTGCCGAATTGATCTATATGACGTTCAGCCGCCTGTCAGCCTTGACAGATTTTTTGCCTTCTCGAAGTCATGCAGACTAGCCGGCGAGCGAGCGCAGGTCGGGCTCCTCGCACGTGTCGAAGAAGCAAGGCAAAAGGATGAACCATGGAGTCGAAACACTGGGAGGGGGACGGTCAGGATCGCAGGCAGCTCTTGACGCCGCGGGAGCGCGAAGTCATGGACCTGTTGATCGAAGGGCGGGCGAATAAAGTGATTGCCGATCGGCTCGGCATTTCGATACGCACGGTCGAAGTTCATCGTGCAAGAGTCTTGGCCAAGCTCGGCGCGCGCAATGCGGTGGAGCTGGTCTGGCGCCTGGTCTCCAGTCAAGGAATGGATGCGCCCGGCGCCCACGTCGCCGAGGGCGGGCCGGATCACCGTACACGCCCGCCCGCCGGGCATTGGGACAGGCGGGCCGGCTGAACCCGCGCCCGCAACGCGCTCCGGCTCGGTCAGTTCAGTTTCGCGCCGGAGGCCTTGACGATTTCCGCGTATTTGCGCAGGTCGGCCTGCACCAGCGCCGCCAGGGATTCAGGCGTGCCGGGCGCTGCATCCGAACCCATGCTTGCCAGGCGCTGGCGTACCTCAGGGCTCGTCAGCGCCCGTGCGAATTCTCGGTGCAGTTTTTGAATGACGTCCTGCGGCGTGCGCGCAGGCGCGAAGATGCCAAACCACGTTCCGAGATCGAATTCGCGGACGCCGGCCTCCGCCATGGTCGGGACGGCCGGCAGCAGGCGCGAGCGCGTCGCGGTGGTCACGGCCAGTGCCTTGAGCTTGCCGGAGGCGATCAAAGGCGAAGCCGCCGCGAGGTTGTCGAACATGAAATCGGTCTGCCCGCTCATCAGCGCCAGCTGCGCAGGCGTTGCGCCGGGATAGGGAATGTGCACCGCGAAGACGCCGGCGCGTGCCTTGAGCAGTTCGCCCGCGAGGTGGCCGGCGCTGCCATTGCCGCCCGAACCCATGTTCAATTTGCCGGGGTTGCGCTTGGCGTAGGCGACGAGGTCTTGCACCGACTCCACGTGCAGCTTGGCCGCCGTAGCCGGGTTCATCACCAGGACGTTGGGCACGGAGGCGACCAGGACGATGGGCGCAAAGTCCTTGACGGGATCGTACGGGATGTTCGGAAACAGCGCCGGGTTGATCGCATGCGTGGCGACCGCGCCCATGACGAGGGTGTAGCCGTCCGGGGCGGATTTCGCGACCATGTCGGCCCCGATGTTGCCGCCCGCGCCAGGCTTGTTTTCGACGATCATGGCTTGGCCCAGCGTGGGCCGGACTTTTTCGGCCAGGGTGCGCGCCATGACGTCGAGCGGGCCGCCGGGCGGATAGGGCACGATGAAACGGATGGGGCGCGAAGGATAGGCAGGCTGTTCCGCGGCGGCGGGCAACCACGCCACTGCGCATGCCAGCACAAGGCAGCTGGCTTGGACGATCCGGCGTCGATTCATGTCGGCATTCGTTCAGGATTTCTTCAGTTTGTGCGCGAAGCCCTGGCGCATCTTCGCGACCTTGGGGGCGATGACGAAGGCGCAATAGCCCTGGCCCGGGTTGCGAAGGAAATAATCGCGGTGATATTCCTCCGCGGGCCAGAACGTAGCGGGCGGGAGCAGCTCCGTCACGATGGGCGCGCGGAACACGTTGCGCGCTTCGAGGTCTGCGATGACCTCGCGCGCGGCCTGCTCCTGCTCCGGCGTTTGCCAGAAAATCGCGGAGCGGTATTGCGGCCCGACGTCGTTACCCTGCCGGTCGCGCGTGGTGGGGTCGTGCGAGGCGAAGAAAATCTCCAGCAGCTCCCGGTAGCCGATCACCTGGGGGTCGTAGGTGACGGACACGACCTCGATGTGGCCGGTATTGCCCGAGCAAACTTGTTCGTAAGTCGGCTGCTCCACGTGGCCGCCGGCGTAGCCTGGCTCGGCGCGCAGCACGCCTTCGATCTGCTGGAACACGGCTTCGATACACCAAAAGCAGCCGCCGCCGAACACGGCCGTTTCGACTTGTGCGGACATGACGTTCCTCACCTAGGATGCCGGCGCGCTGTGCGCCCAGGCCCATAGTGTATGCCGCCTGCGCGGAATTGCCGCGAGACGGCAGCGCTCATCGCTTCCCGGGCTTCAACGTGAGAATCCACTGCGCCAGCTGCCGTGCCTCTTCGTCGCTGACGGCGTTTTGCGCAGGCATGGGTATCGCGCCCCATTTGCGGAAGCTGCCCTTGCGGATGGAGGCAATGATCCTTGCTTCTGCTTCAGGGTCGCCTTCGTAGCGTTCGGCCACCCGCACATAAGAGGGGCCCACGCGCTTGGCGTCGACCTGGTGGCACGACAGGCAGTTCTTCGATTTGGCAAGGTCGAGGCCGGTGGTCTGTGCGCCGGCCGTCGTATGCAGCGTGGCGAGCGCCAGGAGTGCGCCGATGCACACGAAACGAACGGGGGTCATCTCTATTCCGAATTTGATGCGACGAGGCGAGGGCCAGAAGGCCCCGCGGGCCAAAGTATAAACACGGGGGCTTGTGTTGATGGCGGGCTGCGTCGATTTGTCGCGGCCGTGCGCTGGCGGGGAGTTATCATCCAGCACTCCGATACCGCCGGCCGGGGCACGCTTCGGCCTTTCAAAGGAAGGCGCGCGCAACATGTTGGTTCACCCGCAGTTTTCACCCATCGCGTTCGAAATCGGTCCCTTGGCCGTGCGTTGGTACGGCCTCATGTATTTGGTGGCCTTCGTGTTGGCCTGGACGCTGGGCCGCTGGCGCATCAGGCACGGCAAGACGGCGCTGACCCAGCGCGACCTGGACGATTTGCTGTTTTATTGCGTGCTGGGCGTAGTGGCGGGGGGGCGGCTCGGCTACGTGCTGTTTTACAAGCCTGCGTATTACCTCGCCCATCCGCTCGAGATCTTCGCCGTCTGGCATGGAGGCATGTCGTTCCATGGCGGCTTGCTCGGCGTGCTGCTCGTGATGGCGCTCTTTGCGCGGCGGCGGGGATTCCGTTTCCTCGAGCTCGGCGATTTCGTCGCGACCTTGGTGCCGCTCGGCCTGGCCGCCGGGCGGATGGGGAATTTCATCAATGGCGAATTGTGGGGCCGGGCCGCGTCCGTGCCTTGGGCCATGGTGTTTCCCCAGGCCGGAGACGGCGTCGCGCGCCATCCTTCGCAACTGTATGAAGTCGGCCTGGAGGGCTTGGCCCTTTTTGCGATCGTGTGGATATTCGCGAGCCGGCCGCGGCCCGTCGGGCAGGTGAGCGCGGTGTTCCTGGCCGGCTACGGCGTGTTTCGTTTCCTGGTGGAATACACCCGGGAGCCGGACAGCTTCCTTGGTACCCTGGCGGGAGGGCTCAGCATGGGCCAGTGGCTGTCCCTGCCCATGGTGCTGGCCGGCATCGCGATATTTGCCTGGTCGCGGCGGCGGGCGGCGGCCTGAGCCGCCGCGCACGGTTACTGCAGGTACACCGTCCCGCGGATCGAAACCGTTACCGTCGATTTGCCGCCTTCCAGCGGCAGGTCGGCCATTTTGGCTTCCATGGCCGGCGCAGCCATGGCGTAGGCGCGCGGCGCCGGCGTGACCGTGCCGCTGCCGCTCAGGTCGATCTGCTTGATCGCGTAGCCCGAGAAGCCGAAGGATTTGGCCGCCAGCGCGGCGCGCGCATCGAAGGCCTTGGCCGCTTCGGCCAGCAGGCGTTGCTCTTCTGCCTCCCGCGCTTCGCGCGATAGGGAGAACGCCACATTGGAGACAGCCATGTGGCGGCTCAGCTCGCCGGCCAGCTTGGAGGCCGCGACGAAGTCCTTGGATTCCAGGATCAGCTCGGCGCGGCCGCGCCAGCCTGTGATGCGTCCGTTGCGGTCGGTGTTCGCCCAGATGTTGTAGTTGCCAGTACGCGCGCTGACGGCACGGCCTTGCTTGGCCTCGGCCAAGGTGGTCTCGAGCACCTGGTTGAGCTCTTGCGAAAGCTTGGTCTGGTCCGTTCCTTCGATTTCGCGCGAGAGCGTGATCGTCACTTTGTCTTGCGCCACTTCCGCGGTTGCACCGGCCGAAAGCGTCATCGTCGGCCGGTCTGGCTTGGCCTCTGATGCGGTCTGCGCGAGGGCAGCGGAGGATGTCGCGGCGAGCGCGGCGAAAGAGGCGCCGAGCAAAACCCGGCGAACCATTAGGGCAGGGGCAAAGCGATGATCCATGGCGTGATTCCTTGTTTTAGTGGGAAAACAGGGCTGACGGCGCGACGGATCCGGGCGAGCGCTACGCGGCGCCGAGCGAGGTGACGCCCTTGTATAGCATGTACACGGCCAGCAGCATCAGCAGGTAGGCGAAGATGCGCTTGAGCGACTTCACCGGCAGCTTGTGCGCAGTGGCCGCGCCGACAGGCGCGAGCAGTACGCTGGATACGATTAGCACGAGCAGTCCCGGCCAATAGACATACCCGAGCATGCCGGGTTGCGTGCTGGCCTGCTGCATGCCTGACCAGATGTAACCGATGGTGTTGGCGGCCGCGATGGGGAAACCGAGGGCGGCCGATGTGGCCACGGCGTTGTGCAGCGGCACGTTGCACCAGGTCATGAAAGGGACGGACACAAAGCCGCCGCCTGCGCCCACCAGCCCCGAGAGAAAGCCGATGCCCGCGCCGGCCGCGGAGGTTCCCACCGTGCCGGGCATTTGGCGCGAGGGCTTGGGTTTCTTGTCGAGCAGCATTTGCAGGGCCGAGTAGCCGACGAAGATGGCGAACGCGAGTGCGAGCCAGCCCGTCTTCAGGAAAGAGAACACGGCGCCGCCCGCGAGCAGGCCACCTACCACGAGTCCCGGCGCAAAGCGCGCCACGATGTCCCACCGTACGGCGCCGCGCTTGTGGTGCGCGCGCACGCTCGAAATGGACGTGAAGAGAATGGAAGCCATGGACGTTGCGATCGCCGCATGCACGACCAATTCGGGCGGCAGCTGTTTCCACGTGAACAGCATGGTGAGGAAGGGCACCATGATCATGCCTCCCCCTATGCCGAGCAGCCCGGCGGCAAAGCCGGTGCAGGCGCCGAGAACCAGTAGTGCGACGATCAATAAAGGATCCATGTCTTTCGGAAGTCTTGAGTAAAAAAGAAAGAGGTTGCCGCGGGCGAGCGGTTTCCAAGGCCCAAAAAAAAACCGGAGCACACACGTGTATGCTCCGGTTGGAGTAGGGTCCCCGCCTGTGTCGTTAGGCCGGCATCCTGAACCGAGGGTTCAAGGTGGTCGCGGTCAGCCTCGCTTCGGGTTCGTCTGACGAGAGACGATCACGCCCGCGGGCAATTTCCACAACCTCATGCCATAAGCATGGGTCCAAGAAATATATGGCCAAACACGAGCACGGCAGGGAAAACTGATCATACGCGCTTGTGCAGGACCGAAAAGTACCGCACAAACATCAAAACTCAAAACAACTTTTCTTGGGTGCCCAAGGCTGCATCGACCATGCGATGCATGTCCTCAATTTTACGCTTATAGTCGCCGACCGCAAGGCGAGAATCTGGAGACTTCGCATTCATGAGCTCGCCGGCCAATTGCAGCGCAGCCATGATGGCGATGCGCTCGGTGCCGACGACCTTACCGCTGGCCTTGATGCGATGCATGGTGCGGTCGACCATGTGGGCCGCGGTGAGCAGGGCTTCTTTTTCGGATGGTTCGCAGGCGAGCGGATATTCCTTGCCGAATATCGTGACGTCAAGTCGTTCCATATAGACTCCGAGCGCCCGGATCGGCGCCTTCTGCAGCGGGTGGAGAAGCGTTGTCCGTTTGGGCTTCGCCTTCGCCCTCGGCTTCGCCGGTCGGCTCCTCGCCGCCCGGCAGGCGGGCCAGCACACCTTCGACCCGCGCCTGCGCAGCCGCCAGCGCCTCGCGCAGCACGCGGATGTGCGAGTCGCGCTGGGCGAGGCTCTTGCCCAGCGCCGCGTTTTCTTCGCGCAGGCTTTGGGTCAGTTCCGTGAGCTGGCGTATGCGGCTGGCGAGCAGGTCGAGATCTTCGAGCATGGGCGTATCGTAAACCATCCAGTGCCGGGAATTGTAGCGAACCGCCGTCACTCGCGAGCCCCGTGCGGCCCCACTGTATCAATTGCTTGCAAGCGGTCCGCGCTTGGATGGGGCCGGGGATG
>NZ_JADGHH010000179.1 GCF_019689535.1 Pigmentiphaga sp.
GTGCTGGCGCAGTTCGTCGGGGTGTCGGGGCGGCGGGTAGAGCTGGAGATAGGCGGGGCTGGCAGCCATGATGTAGTTGCCGCGGCCGAGCAGTTTGAACCGAAGGGTCGAGTCGCGCAGCGGACCGACGCGCAACCCGATGTCGGCACCCGATACGGTGGGGTCCACCACGCCTTCGTTGAGCGAAATGCGCAGCGAAATGTCGGGATAAGCGCGCACGAACTCGGGCAAGCGCGGGATGACCCGGGCATTGGCCACCGATTCGGCCATCTCTACGTGCAAATGGCCTTCGGCCCGGCCGCTGCGCGATTGCATTTCCGCATCCAGCGCTTCCAACCCTTCGAGCAGGCGGCCCGCGCGGTTGGCGTAGCGCTGGCCTTCCCGGGTGAGCCAGACGCGGCGCGTAGTGCGGTTCAAGAGGACCGTGCCGAGGTGGCGTTCGAGCTCTTGGATGTGGCCGGTGACGGCCGAGCGCGACACGCCGAGCTTGCGGGCGGCCGCAGTGAAACTTCCGCTTTCGGCGACGGCGAGGAAGGCGCGCAGCGGCGTGAGACGATCCATTGTTCAATGATACCGAATAATCATGTTACGGCGCGCGAGCAATGACGGGCTATACTGAATAAGCCAAAACTGTCCTTCTTGAAAGGAGCGACCCCATGTTCAGCCCGCAATCCGGCGGACCGAGCGCAAGGCGCCCTGTCACGCCCGGTACAGAACCGTTCAGCCATCGCATGCCGCTGTCGCATGCGGCAGGCAATCGCTTTTCTGCCCGCGTTTCCCGCGCTTCCTCGGTCCCCGAACCTTACCGTTAGGTCCGGCCGTGTCTCCCGGCGCATCTGCGCCGCAAACCAGAGGTCTTACGCATCGTAGTGCCCGCTGCCGTTGGCAGGCGTGCGCACGCCTTTTACCGAGGAAGTTCATCATGACGCCGCATACCATTCATACTTCTATGTCACCCGGAGCCGTTGCGGCCCCGGCCGTCAAACGTTTCCAATTCAGCGCCGCCGAAGTGTTGACCGCCGCGGCGCGCGTGCTGCTGCCGTTCCTGGTCATGGCTGGGATATTGTTGCTGGCACGATAACAATCGAACCTGAATCGCGCAGGCACGGCGCTCCTGCCGGGGGGGTAAAATCCCTGGCTTCCCTTTGCTGAGGTGTGACGTGTCTGAGCCCACTCTTCGGAACGATGTCTTCTTGCGGGCTCTTGCGCGCCAGGCGACCGAATACACGCCGGTCTGGCTGATGCGCCAGGCCGGCCGCTACCTTCCCGAATACAACGCCACCCGCGCCCGTGCGGGGTCGTTCATGGGCCTGGCCAAGAACCCGGACTACGCAACCGAGGTGACCCTGCAGCCGCTGGATCGCTATCCGCTCGACGCGGCGATTCTCTTCTCCGACATCCTGACGGTGCCCGATGCCATGGGCCTGGGCCTGGATTTCGTTGCCGGGGAAGGGCCGCGGTTCGCCCGGCCCCTGCGCACCGAGGATGACGTCGCCAAGTTGGCGGTGCCGGACATGGCCGATCTCGACTATGTGTTCGCCGCCGTCTCCCAGATCCGCCGCGAGCTGCATGGACGGGTGCCGCTGATCGGTTTCTCGGGCAGCCCTTGGACCCTGGCCTGTTACATGGTGGAGGGTGCGGGATCGAGCGACTACCGCACCGTGAAGTCGATGATGTACAGCCGCCCCGACCTGATGCACCGCATCTTGGCGGTCAATGCCGAGGCCGTGGCGTTGTACCTCAACGCGCAGATCGAGGCCGGCGCCCAGGCCGTGATGATTTTCGACAGCTGGGGTGGGGTACTGGCGGACGGCCTGTTCCAGCAGTTTTCGCTGGATTACACGCGTCGCGTGCTCGGGCGCCTAGTGCGCGAGCGCGAGGGGCGCAGGGTGCCGGCCATCGTGTTTACCAAGGGTGGCGGGATCTGGCTGGAAGAAATTGCGTCCTCGGGCTGTGATGCCGTGGGCCTGGACTGGACCGTCAATCTGGGCGCTGCCCGCCGGGCCGTGGGCGATCGCGTCGCGCTGCAGGGCAACCTGGATCCCATGACGCTATTCGGCGGGCCGGAGGCGATCCGGGCGGAGGTCATCCGCACGCTCGACAGTTATGGGGCCGGGCCCGGGCACGTCTTCAATCTTGGACACGGCATTTCCCAGTTCACCCCGCCTGAGGCAGTAGCCGTGCTCGTGGAGACCGTGCATGCGTATAGCCGCGAGCAGCGGAAAGCCGCTGATGCGGCGCTGTGAATAAATGTTGCCCCGGGCTAGGGCTAACCCGGCTTGTGCCCAGGCCTAATTCGACTTATGCACAATTTCCCGCCGCCCGGGCACACCACTTGCGAGTTGATATCCACATTGGAATGTCGTTGTAAGCCATTGAAATAAAAGAAGTTTTTGCTCGATTTCTTGCTTGTGCCCGGAGCCGACGCATGGCCATGCCAGTTATCAACGGTTTTTTCTCCCGGTTTTCCCCAAAGTTATCCACAGGCTTTCCGGGGAGAAAAAATGTTGATGGGGGACGGGTTTAGGAAGGTTTCAGAGGTTTTACTTTAAGTTTTCAGCCGTTCGGCTGGCCTCTTGCGCCGGAGCTCCCAGTTGTCCACATCGCCCCCCTTCACATGCCAGTGATTTCGCCCACCGAAACGGAAACGCCGGTTTGGGTCCGCGTTGCGCTGGACGTTCCCCTGCCCGGACTGTTTGACTATCGGTCGCCGCGGCCGGTGGACCCGGGGGTACGGGTCATCGTGCCTTTCGGTCGTCGGGAGATGGTGGGCATCGTCCTGGAAACACCCGGCGCGCCCGCCGTGGACCCTGCGCAGGTCAAGGAAGTGGTGCGCATCCTCGACGACACCCCTCCCTTGCCGGCAGACTGGCTTAAGTTAGCGGCATTTGCCGCGGACTACTACCACCGGCCGGTCGGCGAGGTCATGTTGCCGGCGCTGCCCGGGCCGCTGCGTAAACCGGCGGCCTACCAAGGCAAGCGGGCCGGGGGTGGGCCGGTGGCGCGCCTCGATGCCCGCGCGGCGCGCGCCAAACGGGCAGCCAAGGTCCAAGAGAACGAGGCACAGCAAGATAGTGAGCAAACACTTTCGAAGCGTCCGTCGCTGAACCGGGCGCAGCAGGAAGCCGTCGACGCAGTGGCGGAAATTTCCGGCTTCAAGCCCGTCCTCCTCCATGGGGTGACCGGCAGCGGCAAGACCGAGGTCTATCTTCACGTCGCCGAGCGCGTATTGGCGAGGGGCCGCCAGGTGCTGCTGCTGGTGCCGGAGATCAACCTGACACCGCAACTGGAGAACGTGTTCCGCCGCCGTTTCGAGGCCATTGCGGGCCCGGCCGGCGTGGCGGTGCTGCACAGCGGCCTGGCTGACGGCGAGCGGCTGGAAGCCTGGCTTCGGGCCGTCCGGGGCGAGGCCCGGGTGCTCTTGGGCACGCGCCTGTCATTGTTCACGCCGTTGCCCGAGCTGGGGCTCATCGTAGTAGATGAGGAGCACGATCCCTCGTACAAACAGCAGGAAGGCCTGCGGTATTCCGCGCGCGACCTCGCGATCTGGCGGGCGCGCGATCGGAACGTGCCTATCGTGCTGGGCTCGGCCACGCCCTCATTGGAAACCTGGCACCACGCGCAGAACGGTCGCTATCTGCTACTGAGCCTGCCGCAACGCGCGCTGGCAGCCGAGCCGCCCCGCATCCGGTTGCTGGACACCCGCAATCAGCCGCTGAAACAAGGCCTGGCGCCGCAGCTCGTGCAAGCCGTGGCGCAGCGGCTCGCGCAGGGCGAGCAATCGTTGATCTTCCTGAATCGCCGAGGCTATGCGCCGGTGCTGCACTGCGATGCCTGCGGCTGGGTCAGTGGTTGCCACCGCTGTTCCGCCTATATGGTGTTGCACCGCCATCCGCCCCGTACGCCCGGCGGCCTCGCCCGCCACGAGCTGCGTTGCCACCACTGCGGCTGGCAGCATCGCGTGCCTGCCGCGTGCCCGGACTGCGGGAACCAGGATCTCCAGCCCATGGGGCGGGGGACGCAGCGATTGGAAGAACACCTGGGGGAGCTTTTTCCCGGCGCCCGCATTGCGCGGATCGACGCCGACAGCACGCGGCGCAAGGGCAGTGCTCAGGAGTTATTCGGGCGCATGCATGCGGGCGAAATCGATATCTTGGTCGGCACCCAGATGGTCGCCAAGGGACACGACTTCAAGAACTTGGGGTTCGTCGGCGTGCTCAATGCCGATGCGATGCTGTTCTCGCATGACTTCCGTGCGCCCGAGCGCCTGTTCGCGCAGCTGATGCAGGTGGCCGGCCGTGCGGGGCGCGCCGGCACGCCGGCCGAGGTCTACATCCAGACCGGTTATCCTGAGCAACCGCTCTACCAGGCCCTGGTGCGCCATGACTACCCGGGATTCGCCCGTTACGCGCTCCGGGAGCGCGAGGCCGCAGGCCTGCCACCGTTTGCCTACCAGGCCCTGTTGACGGCAGAGGCCCGCGAACTGGCGCAGGCCCTGGCGTTCCTGGCCTGCGCGCGCCGCCTGGCGGAGGGGCCCGATCCCGAAACCGGGACGGATTTGTCCCAGTCGACGGAGCTGTCCCGGATTACGCTCTATGATCCCGTACCGCTGCGCGTCGTGAGGGTGGCGAACGTCGAACGGGCCCAGCTGCTGGTGGAAAGCAACAGCCGCCCGGCCCTGCAGGGGTTCCTGCGGGCCTGGATGGCCGCGCTGCCCCAGCTTTCGGCCGCTTCCCGGGTGCGTTGGTACCTGGAAGTCGACCCGCTGGAAATCTGATGGCTTTCGGCCGCCGCCTGCCCGCCGCGAGATTCTCCTGCGTCATTCTTACCTGCGCATTTGCGCGCCCTCGATTTACCCGACCTGCATGACTTCTTCTCATTCCGCCGCGACTCGAGCCATGGACCGCGCCGCCGCGCGGCTGAACAAATCGAAATCGGACACGAATGCATCTTTCGCCCTGCCTCCGATCGACGCGGGCATGAACCCGGCGCAGCGCGAAGCGGTGAAGTATCTCGATGGGCCGTGCCTGGTCTTGGCCGGCGCGGGCAGCGGCAAGACGCGGGTCATTACGCAGAAGATCGGCTATCTGCTGCGCGATTGCGGCTACGATGCCCGCAACGTTGCGGCGCTGACCTTCACCAACAAGGCAGCGCGCGAAATGGCCGAACGGGTCAAGGCCATCGCGCCGCCCAATGCGATCAAGGGGCTGACCATCAGCACCTTTCATTCGCTGGGAGTGAGGATCTTGCGCGAGGAGGCCAAGCTCGTCGGGCTCAAGCCCCAGTTCTCCATTCTCGCGGCCGATGACGCGATGGCCATCGTGCAAGACCTCGTCGCCAGCACCGACAAGGGGCACATACGCGCCGTCCTGAGCGCCATTTCCCTATGGAAGAACGCGTTGATCGAACCCGATGAGGCCGAGCGTCGTGCATCGACCGAAAGCGAGCGCGACGCGGCGCGGGTATACCGGAGTTACAACGCCACCTTGCGCTCTTACCAATCAGTCGATTTCGATGACTTGATCCGCCTCCCGGCGCGCCTGCTCGAAACCGATGCCGAGGTGCGCGAACGCTGGCAGTCCCGGCTGCGCTATCTGCTAGTGGATGAATACCAGGATACCAATGCGTGCCAGTACCGGCTGGTGCAGTTGTTGACCGGGCCGCGCGCCATGTTCACCGCCGTGGGCGACGACGACCAAGCCATCTACGCATGGCGCGGCGCGACCATCGAGAACCTGGCCAAGCTCACCACCGACTATCCCAACCTGCGGGTCATCAAGCTCGAGCAAAACTACCGCTCGATGCAGCGCATCCTTGCCGCGGCCAACAACGTGATCGCGCACAATCCCAAGCTATTCGAGAAAAAGCTCTGGTCGGACCTCGGGGTTGGCGATCCGATCACGGTCGTTCCCATGGAAGACGAAGAGGCCGAGGCCGAGTCGGTCGCCATGCGCATTTCGGCGGCGCGGTTCGAGCTCAAGGCGCATTGGCGCGACTTCGCCATCCTGTACCGCAGCAACCACCAGGCGCGCGTGTTCGAACAGGCGTTGCGGAACTTGAAGATTCCCTACATGGTCTCGGGCGGGCAAAGCTTTTTCGACAAGGCCGAGGTGCGCGACATCATGGCGTATCTGCGGCTGATCGCCAATGACGACGATGATCCGGCATTCATCCGCGCCGTGACGACGCCCAAGCGCGGGGTCGGGCAGTCTACGCTCGAAGCGCTCGGCGCCTATGCGGGCGAGCGGGAAATCTCGCTGTTTGCGGCCGTGTTCGAAACCGGGCTCGAGCAGCGCCTCTCGGCGCGCCAACTCGCGCCGCTGCGCGAATTCTGCGAGTTCATCAACCGCCTGCAGTGGCGGGCTGGGGCCGCCAAGGGCGACGGTGCGCCGACCGGCGAAACCGCCTCCGAAATCCTCGATGACCTGGTCCGCGCCATCGGGTACGAACGCTATCTGTACGACCATTTCGACGAGCGTGGCGCCCAGGCGCGCTGGCAGACGGTGCTCGACCTGCTCGGCTGGCTCAAGCGCAAGGCCGAGGAAGACAAGATGAGCCTGATGGAGCTAGTCCAGCACATTGCGCTCATCACCATGCTGGAGAAGAGCGACGACGAAGACCCCGACGTCGTGCGGCTGTCCACGTTGCATGCGTCCAAAGGGCTGGAATATCCGCACGTCTTCCTGGTCGGTGTCGAAGAAGGGCTGCTGCCCCACCTCGGCAAGGACGATGAAGAAGGCGACCCGGCCAAGGCGGCCGAGTCGTTCGAGGCGCGGGTTCAGGAAGAGCGCCGCTTGATGTACGTCGGCATCACCCGCGCGCGGCGCACCCTGACGCTTACCTGGTGCAAGAAACGCAAACGGGGCCGTGAAGACATCCCGCGCGAGCCGTCGCGGTTCATCAAGGAAATGGGCCTGGAAGACGACAAAGTCGCGGACGAAAATCCCGGCCTCACGGCCAAGCAACGCCTTGACCGCTTGAAGTCCCTGCTCAAGAAGGAATAGGGCGGGGCCTTTGTCGGGATCGCGCCCCCCGGCCCCCCAAAGCCGGGCGGCGGGCCCGGCGGGGGGGAT
>NZ_JADGHH010000180.1 GCF_019689535.1 Pigmentiphaga sp.
ACCCGGTCTTGGCCGGTTCAAGAACCGACCCTCCCCCCAATCACTCTCAGCCCCCGCGGCCTGCTGCCGCCTATGGGTTTCCCATGACCCCACTTTGATGATCCCCCTGGACGCCGGGGATTCCCCGAGGTCTTCCCCCTGGACACAGTTCTTGGTTCTCTGGTAGATTGTTTGAATGGTTGAACCAAACTTTCAGGAGACAAGGCATGTTGTCGCACGAGGATAACGAGCGCCTGGTCCGGGTAGGCCCCGGCACGGAAATGGGCAATCTGATGCGGCTGTACTGGATTCCCTTCCTCGCTTCCAGCAACGTGAAGGCGGACGGCCAGCCCTACCGGGTCCGCCTGCTGGGCGAAGACCTGGTGGCTTTCCGGGACAGCAGCGGCCGCGTGGGACTGGTGGACCACGCCTGTCCCCACCGGGGCGCGCAGATGGCTTTCGGGCGCAACGAAGAAGACGGTCTGCGCTGCATCTACCACGGATGGAAGTTCGGCGTGGACGGACAATGCCTGGAGATGCCGGCCGAGCCCGCGGGATCCGCCATGCCGTCGCGCATGCGGATCAAGTCGTACCCGGTGCGCGAACGCCATGGCGTGCTCTGGACCTACATGGGACCCGACGCCGACGACCCGCCACCCCTGCCCGGCCTGGAATGGAACCTCGTGCCCGAAGAACAGTCGGTGGTGACCCTGCGCGTGCAGGAGTGCAACTGGCTGCAGGCGCTGGAAGGCGAGATCGATTCCGCCCATGCGGCCATCCTGCACGGCCGGGTGGATGGGGGGGGCACCGTGAACCAATGGCGCCAGGCGCAAGACCTGATGCCCACCTTCGAATGCCAGCAGCACGATGCGGGCATCAGCATCGCCGCGCGGCGCAAGGTGGACGGAGACAGGGATTACGTGCGGGTCAACCAGTTCCTGATGCCGTTCTGGACCCTGGTGCCGCCGCAGTCGCAGTACCCCGAGCTGAGCGGACACGCATGGGTGCCGATCGA
The DNA here is from genome assembly GCF_019689535.1 of Pigmentiphaga sp. Lineage (GTDB taxonomy): Bacteria > Pseudomonadota > Gammaproteobacteria > Burkholderiales > Burkholderiaceae_B > Pigmentiphaga. The sequence continues at coordinate 995 of NZ_JADGHH010000180.1, forward strand.
CGACGAGCACACGCTCTGCCTGATGTTCTCGTACCACCCCACGCAAACCTTCTACGAGAAAAGCCGCAAGGTCTTCAAGGAGGGCTACAAGGGCCGCGAAACGGGCCATGCCTCCGAGCATTCCTTCGAGCGCCGCGCCGTGACCGTGCCCTATCACACCTACTGGAGCAAGTTCAATCGCGGCAACGCCTACCAGTTCGACTATCAGTCGCAAGTAGAGAAGTACAAGGCCGGCCTGCCGGGGCTATGGGTGCAGGACGCGGCTTGCCAATCGGGCGTCGCGGCCATCTACGACCGCACCCGGGAACACCTGGGCACCACCGATACCGGCATCGCCCGCACGCGTCGCTTCCTGCTGGAAGCCTTGAAGCGGCTGGCCGCCGAGCAGGCGCGCCCCGCGTCGGTCCACGCTCCGGACCTCTTCATGGTCCGCGCCATCTCGGTCACCCTGCCGCGGGGCGGGGACTGGATGGAAGCGGGCCGTGAGTTGATGAAGGCCCGCCTGGGCCAGGACTTCGGCTACACCCCTTAGCAATCCCGCTCATCCACAACGAGCGCGGGGCCCGGCGGGCGATCCGCGCCAAGGAGACGAATCATGATCCCGCATCGACTCGATTGGCGCCTGCTGGCGGGCGCGGCCTGTGTATCGCTTGCCCCTGCGGCGCAGGCGTCGGACTATCCCAGCAAGCCCATCCAGATCATTGTCCCGTACGCGCCGGGCGGCTCCACCGACCAGCTTGCACGGGCGCTGCAAAAGCCGATGAGCGACGCGCTGGGCCAGCAAGTGGTGGTGATCAACAAGCCGGGCGCCGGCGGCACCATAGGCACGGACCAGGTGGTGCGCGCCGAGCCGGACGGCTACACGCTGGTGTTCGGCAACACCGGCCCCAACGCCATCGTGGCGCTGACCCGCAAGATCCCGTACGACCTCTTCACGGACCTGCAGCCCATTTCCACTGTGGCGCTGACGCCCATGATCCTGGCCGTGCCCGCCGACAGCCCGGCCAAGACGCTGAAGGACTTCATCGCCTACGCGAAGAAGCAAGGCAACACGATGAACTTCGGCTCGGTAGGCGCGGGATCGCTTTCGCACCTGACGGGCGAATACTTCAACGAACTGTCGGGCCTGAAGCTGCAGCACGTGCCCTATACCGGCGGCGCGCCCATGCTGCCGGCTTTCATCGGCGGAGAGATCCAGGCGGCGTTCGTGACGGGGCTGGACGGCGCCACCATGCTGGCATCGGGCAAGGTCCGCTACCTGGCCGTGGGCACCGAGAAGCGCACCGACGTGGCCCCCGGCCTGCCCGCCATTGCCGAGGACGTGCCGGGATTCAAGAGCGTGGCCTGGTTCGGGGTGCTGGCGCCTCGCGGCACGCCGGACAACATCGTGAAGAAGCTCAACCGCGCGGTGGCGGCGGCCGTGGCGAATCCCGAGGTGAACAAGCTGTTCCGCGATCGCTGGATCGAGCCGCACAGCAGCACGCCGCAAGAGTTGACCGACATCATCAAGAGCGAAGTCGCCCAATGGAAACCCGTGGTCCAGAAGGCGAACATCCAGAACTGACGCCGGCCACGACCTGCGTACCCAAGGAATCCCATACATGCTGCAGAACCTGGAAGCCGATTTCCCCGCGCACTCGCCGCGCCCCGCGCAGGCGCCCCACGCGCTCGAGGGCATACGGGTGATCGACTTTTCGCATTTCATCGCCGGGCCGTTCGCGACCATGATCCTGGCCGACATGGGGGCGGAGGTCATCAAGATCGAGGCGCCCCAGCGCGGCGACGACTTCCGCCAGTATCCGCCCGTGCATCCCGATATCGGCCAGGGCGCCCCCTTTCTCTGGAGCAACCGCAACAAGCGCAGCGTGGCCCTGGACCTGAAATCGGCGGAAGGATTGCGGATCGCGCGCGAGCTCATCGCCACCGCCGACGTCGTCGTGGAAAATTTTTCCACCGGCGTGATGGAGCGGCTGGGGCTGGACTACGCGAGCTGCCGGCACGGCAACCCGGCGCTGGTGTATTGCTCGGTGTCGGCCTACGGCCGCGAAGGCGCGTTCGCCGACCGGCTGGGCTTCGACCCCATCGTCCAGGCGGAAAGCGGCTTCATGTCGATGAACGGCTATCCCGACCGCGAGGGCGTGCGCGCGCTGTCGCCCGTCATGGACATCGGCACCGCGATGATGGCGGCCAATGCCATCCTCGGCGCGCTGCTCGCCCGGGCGCGGACCGGACAAGGCCAGGCGGTGGAAGTGGCGCTGTTCGACAGCGCGGTGCTGATGACGGGCTACGCCACGCTGCAGCACGTGTTCAGCGGCGAGGAACCCCGCCGCCACGGCAATACCAGCCCGGATACCTGCCCGTCCGGCGCCTTCCGGGCCCGGGATCGCTCGTTCTACATCAACTGCGGCAGCAACAAGATCTTCCAGAGGCTGATGGCGCAGGTACTGGAACGGCCGGACCTGGCCGAGCATCCGGACTATGCCAGCGGCGCGGCGCGCAGCGCGAGGCGCGAAGAGTTGTTCGCCATCCTGGACGAGGCCTTCGCCAAGGAGCCCTGGACGCATTGGCAGGCGCGCATGCGGGTGGCCGGCGTGCCGTGCGGGCTGGTCCGTACGGTAGGCGAGGCGGTGCGGTCGCCCGAGGCCCGCGAACGCAAGCTGCTGACCCGCATCCCCCACGACCGGCTGGGATGGGTTCCCAATCTCGCGCTGCCGATCCGCTATTCGGCCACGCCGCTGGCCGATCCCGTGCCGGCTCCCACGGTGGGGCAGCACACGCGCGAGGTCTTGGGCGCCGTGCTGGGATACGGCGCGGACCGCCTCGACGCGTGCGCCGCCGCGGGTGCCTTCGGCCCGGCCCCTCTCGCGCGCGAAGCAGCGCCATCATGACCGACCGCAGCCTGAAAGGCCGCGTAGCCGTGGCGGGCATAGGCGAGAGCCGCTACTACCGGCACGGGCAATCGCCGGATCCCGAATTCAAGCTGGCGCTGCAGGCCATCCTGGCCGCCTGCCGCGACGCGGGCCTCGCGCCCACGGAGATCGACGGCTTCGCCTCGTACGGCAACGAGCGCAGCGACGCTTCCCGGCTCGCTGCCGCGCTGGGCATTCCGCAACTGCGTTCGGCCACCATGCAATGGGGCGGCGGCGGCGGCGGATGCTGCGCCGCCGTCGCCAATGCGGCCGCCGCCATCCGCGCCGGGATGGCCGAATGTGTGGTGGTCTTTCGTTCGCTGGCCCAAGGCGAGTACGGGCGCTTCGGACAATCCGCGGACCTGGCCACGGTGTCCGGCGAACGGGCCTACCTGATGCCCTATGGCGTATTGGCCCCGCCCCAGCGCTTCGCCATGCGGGTACGCCGCTTCATGCACGATCACGGCATCCGGCAGGAGGCGATGCGCGCCATCGCGCTGGCCTCGTATCGGCATGCGCAGTCGAACCCGCGCGCGGTGATGCATGGCAAGCCGCTGGACGAAGCCGGCTACGACGCCTCGCGCTGGATCGTGGAACCGTTCCGCCTGTACGACTGCTGCATGGAGAACGACGGGGCCGCGGCCCTCATCCTCGTGGATGGGCAGCGGGCGCGCGACTTTCCCCACAAGCCGGTCTACCTGCTGGGCGCCGCGGCGGGCTCGGGATACCGCGCGGGCGCAGATCCGCACAACGCGCCCGGCTACGCCGGCGCCAATTTCGGCACGCTGGCCCCCGAGCTCTACCGCATGGCCGGCGTCAGCCCGCAGGACGTCGGGGTGGTGCAGAGCTACGACAACTTCACCGCGGGCGTGGCCATGGCGCTGATGGAGCACGGCTTCTTCCGGCCGGAAGAAGCCAACGAGTTCCTGACGCTGGACAACTTGTCCGCGCCGTCGGGCAGGCTGCCGCTCAATACCAGCGGCGGCAACCTGGCGGAATGCTATATGCAGGGATTCGAACTGGTGCTGGAGGCCGTGCGCCAGGTGCGGGGCACGGCAACCGCGCTGGCCGACCGCACCGACGTCGCGCTGGTCACCGGCGGGCCGATGGTCACGCCCACCAGCAACCTGCTGCTGGGATCGGAGGCCGCCCTATGAACGCGCGAAAAACCGGCGATGCCCGCTATCTTCCCGCCGGGCTGCCCATCCCCGTTACCGAGCCCGACGGTCTGTCGGCGCCCTATTGGCAAGGGCTGCGCGAGGGCCGGCTGCGCGTACAGCGCTGCCCCGCTTGCCAGGCCTGGCAATTCGGCCCGGAATGGCTATGCCACCGCTGCCATCGATTCGATCCCGAGTGGCGTGACGTGGAAGCGAAAGGACTCATCCACAGCTGGGAACGCGTCTGGCATCCGTCCCATCCGGTACTCAGGCGACATGGGCCATATCTGGTGGTGCTGGTCGAACTGCCCCACGCGGGCGGCGTGCGCATGGTCGGCAATCTGCTGGGGGATCCCATGCAGGAGGTGCGGATAGGCGCGGCGGTCGATGGCGTGTTCGAGCACCATCCCGATGCGGCCCCGCCTTATTCGCTGCTGCAGTGGCGCATCCGCCGGAACGGCTGACGGCGCTTTATCCTGAACGCGAGACTGGCGATGAATCATCACGATGACGAGGCCGCACCCTGCCGGGGCCCTCTTGCCGGCCTGCGGGTAGTCGAGTTCGCGGGCCTGGGCCCCGCTCCTTTCGCCTGCATGCTGCTCGCCGACATGGGGGCGGAGGTCGTCACCATCGCCCGCCCCGGGACGCCGGCCACCGACGCGCGGCAAATCACCGGGCGCGGCCGCCTGGTGGTGCGGGCCGACCTGAAGGACGCCCACGCGCGCGGCGAAGTGCTGCGGCTGCTCGACGCGGCAGACGTGCTGGTCGAAGGTTTCCGGCCGGGAGTCATGGAGCGGCTGGGACTGGGGCCCGATGCCCTCGCCGCGCGCAACCCGCGCCTGGTCTACGGCCGCATGACGGGTTGGGGCCAGGCGGGCCCGCTGGCGCAGACCGCCGGACACGACATCAACTACATCGCGCTCGCGGGCGCCCTCCATGCCATCGGCCCGGCGGACGCCGCGCCCGTGCCGCCGCTCAACCTGGTGGGAGACTACGGGGGCGGCAGCCTCTACCTGGTGGCGGGCATCCTGGCCGCGCTGTACGAATCGCGCCGCTCGGGACGCGGCCAGGTGGTGGATGCGGCCATTACCGACGGCGTGCTGTCGCTGATGAGCCAATGCATGTCCGAGGCGCTCAAGGGCACCTTCCGCGAACGCCGCGGCGCCAACATGCTGGATGGCGGCGCGCCCTACTACGGCGTCTATGCCACCGCCGACGGCGGCCACGTGGCCGTCGGCCCGATCGAACCGCCGTTCTTTGCGGAGCTGTGCGAACGGCTGGACGTCGATCCGGTCCTGCGCGACGCCCAGCACGATCCGGCGCGGTCGGCGGCCTTGCGGGCCGAGCTCGCGGCGCGTTTCGCGCGCCGGACGCGGCGGGATTGGGAAGACATCTTCGCCGGCAGCGACGCCTGCGTCACGCCCGTGCTGAGCCTGTCGGAGGCGCGGGCGCATCCCCACCATGCCGCGCGCCAGGCATTCGTCGAAGTGCAAGGCACGCCGCAGCCGGCCCCCGCTCCGCGGTTCTCGCGCACGCCTTCCGCCGCGCGGCCGGCGCGGGAAACCAGCATCGCGGCGGTCGCCAGGCGCTGGGAGCGGCCCCAGCCCGTATGATGCATGCATGGATCCGCGCGCGCATGCCGCGAGCGCGGGTGCCCCGCAAGGAGAAACGAGCGCATGGTTAATCCCGGCGAAGACAACGCATCGATCGAACAACTGCTGCACGAGCGCTGGAGCTGCCGCGGCTTCCTGCCGCAGACACTGCCCCGGGCGACCATTACCCGGATACTGGCGCTGGCGCAGCGGACCGCCTCGTGGTGCAACACCCAGCCCTGGCAGGTGGTGGTGACCTCGGGCGCCGGCACGGAGCGCTTTCGCGAAGCCCTGGGCGCGCACGTGGCGAGCCAT
>NZ_JADGHH010000017.1 GCF_019689535.1 Pigmentiphaga sp.
GGTGCAGGGGGCCGGTGGGGCTAGGGGCGAAGCGGCCGACGTACGCCATCATGCCGCCCCCGCCGCGTGTGCGGACGCCTGGGGCGGGGACAGCAGGGCGGCGTGCAGGCGCGCCGATTGCAGCCTCTTGAGCATCCACTTCATTGCCCGTCCTTCGGCTGGCCCCCGCCAGGCATAGACGAGCCGCTCGCTCGCGGGTGGGCCTTCCACGGCGCGCGCAACCAGCAGGCCTTGCGCCAAGGGGGCGGTGGCCAGTGGCTGCGGCAGGTAGCCGCAACCCAGGCCGCGGATCATCGCCTGGATTTTCAGTTCGATGGTAGGCAGGGTGATCGTGTGTTGTTTGGATAGGAGGCCTTTGGTGCCGGCGGGAAGGCGTCGCGCCGTATCGGCTACCACGAGGGCCGTGTGGCGGTCGATGTCGGTGGTCTGTAGCGGCTCTTGCGCCTTGGCCAAGGGGTGGTGGGGAGACATGCAGAAAACGAAGGGGAGGGCGCCCATCGCGCGCGACTGAAAGCCTTCTGCAGGCGCGTTGTCGGCATCCGCGCCGATGGTGATGTCGGCCCGTCCCGACAGCAAGGCATCCCAGTTGCCCCGCAGCACCTCGTAACTGAAGCGCAGGCGGGTGCCCGTGCCCAGGGCTTCGAAGTCGTCGACCAGGTCCAGCAGCGCCGAGCAATTGAGCGCGCCGTTGACCGCAATGCGCAGCTCGGTTTCCCAGCCCGTTGCATAACGATGCACCCGCTGGGCGAGCGCTTCGAAGGCCTCGAGCAGCGGGCGCCCCTCGCGCAACAGCTCCTCCCCCGCGGGCGTGAGCCGCGCCCGGTGCCCGCTGCGGTCGAACAGGAGTGCATCCAGCTCGTCTTCGATCTTGCGTACTGAATAGGTGAGGGCCGACGGGACTTTGCCCAGCTCGCGTGCCGCCCGGGCGAAGCTGCCATGCCGCGCGATGGCGTCGATCATTTGGAGCGATTCAGGAGAGAGCGCAGGCATGGGGGGGGAAGATCGTTCAAGTAATTTGAATGATTTCCTCAAAGGATACGACACAACCCCGCCTGCCGATAGACCACAATGCTTCCATCACGGCATGGTTTTGCCAACCGCGAGCGAGAGGCAGGCCGAAAGGAGAGAACATCATGTTGACCTTGAGACGCAGTCACGAACGGGGCAGGGCGGATCACGGCTGGCTCCAGACAGCCCATACGTTTTCTTTCGCGGACTATTTCGATCCTGCCCACATGGGCTTCGGCCCGCTGCGCGTGATCAATGACGACCATATCGCGCCGGGAAGTGGCTTTGGCATGCACGGCCACCGGGACATGGAGATCATCACTTACGTACTGGAGGGGGCGATCGAGCACCGCGACAGCATGGGCAACGGCTCGATCATCCGGCCAAGCAACGTCCAGCGGATGAGCGCAGGCACGGGCGTCATGCATTCGGAGTTCAATCCCGATCCGCAGCGCATGACACACCTCTTGCAGATCTGGATCCTGCCGGATCGCAAGGGGGTTGCACCCGGTTATGAGGAGCGAGCATTCTCCGAGGCGGACAAGCGGGGCCGGTTACGGCTGGTTGCATCGCCGGATGGGGCCGACGGTTCGGTGAGCATGCACCAGGATGCGCGGGTTTACGCCGGGCTGTTTGACGGTGAAGAACATGCCGAGCATGCCTTGGCGCCAGGGCGCCGGGCCTGGGTGCACGTGGCGCGAGGCGCGGTGCGTGTCAATGGCGAGGCGTTGTCCGAAGGCGACGCCGCGGCGATCGAGGACGAGGCAAGCCTTGTCATCGACGGTGGCAAGGGCGCCGAGGTCTTGCTGTTCGACCTGCCGTGAGCACCGCCGGGCGGGGAGTCGCGGGGGAGCTCGCGCCTGGCCGCCCTCGATCGATTGAATCCGTCCGCACCGCCCTCATCTAAAGGCATGAGAAGCCGGCGGCCGGGAAGGCCGCCGGGATCTGACTTGCGAGAGAGCGGCCATGGAGTTCAAGGACTACTACGCTACGCTTGGTGTGGAACGAGGCGCGTCGGAAGACGAGATCCGGCGCGCCTATCGCAGGCTCGCGCGCAAGTATCACCCCGATGTCAGCAAGGAGCCCGATGCCGAGCAGCGCATGCGGGAGGTCAACGAAGCCTATCAAGTCCTCGGAGACCCGGAAAAGCGGGCGGCCTACGACCAGCTTGCCGCAGGGGTGTCGTCGGCGGGCGGTTTCAGTCCTCCGCCGGGCTGGGATAGCGGCTTCGAGTTTTATGGGGCCCGCGGGGCGGACGATGATTTGTTCAGCGAGTTTTTCTCGTCGCTGTTCGGTGGTCGCCGCGGGGGGCCCCCCGCCCCCGCCCCCCCGGGGGGGTGGGCCGCCCCCCGCCCCCCCAAACCCGGGGGGGGGGGGGGGGGGCGGGGGGCGCGCGGGGGCGCCCCCCCGCGGGGAGGATAGGCACGCCGCGATCGAAATCGACCTGGAGGATGCGCTGCGCGGCGCTTCCCGGGACGTCACGCTGCGTTCCGTGGAGTACGACGCGCAGGGGCGGCCGCACGTCCGCGAGCGCACCCTCAACGTGCGCATTCCCGCAGGGGTGAGAGAAGGGCAGTTCATCCGCCTCGCAGGCCAGGGCTCGCCCGGCACGGGAGGAGCGGAGAACGGGGACCTCTATCTGGAAGTTCGCTTCAAGCCGCATCCCCGCTACCGGGTCGACGGACGCGATTTGTATATGGACCTGCCGGTGGCACCATGGGAGGCGGCCCTTGGCGCCACCGTGCGCGTGCCGACGCCGCTCGGCCCAGTGGAAGTGACCGTGCCGGCCAATTCCAGGCACGGGCGGCGGCTGCGCCTGAAAGGGCGTGGGATACCGGCCAGCCCACCCGGCGACCTTTACCTCGTGCTTGACGTCGTCTGGCCCCGGGCAGATACCGAGAAGGCGCGGCAGGCCTACAAAAAGCTGGCGCAGGAATTGTCGTTCGACCCGCGCCGGAATCTTGGAGGAGTCCGATGAACACCGTGACCCTTACGGCCACCCTCGTGGGGTACGAAAAACCGCTCAGCGCACGGGAGTTGGCGCAGGCTTGCCGGGCGGACGAGGGCTGGGTCGCGCAGCTGGTGGAGGCAGGCATCCTGGACGCGCACGGAGATCTCGCAAGCTGGCGTTTCGACAGTGCGGCCCTGCGCTGCGCCCTGCGGGTCAGGTCGCTGCAGCGCGCGTTCGACGTCAACCTCGACGCGGCCGCCCTGATCTTCGAAATGAGCGATGAAATCCGTCGCCTGCGCGCCTTGTTGAAAGCCTACGGGCTGGATGATCGCGGGCTTTGAGCAACAGGCTGGGCCATTTTGCGTGAACCTAGTGTTTACCCTAGTCGCGTGCAGTGGGCCGAGCGGCTATATTTCAACCGTGTTTCGTGTATGGACTGCTAGTTCATATTTGAAACGAAGCCCATCCACCTCTCTTGACCGCCTTGCCGCTCGTGAATCCGCCCACCGCCATGGACGCCGCGCCAGACAAATATGTCGTTCCAGGATTGGAACGAGGCCTGCGCGTGCTCTGCGAGATCGGGCGCGGCAAGGGTGGGGCGACGGCGCCTGAGCTGGCGCGGCGGCTGGGAGTGCCCCGCACCACCGTATTCCGGCTGTTGGCAACGCTCGAACGGCTGGGCTTCGTACAGCGCGCCGAAAATGGCCGCGATTATTCGCTCGGCATGGCGGTGCTGCGGCTGGGCTTCGAGTACCTGGCGTCCCTCGAGCTCACCCAACTGGGCGCGCCTCTGTTGGAAAGGGTCCGCGACGAGTTCAATCTGTCCTGCCATCTCGTCGTGCGTGACGGGCCGGACATCGTGTATGTCGCCAAGGCCGCCGCCAACACGCCGCTCGCCAGCTCCGTCAACGTCGGAACGCGCCTGCCTGCCCATGCCACCGTGCTGGGCCGGGTCCTGATGGCGGATATGTCGTTGGAACAGCTCCGGGAGCTCTACCCCGAAGGCGTCCTGCCCACCGTCAACGCTTTCACGCCGCGCACCGTCGAGCAGCTCTACGCTTTGCTGCAACGTGATCGCGAGCGTCCCTATCTGCTCCACGAAGGTTTTTTCGAGTCGGGTATTTCCACTCTTGCTGCGCCGGTGCGCCAGGAAGGCGGCGCCATTGCCGCCGCATTGGGCGTTGCGATGCCGGCGGTGCCCATCGAAGCCTCGAGACTCGAACGCTTGGCGCGCGCCGTCTGCGAAAGCGCCGCCGAGCTTTCCGCATTGCTCAACTACCGTGGGCCCGTGGCTTACGGTCTTCATGAAAAACTGAACGGGATGGTTGCTTAATGTCTATGTACAACCTTGACGGCAAAGTCGCCGTCGTTACGGGCGGCACCTCGGGCATTGGCCTGGCCACGGTCGGCTTGCTGCTCGAAGCGGGCGCCGCCGTGGCTTTCTGCGGCCGCAACGAGGACAAGCTCAAGCAGGCCCGCGACGGCCTGCTCGCGCGTTTCCCCAATGCGCGCATCCATGCGGCGCGCTGCGACGTGCTCGTGCCCGAACAAGTCGAGGCTTTCGCTGCCGATGTGCAGCGTGAGCTCGGGCCTGCGACCATCCTGGTCAACAACGCCGGCCAGGGGCGCGTGTCCACCTTCGCCAGCACCGAAAATTCTGCCTGGCTGGACGAGCTCCAGCTCAAGTTTTTCTCGGTGATCAATCCCACCCGCGCCTTCATTCCCCAACTGGAACAAAACGAAGACGCGGCCATCGTTTGCGTGAACTCGCTGCTTGCCATCCAGCCGGAGCCCCACATGGTGGCGACCTCCGCTGCCCGCGCAGGCATTCACAACCTGGTGCGCTCGCTGGCCTTCGAACTGAGCCCCAAGAAGATCCGCGTCAACGGCATCCTGCTGGGCTTGGTGGAGTCGGGCCAGTGGCGCCGCCGCTACGAAGAGCGCAAAGACCGTTCGCTCACCTGGGAGCAGTGGACGGCGCGGATCGCGGCCGAGAAGCAGATCCCGCTCGGCCGCCTCGGCCGTCCCGAAGAGCCTGCGCGCGCCATCTTTTTCTTAGCTACGCCCTTGTCTTCCTACACGACGGGCAGCCATATCGACGTATCCGGAGGGGTTTGCCGTCATGCCTAATGCCAATCGCATCACCGTGGGCGCAGCCATTGCCCAGTTTCTCGAGAACTGCGGCGTAAAGGCGGCGTTTGGCGTCATTTCGATCCACAACATGCCCATCCTCGACGCCTTCGGCGAACGCGGCAACATCCGCTTCGTGATGGCCCGGGGCGAAGCAGGCGCCACCAACATGGCCGATGCCTACGCGCGCACCACGGGTGGCCTGGGCGTGACCGTGACCAGCACCGGCACGGCAGCAGGCAACGCGGCCGGCTCGATGGTGGAGGCCATCACGGCCGGCACGCCGTTGCTGCACCTTACCGGCCAGATCGACAGCCCCTACCTGGACCAGAACCTGGGCTTCATCCACGAAGCCAATCACCAGCTCGAAATGCTGCAGGCCGTGTCCAAGGCTGCCTTCCGCATCCGGACGCCGGAGACGGCCATCGGCATCATCAAGCGGGCCGTGCAAATCGCGATGACGGCGCCCACGGGGCCCGTGAGCGTCGAGATCCCCATCGACGTGCAGGCAGCCCTGATCGACATGCCTGCGGACCTGGCCCCGCTGCCCGTCGCTGACTTGGTGCCTTCCGAAGCCGCGCTGGACGAACTGGCGGATCGCCTTGCCAAGGCCAAGCGCCCGCTGTTGTGGCTCGGCGGCGGTGCCCGCAAGGCAGGCGAACAGGTTCGCCGCCTGGTCAAGATGGGCTTTGGCGTGGTCACCAGCACGCAGGGCCGCGGCGTGATCCCCGAGAATGACCCGGCCTGCCTGGGTTCGTTCACCGCCGTCAAGCCAGTCGAGAATCTCTACCAGACCGTGGATGCGATGCTGGTGGTCGGTTCGCGGCTGCGCAGCAACGAAACGCTGAAGTACGCGCTCAAGCTGCCGCAGACGCGCTATCGCATCGACGCCGACCCGACGGCGGACGGCCGCGCCTACACCACGGATTTCTTCGTCAATGGCGATGCCACGCTGGCGCTCAAGGGGTTGGCCGACCGCCTGGAAGGCAAGATGGCGGTGGACCCGGCGTTCCTCGACGACATCCAGGCTGCCAAGCGTGCTGCGCTGGCCAAGCTGCGCGACGACGTCGGTCCCTACACCAAGCTCATCGATGCTTTGCAATCCGTGGTTGGCGAGTCCTTCAACTGGGTGCGCGACGTCACGCTCTCGAACAGCATCTGGGGCAATCGCCTGCCGTGCCTGCACGACCCGCGCGCCGGCGTGCATGCCCTGGGCGGCGGCATCGGCTTGGGCCTGGCGATGGGCGTGGGCGCCTCCGTCGGCGCGGCCGTGACCGGTTCCGGCAAGAAGACCTTTACGCTGGCAGGTGATGGCGGCTTCATCCTGAACCTGGGAGAGCTGGCGACCGCCGTCCAGGAGCAGGCCGACATGCTCATCATCCTGATGAACGACCAATCGTACGGCGTCATCAAGAACATCCAGGACGCCGTGTACGGCGGCCGCAAGCACTACGTGCAGCTGCATACGCCGGACTATGCGCTGTTGACGCAGTCGATGGGCCTGGGACACATCCGCGTCAAGCACGCGGACGAGATCGAGGCCGCGATCAAACAAGGCCTATCCGTCAAGGGGCCGTTCATCGTCGAAATCGACATGTTGTCCGTCGGTGGCTTCAATACCAAATTCGCCGGTCCTCCGGTCAAGGCAGCGGCCGAGAAAACGGGGACTTGAACCATGATGATTTCCGACAAGACCCTACCGATCTGCGTGGCGGGCGTTTGGCGCGAAGGCGGTGGCGAACGCTATGCCACCCTATATCCCGCCACGGGCGAGGCCGTCGCTTACTTGAATGCGGCCAGCCTCGATGACGTGGAAGAAGCGATCCAGGGCGCGCACCAGGCCTTCCTCACCAGCGGCTGGGCCCAGCGCAAGCCGCATGAGCGGGCGGCAGTGCTCTACCGCATCGCGCAGCTGATCCGCGAGCGGGCCGAGGAACTGGCCCAGCGCCAGCGCCTGGACAACGGCAAGCCGATCAACGAGACGCGCGCGCTGGTTGCCAGCGCGGCCGGCACCTTCCAGTTTTTCGCCGCTGCCTGCGAAACGCTCGAAGAAGTCATCACGCCTTCCCGCGGCGATTATGTATCGATGAGCGTGTACGATCCCATGGGGGTCGTGGCTGCCATCACGCCCTGGAACTCGCCCATTGCCAGCGAGGCGCAGAAACTGGCCCCGGCGCTGGCGGCGGGCAATGCAGTGGTGGTCAAGCCCGCCGAAGTGACGCCGTTGATGGCGCTCGACCTGGCCCGCATCTGCGAAGAGGCGGGCGTGCCCAAGGGCCTCGTGAGCGTGTTGCCCGGCAAAGGCTCGGTCATCGGCGATGCGATCACCAAGCATCCCCTGGTCAAGCGCGTCTCGTTCACCGGAGGCACCACGACCGGCAAGCACATCGCGCACATCGCCGCCGACAAAATGATGCCCGTGTCGCTGGAGTTGGGCGGAAAATCGCCTACGATGGTGTTCGAGGACGCCGATCTGGACCATGCGGTCAACGGCGTGCTCTACGGCATCTTTAGTTCCTCGGGCGAATCGTGCATCGCCGGTTCGAGATTGTTCGTCGCGTCGTCGATCTACGAACAGTTCGTCGATCGCCTCGTCCAGCGCGCTTCGGCGCTGCGCATCGGCGATCCCGCCGACGAGCGCACGCAGATGGGCCCGCTGATTACCGCGCGCCATCGCGAGTCGATCGAGCGTTACGTCGAACTGGGCGTCTCGGAAGGAGGACGCATCCGCACCGGCGGGCACCGTCCCGAAGGCGGCATCTACGACAAGGGTTATTTCTATCGTCCGACCATCATCGAAGGCCTCGACAATCGGGCGCGGATCTGCCAGGAAGAGATTTTCGGGCCCGTGCTGGTGGCGATGCCGTTCGACGATGAAGCCAGCCTGATCGAGCAGGCCAATGACAGCGTCTACGCGCTGGCCGCGGGCATCTGGACCCGCGACTACAAACGCGCGTGGCGGGTTGGCCGCGCCGTGCAGGCCGGGACGGTATGGATCAATACCTACAAGCTCTTCTCGATCTCGACGCCGTTCGGCGGCTGGCGCGACAGCGGCATCGGCCGTGAGAAAGGACGGCTCGGCATCCTGCAGTACATGGAGCAGAAGAGCATGTATTGGGGCATGAACGAGCAACCCTTGCCCTGGGCGAACTGAGGCCCCCGGCGCGCTGAAGCGCCGGGCGCCCGGGGCGGAAACGACAGCCTTGCGCCCCGGGCTGCAAGGCAACTTGGTGCGAAGCACCGCGTTTGGAGAAATATGATGGACGTATTGGGTATTGACGAAATCACCTACGGGGCCGACGACCTGGCCTCGTGCAAGCGGTTCCTGCTCGACTGGGGGTTGAACCTGGTCGAAGAGACCGACAAGTCGCTCGTTTTCGAGTCGATGAACAAGTGCCGGGTGATCGTCAAGACCACCGACTATCCCGGCCTGCCGCCCGCCATCGAGGAAGGCCCGACCTTGCGCGAAGTGGTGTGGGGCGTTTCCAGCGACGAAGTGGTGGAGCGTTTCGCCGCCAAGCTCAAGGACTTGCCGGGATATGTGAACGCGGAAGGCCGGGTCGGCTGCACCGACCCGAACGGCTTGGCCGTGCGGTTCCAGAAAACCCGCAAGATCGACCTGAAGCTCGACACGCCGGGAATGAATACCTGGAACGAGAAGGCCCGGCGTAACCAACCCGGCCCGATCTACGAGCGCGCGACGCCCATCGAAGTCGGGCACGTGGTGTTCTTCGTCAAGGACGTGAAGGCATGCGAGAAGTTCTATGCAGAGAACTTCGGCTTCGTCGCTTCCGACCGCTATCCCAATCGCGGTGCCTTCATGCGCTGTTCGGCCGAGGGCGGTCACCACGACCTGTTCTTGCTGCAGCCGCCCCAGCCTCGGTCCGGCCTGAACCACGTCGCCTTCACCGTGCGCGACATCCATGAAGTGTTTGGTGGCGGCATGGCCATGGCGCGCCAAGGTTGGTCCACCCAGTTGGGGCCCGGCCGCCACCCGATCTCGTCTGCTTACTTCTGGTATTTCAATTTCCCGGGCGGCGGCTTGATCGAGTACTACGCCGACGAAGACTACCTGGATGCAGAGTGGGAGGCGCGCGAGTTCGAGCCCGGCCCCACGGTGTTCGCCGAGTGGGCGATCGAGGGTGGGCTGGACGGCCATACCCGGCGCCAGAAGAATGCGAAGGCCCCTGACGGGAAATTCTTGACGGAGAAGCGCTGAGCGTCCGGACGAGGCCCGCCCTACGCGGCGGGCCCGGACGAGCGCGAAGCTAGGTGAGCGATATGGCGGATCCCGCGAACATCCTGTTGACCGTGCTGCTCAAGCACGATCAGTCGAACAACCTGGACGCCGTCCAGACCAAATTGAAAGAGGCCGACTGGTGGGAGCGGTTCCCGCCCGAAGGCGTGAAGATTGTTTCCTGGACCGTTGCGATGGGGTTGGGGCAAATCGTGACCCTGGAGGTGCCCCCGCATCTGCTCGCGACGGTGAACGTAGAACTCGAACGCTCGGCTTGGGGCGTATTCCGCACCGAGTGCTATCCCACTTATGACTTTGTTCCCGTTCGCGAGCGCATCCGCGAACGCGTACGCAACGGAGGTAAATGATGCAAGATCGTTATCTGGAGCCGCTTCAGGCGCGGCGCCGTCCCCCCACCGAATGGGAAAACCTGCTCGGCGATTCGCTCGAGCGCGCCTTTGCCGCCGGCAAGCATGAACTCGCCCCCATCGTCGAGTACTTGAATCAGGCAGGGCCCCCGGCTCCCAATGGAGTGGATTGGACCGAAGAACTGCTGAAATCCGAATTGGCCCGCCTGGCCGAGAACGCTTGAGGAATCCGTCATGATCAAGATCGACAGCCCTGACGCCCTGTTGGCGAACGGCCTGAAAGATACCTGGTACGCGATCTGTCCGTCCAGCTTCATTCAGGACAAGCCCGTTTCCCTGCGCCGACTCGGCATGAAAATCGCCCTCTGGCGCGATGAAGCCGGCAAGCTCTACGCCCTGGAAGACCATTGCCCGCACCGCGGCGCGCCCCTGTCGCGCGGCGTCATCCTGGGCGACCGCGTCGGCTGCCCCTACCACGGCGTGCAGGTGCGCGCCGACGGCGTGGTGACCAAGGTTCCCGGTAGCCCCGGCTGCAGCCTGGAAGGCAAGCGCGCCGCCCGCTCGTTCCACGTGGTCGAGCGCAATGAGGTCGTCTTCCTCTACAACTCGGCGACCAACGTCGACGAAGCGCCGGATTTCACCCTGCCGGAAGAGCTGGCCTCGGACGAATTCGCTTCCTTCCTTTGCTACACCGAATGGCGCGGCGATTATCGCTACGTCATCGACAACGTCATGGATCCCATGCACGGGACCTACCTGCACAAGCAGTCGCACTCGATGTCGGAAGGCTCGACCGTGGCCGAGTTCGGCGTGCGTGACACCGAGCACGGCTTCATTTTCGAGAAGAAGGGGCAGCGCGGCGTGAACTTCGACTGGACGGAGTGGGGCAACACTGGCTTGCACTGGCTGCGCCTCGAGATCCCGTATCCGCCCACCGGCGGCCCGGGAGGCGGCTTCGGCATCGTCGGCACCTATACGCCTATTTCCGAGAACCTGTGCGCCGTGTTCCACTGGCGCTGCCGCCGGGTTTCGGGCTGGCAGCGCCATGCGTGGCAGTTCCTGTACAAGAACCGCCTCGAGGCGCGCCACTGGGCGGTGCTGGAACAGGACCGCGAAGTGCTGGAGTCGATGGAACCCGACGCCAACCAGCGCGAGAACCTGTACCAACACGACATCGGCCTGGTTCGCCTGCGCCGTCACCTGCGCAACCTCGCCACCGAGCAGTTCGAGCGGCTCAAGGGCCAGGGCCTGCTGTAAGCAGCGCTAGCGGACGATCCTCCTCTGCCGTGACGGGGGAGGGGATCGTCCCGCCTCGGAGATGCAATGAATCAAGCTAGCGTAGCCCGGCGCGTGATCGCGCCGTCCATACCAGAGCGCGAGACGGCGACCTGGTCCAATTGCCTGGTCTTGGGTAATGAAATCGCGATGTCCGGGATGACTGCCAATCCGGAGTCCAAGCCCGAGGCCCCGTTGAGCACCTATGAGCAGACCCTCGTCATCCTGGGGAAAATCCGCACTTTGGTCGAGGCGGCTGGCGGAGGGGTGCAAAATATTTATAAACTGGTGATTTACGTGACGAACATCCAGGACAAGGACGAAGTCGGTCGCGCTCGCAAAGAGTTCTTCCAGCCGCCTTATCCGTGTTCGACACTGGTCGAGGTGCGCGGCCTTGTTTTCCCGGGGTTGACCGTGGAGATCGACGCTTTCGCGCGGCTCGACGTCACCCTGCGTGCCGACGCATAACCGCTTTTTGTTGACCCTTCATGAACAGCAGCTCACTCCTAACGGTTTTGGTTCACACCATCCGCCTTGAAGCGCAGGGCATTGTCAGTGTCGAGCTCCGCTCGCCCACTGGCGATGAACTGCCGCCTTTCGAGGCCGGTTCCCACATCGACCTGCATCTGCCCAACGGCCTCGTGCGCAGCTACTCGCTTTTCAATTCGCCGCAAGAGCGCCATCGCTATGTGGTCGGGGTGCTGAACGACCGTAATAGCCGGGGGGGCTCGCGCTTCGTGCACGAGCAGCTGCGCGTGGGATCGACCATCAAGATCGCGCCGCCGCGAAACAACTTCGAGCTGGACGAGTCGGCGCCCAAATCGGTGCTGCTGGCCGGCGGCATCGGCGTGACGCCCATTTTCTGCATGTACAACCGGCTGCGCGACATCGGCAAGCCGGTCGAGTTGATTTATTGCGCCCGCAGCCGCAAAGAGGCCGCCTTCGTCGATGAGCTCGTCGCCTCCGGCGGCAAGGTCACGCTGCGCTTCGACGACGAGGCGGGCGGTCCGCCGAACCTGCGCGAGCTGCTGGCCTCGCATCCGGCCGATACGCACTTCTATTGCTGCGGTCCCACGCCCATGCTGGACGCCTTCGAGGCCGCCTGCAAGGAATTGGGTTATCCCAACGTCCACATCGAACGCTTTGCCGCCGCGGGCGAGGTGACGGCCTCGCAAGAGGGCAGCTACCAGGTCGAGCTGGCCAAGTCCGGCAAGGTCATCGACGTGCCGGCCGGCATGTCGCTGCTCGATGCGCTGCTGGAAGCGGGCATCGATGCCGACTACAGCTGCCGCGAAGGGGTGTGTGGCGCCTGCGAGACCGCCGTGCTGGACGGCATCCCCGACCATCGGGATTCGGTGCTGACCGAGCGCGAGCGTGAGTCGAACAAGACCATGATGGTCTGCGTCTCGGGTTGCAAGGGAAGCAAGCTGGTGCTGGATCTTTGATCATGCCTGGGCGGCCACCGTGCGGGCCGCCACTGCCGAAGCGAAAAAAGGACGACGCCTCTCCAGGCATCGTCCTTTTTTTTTGCAAGGTCGCCCGCCTCAGGCGGCCGGTGCGCTTTCCGCTGCCTGTCCGTGGTTGGTGAAGAGGTCCGGAGGCAGGTGCTTGACGGCCTCGTAGGTCGTGCTGATGTGGTCGGCCAGCAGGGCGCTGGCGCGATCTGCGTCCCGAGCCAAGGCGGCTTCCAGGATGGCGCGATGTTCGTCATGCACGTCGCGCGGGATGGGCTTGCGGGTGACGACCAGCCGGCGGTAGCGCTCGGCCTGCTGGTACAGGATGCCGAGGAAGTGGTGCATCCAGCGCGAGGTGCAGGCGCAGATCAGCGCTTGATGGAATTCCCGGTTGCGGTCTTCCCATTCGTCGAAGCGATTGATTGGATTGGAGGCGAGTCGCTCCTCGGCCCGGCTCAGCCGATGGAAGGCAGCGATGATGCGGCTTTCCCAGACGTCGTCGCCGGTTTGGATGGCCTGGCGCAGCGCTTCGCATTCCAGCAGGATGCGGTTGCGCGTGATGTCGTAGAAATCCTCCATCGAAATCGGCGTTACGTGGAAGCCGCGCTGCCCCTGGGAGACCACCAGGGCGTCTGAGACGAGCAGCGACAGGGCTTCGCGCAGCGTGCCGGCCCCCACGCCGTACGAATCTTTCAAATGCTCGACGCGCAGGCGCGAACCCGGGGCGAGCCGGCCTTCGATGATGTCGCGGCGCAATGCCGCGTAAGCCGTCCCGACCAGCGTAGTGGGGGTGGCCGAGTGAGCCAGCGGGGGCAGTTCCAATGGGCTTCCAGGCATGTCTGATGGTACGGGCGGCTTATTGCCCCCTCTCGTTGTTTACTGGTGAAATTCTAGTGGATTATCGAGTAAAACCGTCAGTATTAGGGAAAACCATAAAATCTCGATAAAAATATTTTCAACCGAGATTTTGTGGCGTATTGTGTTCGCTACGAAAGATGGCGGGCCTCTAGGCCCAAGCTGGGAGACATTGGTGATTCATCTACACGACATCCGCTACGTGCGGCTCGGCACGCCCGACCTGGACGGCGCCGTTCGCTACGCCACGGAGATCCTGGGCCTGCAAGTGGCGCGGCGCGAAGGCAAGGCCGTTTACTTCAAGTCGGACAGCCGGGATCACACGCTCTGCTATTTCGAAGGCGATCCCCGCGATCACACCACGGGCTTTGAAGTCGACACTCCTGAAGAGCTCGAGCAGGCCTTGGAGCAACTGGAGCGGGCGGGTTACCAGGCCACGCGCGGCAAGGCCGCCGAAGCCGAGCAGCGCTATGTCCGCGAGTTCATCAACTTCAAGGACCCCTCGGGGAACAGCGTCGACCTCGTATATGCGCCCCTGCATAGCGGCCGCCGCTACTTCCCTTCGCGGGATGCGGGCATCACGGGGTTCAGCCATATCGGGCTGCGCACGCTGGACGCGCGCCGCGACGAAGTTTTCTGGACGCGCCTGCTGAGCGCCAAGGTCAGCGACCGCATCGGCGAAGCGCCGCTGCTGCGCATCGACGAGGTACACCACAAGATCGCGCTCTTCCCTTCCGCCTATCCGGGCGTGCAGCACATCAATCACCAAGTAGAAAGCATCGACGACATCATGCGTGCCTTCTACGTGCTGCAGGAAAAGGGCATTCCCATCCGCTTCGGACCGGGCCGTCATCCGACGTCGAGCGCCATCTTCCTGTACTTCGAAGGCCCGGATGGCATGATCTACGAGTATTCGACGGGCGTGCGCCTCATCACTGAGGAAGACGAGAAGAACTATCGTCCGCGCAATTTCCCGGCCGATCCCACGGGGTTCTGCATGTGGGGCTCCAAACCCGACATTCCGGAGTTCAAGTCTTGAGCGCGCCCTCCATCGTGCCGACCCCGCGCCAGCAAAGCTTGGTGCGGGCGGCGGCCCGCGCCCTGGCGCGTGCCAACCTGGCCCACGCGTACGGCCACTGCAGCCTGCGCCTGGACAAAGATCATTTCCTCGTCTGCGCTGCCAAGCCCATGGGCATGATTGCGCCGCACGAGGCAGGGACGGTGGTTCCCGTCCACGGAGAGCTGCCCGAAGGCGTTCTCGGCGAAGTCCGCATCCATCAGCATATTTACCGCCTGCGGGAAGACGTCGGCGCCGTGGTCCGGAGCATGCCGCGAGACGTGATGACGCTGTCGAGCGCACGCATCACGCCTGCCCCGAGGCATGGCATGGGGTCGTATTTCTCGCCGGCAGTGCCGCTCTGGGACGACCCGCAATTGGTGCGCAGCGACGAGCAGGCGGCCGGCGTGGCGGCTGCGCTGGGTAACGCGCGGGCCGTCGTCATGCGCGGCAACGGTGCCGTCGTGGCTGCGCCAAGCATCGAACAGGCTGTCGTCCTGACCTGGTATTTGGAAGATGCCGCGCGCATCGAGTTGCAGCTGCGCGCCGCAGGCCTGGCCGACGGTCCGATCCTATCGCTGGAAGAGGCCGCCCGTCGTGCTACCGGTGCGGGACGCATCTTCGAGCGCATGTGGGAATACCTGTGCGACGGCGATCCTGAGTTCGCGGACGTCATCTGAGCGCTCGGCAACCCGGCGCAGCCCGCGCGCGAGCGCGCGGAACCATTTTCAGGAGTGCATTCATGAAAGAATTCAAGAACTTCATCAACGGCCAGTGGGTTGCCACGGGCAAGACTTTCGAGAACCGCAACCCGGTCGACAACAGCCTCATCGGCCCGGTGCATGAGGCGGGCCGCGCCGAAGTCGACGCTGCGGTCAAGGCCGCGCGCGCCGCGCTGTCCGGGCCGTGGGCCAAGATGAAAGTGCAGCAGCGCGTGGAGATGCTGCATGCGATTGCCGACGGCATCAACCGCCGCTTCAACGACTTCCTGGACGCCGAGATCGCCGACACGGGCAAGCCGCACGTGCTGGCCAGCCACGTCGACATCCCGCGCGGCGCTGCCAATTTCAAGGTCTTCGCCGACCTGATCCGCAACGTGCCGGGCGAGACCTTCGACATGGAAACGCCCGACAACGGCTTTGCGCTGAACTACGCGGTGCGCGTGCCGCGCGGCGTGATCGGCGTCATCTGCCCGTGGAACCTGCCCCTGCTGTTGATGACCTGGAAGGTCGGCCCGGCCCTGGCATGCGGCAACACGGTCGTGGTCAAGCCGTCCGAAGAAACACCCGCCACCGCCACGCTGCTGGGCGAGGTAATGAACGAGGTTGGCGTGCCTCCCGGCGTCTACAACGTGGTGCACGGTTTCGGGCCCGATTCGGCCGGCGAGTTCCTGACCCAGCATCCGGACGTCGATGGCATTACCTTCACCGGTGAAACCCGCACCGGCGAGGCCATCATGCGCGCCGCGGCCAAGGGCGTGCGTCCGGTTTCGTTCGAGCTGGGTGGCAAGAACCCCGGCATCGTGTTCGCCGACGCAGACTTTGACAAGGCCGTCGCCGGCATCGCCCGTTCCGCGTTCGAGAACAGCGGCCAGGTGTGCCTGGGCACCGAGCGCGTGTACGTGCAGCGTCCCATCTTCGAGAAGTTCGTCGAGGCGCTCAAGGCCAAGGCCGAGTCGTTCAAGCTGGGCGACCCGCACGACCACTCCACCAACTTCGGTCCGCTGGTCTCGCATGTGCACCGCGAGAAAGTGCTGAGCTACTACGCCAAGGCACGTGAAGAAGGCGCCACCATCGTGACCGGTGGCGGCGTGCCCGACATGCCCGGCAAGATGGCCGAAGGCGCGTGGGTCCAGCCGACGATCTGGACCGGACTGCCCGAGACCGCTTCGGTGATCCGCGAAGAAATCTTCGGGCCCTGCTGCCACATCGCCCCCTTCGATACCGAGGAAGAGGTCATTGCCCTGGCCAACGACACGCCGTATGGCCTCGCCGCGACCGTGTGGACCCAGAACGTGGGAACCGCGCACCGCATGGGCAAGGCGCTGAACGTGGGCATCTGCTGGGTCAATTCTTGGTTCCTGCGCGACCTGCGCACTTCTTTTGGTGGCGCCAAGCAATCCGGCATCGGCCGCGAGGGCGGGGTGCATTCGCTGGAGTTTTACACCGAGCTGCGCAACGTTTGCGTGAAGCTATGAGGAGCTGACCATGCCCATCATTCAAGTGCAACTGATGGAAGGGCGGACGGACGAACAGCGTGCCGCCCTCATCGAAGAGCTCACCGAAGCGACGCATCGCGCCATCGGCGCTCCCCGCGAGTCCGTGCGGGTGGTGCTGGTGGAGGTGCCGAAGACGAATTTCGGAATAGGCGGCAAGACAGCGAAGGCGCTGGGACGCTGATTCCGCTTTCCCCCCAAGAAGGAGACAGTTAGAAATGATGAAAAAGAGAACCGCCGCGTTTGTCGCGGCGGCCCTGATGGCTGCGGGATCTGCCCAGGCGGATGTCAAGATCGGTTTCTCCGGCGTGCTCTCCGGGCCCATGGCGGCCCTGGGGCAGGACCAGTACGACGGCTTCATGCTGGCGGTCGAACAGCTGGGCGGCAAGCTGGGTGGCCAGCCTGTCACCGTGCTGCGCGAAGACGACCAGCTCAAGCCCGATGTCGGTGCGCAGATCATCCAGAAGTTCATCGAGAAAGACAAAGTCGACGCCATCGTAGGCCTGGGCTTCTCGAACGTGCTGATGGCCGAGGTCCGTCGCATCAAGGATTCCGGCGTACTGGCATTGAGCACCAACGCCGGGCCGGCGCCTATCGCGGGCAAGGGCTGCATGGCCAACCTGTTCGTGATGGGATGGCAGAACGACGGCATGTCCGAAGCCATGGGCAAATATGCCAAAGAGCAGGGCTACAAGAACGTCTATTTGATGACGTCCAACTACCAGGCGGGCAAGGACAAGCTCGCGGGCTTCAAGCGGTTCTATGGCGGCGAGATCAAGCACGAAGTCTATACGCCGCTGGGACAGCTCGACTACGCGGCCGAAATCGCCGCCGTGCAGAACGCCAAGCCCGATGCGCTGTTCGTCTTTTATCCCGGCGGCGTGGGCGTGAACTTTGTTCGCCAGCTCAACCAGGCAGGGCTGATGGGCAAGCTTCCGTTCCTCTCCGAAAGCTTGATCGATTCGAACTCGCTCGCGGCCCTCAAGCAGCAAGCGGTCGGGTCCATCTTCGGCACGCCGTGGGCACCGGTGCTGGACAATCCCCAAAATAAGAAATTCGTGTCGGGCTACGAAGCCAAGTACAACCGGCCTCCCACCGAGTACGCGGCAGCAGCTTATGATGCGGCTTATTTGCTGGATGCGGCCATCGCCAAACTGGGCGGCAAGGTGTCGGACAAGAAGGCTTTCGCGGCCACGGTCAAGGAGCTCGGCTCCAAGTTCCCGTCGGTGCGCGGCAAGTTCGCCTTCAATAACAACAACGTTGCCATCCAGAACTACTACGCCTATGAGATCGTGCAGAACGGCGACGGCGTCGGATACAAGCTGCTCGCGCAAGTCCTGACCGATCACAAGGACGCGTACGCGGCTGAGTGCCCGTTGAAGTAACCCCCGTCGCCCCAGGCGTGCCGTCCGGCCGCGGAAGGATCGGCTTTGGCCGCATCCGCCCGCGGCCAGGGCGTTGCCGTTGGGTCGTGCAGGGGCCGCGCCGGTTGGATGACTGCGGTCCGGCCGGCGAATCACATGGCGTCACCCAGGGGTGGCACCGATGGTCCGCGGGAGCGTGGACCGGTATGCTCTGGGCGCGGCCGCCGAGGGCGGCGCAAGCGCTGGTGCCGGGCACACGGGAGCCGGGCGTGCGGGGGAAGTCCCGGTTGTTATGACACGGAAGTCTGTCAATGAATAGTTCGCTGTTTTTGTCGCAGTTGCTCAATGGCTTGCAGCTCGGCGTGCTGTTGTTCCTGCTGTCGTCAGGGTTGACCCTGATCTTCGGCATCATGAATTTCATCAACCTTGCGCACGGCTCTTTGTACATGGTCGGCGCATTCATCGGCGCGGCCACGTACAACGCGAGTGGTTCGTTCATTTTCGCCATCGCCGCCGCCATCATTTCATCCGGCCTGGTCGGGCTGTTGCTCGAACACGTGGTCGCCAAACCCCTATACCGGCACGACCACCTGTACCAGGTGCTCGCCACCTTTGGCCTGATGATGTTCTTCAACGAGCTGGCCATCGTCATATTCGGCAATCGTCCGTATTACGCTGCCATTCCTTCTGCGCTCGACGGCGCCGTGACGCTGTTCGGCACCCAGTATCCGATTTACCGCATCCTGATCATCGCGGTGGGCGTGCTCGTGGCGCTGGGCGCGTGGTATCTCATCCAGAAGACGCGGTTCGGCATGCTGATCCGGGCAGGCGCGAGCAATTCGCCGATGGTGAGCGTGCTGGGCGTCAACATCGACTTGCTCAAGAAGCTGCTCTTCATGCTCGGCGCAGGCCTGGCCGGGCTGGCCGGTGCGCTCGCCGGCCCCATTTTGTCCGTGCAGTCCGGCATGGGCGAACCCGTGCTGATCTTGGCCTTGGTCGTCATCGTGGTCGGCGGCATCGGTTCGATTCGGGGCGCGTTGGTGGCGGCCATGGTCATTGCGGTCATCGATACGCTCGGCCGTGCGTACATCCCGCAGCTGTTGGGTTCCTTCATGAAGCCCGCCACGGCCAACGCCGTCGGGCCGGCCCTGGCGTCCATGCTGATCTACGTGCTGATGGCGCTGGTGCTGGCTTTCAAACCCAATGGCATTCTGGCGCCTGCCAAGCGCTGAGGAGCCGCCTGGCCCCGGTTGGGGCCGGGCCATCATGCATATTTCTGCAAGGTACACGACATGAACCGCGTCAAACTCGGGGCTTGGTTGATACCGGTCCTGTTTCTTCTCCTCGCCTGCGTGCCGTTCGTCGCGCAGGCCATCGGCGAACCGTTCTACATCACCTTTTTCGCTCGCGTACTGGTGTATGCCCTGGCCGCCTGCGCGCTGAACCTCGTGCTCGGCTTTGCCGGCCTGGTCAGCTTCGGGCATGCCATGTTCATCGGGCTGGGCTGCTATGCAGTCGGGATCCTGACCTACTACGGCTTTAGCGACGGATGGCTGCAGCTGGGCGTGGCCGTGGCGGTCTGCGCGTTGGTCGCCTTGGTCGTGGGCAGCGTATGCCTGCGCACTTCGGGCATCGGCTTCATCATGATCACGCTGGCGTTTGCCCAGATGTTCTATTTCCTGATGGTGAGCATGACGACCTTCGGCGGCGACGACGGCCTGAACATCAATGAGCCGAGCAACTTCGGGCTGTTCGAACTGTCGGGCAGCAGCGAGGTGTATTGGGCGGCGTGGGTGGTCCTGCTGGCGGCCACGGTGTTCATGGCGCGGTTGAAGAAATCCCCCTTCGGCATGGTCCTGCGCGCGACCCACATCAATCCGCGCCGGGTCAACGCCTTCGGTTATTCGGTCTTCCGCGTGCAGTTGGCCGCCTACGTCATATCCGGCGTGCTTACCGGCGTGGCGGGCGTGTTGCTGGCCAATCTCACGGCCTTTGCCTCTCCCAGCTACATGTCCTGGCCCGTGTCGGGCGACCTGATCGTGATGCTGGTCATCGGCGGCCTCGGAACCATCGTGGGGCCGATCATCGGCGCCGTCGCCTTCCTGGTCATGGAGGAATTCTTCAAGGGGCTCACCCAACACTGGATGCTCATCATGGGGCCCGTCATCGTCGTCATTGCCTTGCTGACCCGTAACGGCTTCGGTTGGCTGACGCGCCAGCGCGAGGCCCAATCGGCGCAGACCAGGGCGCCGGTCGCGGGCGAGGTACCCGCCAAGGCCGCGGCAGTCCCCGCAGGAGAAGCGCAATGAGCCTGATCGGACTGAGCACCCAGAACCTGGTCAAGCGCTTCGGCGGGTTGCGCGCGACTGACGGCGTATCCCTGGAGATCCGGCCGGGAGAACTGCATGCCATCATCGGTCCCAATGGGGCGGGCAAGACGACGCTGATCAATCTGCTGACGGGCGAGCTGCGCTCGGACGAGGGCAGCATCAAGATCGGCGGCGAAGAGGTCAGCGGCACGCCCGTCCAGCATCGCGTGGGCATGGGGCTGCTGCGCTCCTACCAGATCACCTCGATCTTTGATGCGTTCACCGTGATCGAGAACGTCTGCCTCGCCGCGATGCGCAAGCGCGGCGTGCGTTGGGCGGTGTGGAAGCCTATGTCCGCCTACGCGGACGTCATGGAAAAGGCCCGCGCCATCATCGAGCAGTGCCATTTGGGCGAAGTGGCCGATACGGTCGTCTCAAACCTGGCCTACGGGCAGCGCCGCCAGCTGGAAGTTGCGATGGCGCTGGCGGCAGACCCGAAGATCCTGTTGCTCGACGAGCCCATGGCCGGCATGAGCGCGGCCGAAGGTGCTGCCGCGATCGAGCTGCTGAGGTCGCTCAAGGGCCGCTACACCATTCTTCTGATCGAGCACGACATGAACGCCGTGTTTTCGCTGGCGGACCGCATCAGCGTGCTGGTCTACGGCAAGATCGTCGCCACCGGCTCGATCGAGGAAATCCGCAACCATCCCGAAGTGCGTCGCGCCTATCTCGGCGACGACGCCGATGCTTGAGGCAGGAGTTCACGCATGCTTTCCATACAAGGGCTGGCGGCCAAGTACGGGTCCTGCCAGGCGCTGTTCGACATCGACCTGGAGGTCAAGCGTGGCGAAGTGGTCGGCTTGATCGGCCGCAACGGCATGGGACGCACCACCGTCATCAACTGCTTGTTCGGCCTGCTCAAGCCGGTTGCCGGGGAGATCAAATTCGACGGACGTGTCCTGAACGGCATGGCGCCTTACCGCGTGGGGCGCCTGGGCCTGTCGCTGGTTCCCGAGGGGCGCCAGATCTTTCCCACGCTGACCGTCGAAGAGAACCTCGTGGCCACGGCCAAGCGCGGTGAAGGTTCTTCATCCTGGACGCTCGAGAGAATCTACGAGCTGTTCCCGCGCCTGAAGGAGCGGCGCACGAACCTCGGCACGCAGCTGTCGGGAGGCGAGCAGCAGATGCTCGCCATCGGCCGCGCGCTGATGACCAATCCGCGCCTGCTGGTGCTCGACGAGGCCACCGAAGGGCTGGCCCCCATCGTTCGCGCCGAGATCTGGAACGTGCTGGCCAAGCTCAAGCAAGACGGGCTGACCATGATCGTCGTGGACAAGAACACCAAGGCGCTGCTGCGCTTGTCGGACCATAACTTCATCTTGGACAAGGGTGTGACGGTCTGGCGCGGCACCTCGTCCGAACTGTCGGCGCGTCCCGAACTCATCGCCCAGTACGTGGGCGTCTGACCTCGCCCGCGCCCGGCCGATCCAGCCGGTCACGCGGCGCGGATTCTCTGTAGGACTTGCTCGTGAGATTGAAGGACAAGACGGCGCTGGTTACCGGCGCTGCAGGGGGTATCGGACTGGCGATCGCCAAGCGCTATAGCCAGGAAGGCGCCAACGTCGTGCTGGTGGATCGCGCCGAAAAGGTCGAGACCGAAGCATTGGCGGCCATGGCCGGCCCGGCGCGCGCCATGCGGGGCGACGTCACGGTGCCGGAACAAGTGGCCGAGATGGTGGCGCTCTGCGAGCGCGAGTTCGGTGGCGTGGACGTGTGCGTGTGCAACGCGGGCGTCATCCGGGCCGCCGAGTTCCTGGACATGACCCTGGAAGACCTGGACTTCGTCATGAACGTCAACGTGCGCGGCACTTTCCTGGTGGCGCAGGCAGCGGCGAAGTCCATGGTCCGCGCCGGGCGGGGCGGCAGCATCATCACGCTCTCGTCCATGACGGCCGAGCTGGCCATGCCCAACCAGCTCGCCTACGGCGCGAGCAAGGGGGCGGTCCGGCAGATGACCAAGGCCATGGCCCTCGCGATGGCACCGCATGGCGTGCGCGTGAATGCGCTGGGTCCGGGCAGCATCGATACCGACATCATGGCCACGATCACCTCCGATCCCAAGGCCATGCGCACGGTGCTGTCGCGTATTCCCATGATGCGCCTGGGCCGGCCGGAAGAAGTGGCGGGCGCCGCCGTGTTCCTCGCCAGTGATGACGCCAGCTACGTGACCGGGCAGACGGTATTCGTGGACGGTGGCCGCCTGGCGCTGAACTACACGGTCGACGTGCCGGAAGCAGGCCAGGGCTAAGCCGCGGTGCCGGGCCATGCCGGCGCTGGAGCATCGCTCGTTCTAGGCCCATAACAGGTGGCCCTTGCGCATGCCGGGGCCACGGCTTCATCTGCCGGGGCAAGCAGCTAAAATGGCCGCCATGTCTGCGCAGCCTACCCCCCCGTTCGTCCATCTCCGCGTCCATTCCGAGTTCTCTGTCTCGGACGGCATCGTCCGCATTCCGGACCTGATCAAGAAAGTCGTGGCGCTGGAGCAGCCGGCGGTCGCCTTGACCGACCTGTCCAACCTATTCGGCTTGATCAAGTTCTACAAGGCGGCCCGGGCCAAGGGCATCAAGGCGATCGCCGGCTGCGACGTCTGGGTGTCCAACCTCGCCGACCGCGACAAGCCGTACCGGATGTTGCTGCTGGTGCGGGACAGGACCGGCTACCACAACTTGTGCGAGTTGTTGACCCAGGCATTCCTCACCAACCAGCACCGCGGGCGCGGCGAGATCATGCCCGAATGGCTGGAGGTGCACGGGGCCGGCCTGGTGGCTTTGTCCGGTGGGCGGCAGGGCGATGTGGGCCAGGCGCTGGAAGCGGGCAACCGCGAGGCCGCGCTGGCCGCCGCTCGCCACTGGATGAAGGTGTTCCCCGACAACTACTTCATCGAGCTGCAGCGCGCGGGCCGGGAAGGGGACGAAGCCTATGTGCAGGCGGCCATGCGGCTGGCGGCAGAGTGCGGGGTGCCGGTGGTGGCGACGCACCCGGTGCAGTTCCTCGAACGCGAGGATTTCCGCGCCCACGAAGCCCGGGTCTGCATCGCCGAGGGCGAGATCCTGGCCAACCCCAGGAGACAGCGTCTCTATACCGAAGAGCAGTACCTGCTTTCGTCCGAGGAAATGGCCGAGCGCTTCGCCGACGTGCCCTCGGCGCTCGCCAACACGGTGGCCATTGCCACCCGTTGCAACCTGACGCTAGAGCTGGGTAAGCCCAAGCTGCCCGATTTCCCCACGCCGGAAGGCGTGACCTTGGCCGAATACTTGGTACAGCTGTCGCGGGAGGGGCTGGAGCGACGCATGGTGCAGCTCTTCCCCGACGAGAAGGAGCGCCAGGCGAACTGGGAGAAATATAGCCAGCGGCTCGAGAAGGAGTGCCAGACCATCATCGACATGGGGTTCCCCGGCTACTTCCTGATCGTGCAGGACTTCATCAACTGGGGCAAGAAGAACGGCGTGCCCGTGGGGCCGGGCCGGGGGTCCGGCGCCGGATCCCTGGTCGCGTTCAGCCTGGGCATCACCGATATCGACCCCATCCGCTACGACCTGCTGTTCGAGCGCTTCCTGAACCCGGAACGGGTATCGATGCCGGACTTCGATATCGATTTCTGCCAGGACAACCGGGACAAGGTCATCGAGTACGTCAAGCAGAAGTACGGGCGGGACGCGGTGAGCCAGATCGCCACCTTCGGTACCCTCGGCGCGAAGGCAGTGATCCGTGACGCCGGGCGGGTCCTGGACTTGCCCTATACCTTCTGCGACACGCTCTCGAAGATCATTCCCCATTCGCCGGCGGATCCCTGGGATTTGGAGCGCGCGCTCAAGGAAGAGCCCGCGTTCAAAGAGCGCTATGACAACGACGAGGAAGCCCGGGCGTTGATCGATCTTGCCCGGCCGCTCGAAGGCTTGACCCGCAACATCGGCATGCACGCGGGGGGCGTGTTGATCGCGCCGGGCAAGCTGACCGATTTCTGCCCCTTGTACTGCCAGCCCGGGCAGAGCCACATCGCCGTCTCGCAGTTCGACAAGGACGACGTCGAGGCCGTGGGCCTGGTGAAGTTCGACTTCCTGGGCCTGCGCAACCTCACGATTCTCGATTGGGCCGTGCGCTACGTGCGCGAGTTCAACGAGGGGATGCGCGACTTCGACATCATGTCGCTGCCGCTCGACGACCCGGAGTCCTACAAGCTGCTGAGCGATGGCAACACCACCGCCGTGTTCCAGCTGGAATCGCGCGGGATGAAGGAACTGCTCAAGAAGCTTCGCCCCAGCAACTTCGAAGACATCATCGCCGTGCTCGCACTCTACCGGCCGGGGCCCCTGGGCTCGGGCATGGTGGATGACTTCGTCAACCGCAAGCACGGCCGCGCCAAGGCCGAATATTTCCATCCCGACCTGGAGCCCGTCCTCAAGAGCACGTACGGCGTCATCGTCTACCAAGAGCAGGTGATGCTGATCTCGCAGATCATCGGTGGCTACACGCTTGGCGGCGCCGATATGCTGCGCCGGGCCATGGGCAAGAAAAAGCCCGAGGAAATGGCCAAGCACCGCGAGATCTTCCAGGCTGGGGCAGAGAAAAAGGGCTACGACCCGGACATCGCCGTCACGTTGTTCAACCTGATGGAGAAGTTCGCGGAATACGGCTTCAACAAGTCGCATACCGCCGCGTACGCGCTGATCGCCTACCAGACGGCGTGGCTCAAGGCGCACCATCCAGCCGAGTTCATGGCCGCCACCATGTCTTCCGACATGGACGACACGGACAAGGTGCAGGTCTTCTGGGCGGACGCCGTAGCCAACAAGGTCAAGGTGCTGCCGCCCGACATCAATCTGTCGGGCTACCGCTTCGAGCCGGTGCTTGACGAATATTCCGCGCGCGGCCAGCCGCCGCGCACGATTCGCTATGGCCTGGGCGCAGTCAAGGGAACGGGGCAGGGCGCCGTCGAGGAAATCTTGCGTGCCCGCGCGGAAAAGGGCCCGTTCAAGGATTTGTTCGATTTCTGCCGCCGCATCGACCGGCACGTCGTGAACCGCCGCGCCATCGAGGCGCTGATCAAGGCCGGGGCGTTCGATTCGCTGTGCCCCAACCGCGCCGCTGTGCTGGCCACGCTGGGTACCGCCATGGACGCGGCCGAGCAAGCGGCCCGTGCCGCCAGCCAGGCCTCCCTGTTCGGCGGCGACGACCACGACGACCTGGCGGGCGAGATGGCCGACGTGGAGCCCTGGGACGAACGCGAGCGCCTGGCGCAGGAGAAGACCGCACTCGGCTTTTATTTCAGCGGCCATTTGTTCGATGCCTATCGCGCCGAGGTCCGGCGCTTCGTCCGGACGCCGCTCTCCAACCTACAGCCGAGCCGTGAGCCGCAGTGGATGGCGGGCATCCTGTCGGCGGTGCGCACGCAGATGACGCGGCGGGGCAAGATGGTGTTCGCCGTGCTCGATGACGGCACCGCGCAGGTGGAGATCTCGGTGTTCAACGAGCTGTACGAGCGGCACCGGGGCAAGCTGCGCGAGGACCAGCTGCTCATCGTGCTGGGCAAGGTCAGCAATGATGAATATTCCGGCGGCATGCGGATCGTGGCCGACGAGCTGTACGACTTGCAGATGGCGCGCGAGGCCAAGGCCAGGGCCCTGTCCATTCGCTTCAACGGCAATGCGCATGTCGAATCGCTGCGCTCAGTGCTCAATCCGCACCGTGCCGATCCGGAGAACGGCTTCCCCGGCACCCCCGTGGAAATCGTCTACCACCGCGAGGATGCCAAGTGCGTGGTGCGCCTCGGCGAAGACTGGCGGGTGCGGGTGCCGGACGTCTTGCTGCAGCAACTGGCCAAGCTGACCGGGCGGCCCGACGACGTGGCGCTGGAGTATTGAGCCGGCGCCGCTCAGGCGACCACAGTGCACCGGCGCTGGCGGGCGACGATGGCCATCAGCGCCGCCGTCATCAGTGTGTAGAACGACGCGACCATCGACATCGCGAACATGACTTCCGTCATGCCGAAGACAAGGAAGCCGGTCGCGAGCAGCAGCCCCATCGTGCCGGCGGTCCGCTCGTCGCGGTGCGGGCTGCGTGCGGCGCGCGCGAAATATGCGGCCGGCACCAGCCATGCGGCCAGGATCGCCAGCGCGCCGAGCGTGCCCAGGGTGGCGAGATTGAACAAAAGCTCGTTGTGCGAATGCCGGTACTCGGCGGCGCGCATCGTGATGATTCCCCGTCGCGCTGCATCCTGCATGGCTTGCCCGTATCCCTGGCGGCTGACGCCGACGAACGGGTGTTCCTTGAATACTTCCACTGCAGCGGTCCATAGCTGCAGCCGGGTTCCGACCGAAGAGTCGAGCTCCTTGCCCTGGCGGTATTCCTGGAGCTCCTTATAGGCGTCGTCGACGCGCTGGGCGACGAAGTCGCTGGACAGGTACGCGCCGGCGCTCGCGGCGGCGAGCGTTGCCATGGCCAGGAGCTTGCGCCAGGCACGCCCGCGCATCAGGAAGAAAAACACGAACGCGAACACGGCCAGCGCCAGCCATCCCCCGCGCGTGCCGGAGGCATAGGCGACATAAAGGCCGGCACCGCCGCCGGCCAGCTTCAGCGCGATGGCGATGCGGCCCCGGCGCGTGGCGGGGTCGGACCAGCCTATGCTCAGTAACGAAAACATGCCCAGGAGCAGCGTGATGTTGCTGAAGGGCAGCAGATTCGAGAAGAGGATTTGCGTGGGCCGCTCGCCGGGCGAGAGGGCGAATTGGTGGTGAAGAATCGCCGCGCCGATCAACGCCCCGCCCGTGCATCCCCACTGGAGCTGCTTGAGCCAGCCTGCCGGCACGGCCAGGAGCAGCCAGAAAAGCGGCCCGAAGAGGGCCATCCGTAGGGGCGTGTCGAGTACCCGGAGGTCCGCGAACACGCGCGGCTGATCCCATCCCACCGCGAGGGTGCTCACCGCCGCGGCAACGAATTGCGCAGCCAGTGCCGCCCAGACCGGCCAATATTGCCGCATGACATGGGCGAAACGCGCTTCCGGCGCCAGGCGGTGCCGCCAGAAGGCGGCGATCATGGACAGGAGGAGGAGCAGGAACAGCAGGCGGTTGGCACTGCCCCGCACTGACAGCGTGAGCGCGGGCAGGAGGGAGATCGCCGCGGCGGCGACGAAGGTCAGCGGAGCGGGCAGGCCGTCGTATGCGGAATGGGGACGGTTCATGAAAGTTCGCAAGCCGCCTTCGTGGAAATCGACATGTCCAGGAGCGCTTCCACGTGAGCGCGAGGGCTCGGGGCGTAGGAAAGGTGATCCAGCGGGACGGCGAGCCGGGCGCGGCCTGCGCGGGCGCGTGCTTCGGCCTGCGCGATCGCGTCGGCCAGCGAGGCCGGCGCATCGACGTCGAAACTCAGGCAAGCCTCATCCGACAAGGCTTCCGTGCTGCCTATGCTGCGCGGCAGGACCGTAGGGGTGCCGCACAGGACGGACTCGGGGCCCACCAGGCCGAAGGGCTCGTAGCGCGAGGCGAGGATGGTGAAATCCGTCGCCCGGTAGCAGTTGGCGATGTCCTCCCGGTACCCGATATACCGGATCTTCGCGGAGCGGGACTCCACCGGGCGGCCGGCGACCAGGAGCGAGACGGGCAAGGCAGTCGAGCTGAAGCAGGCCTCGAGCAGCGGGTAGCCTTTGCGTTCGTGTCCGGTAGACGGGAACAGGAAAGCAGTCGTGCCTTCGGCAATGCCCAGCTCGCGCCTGAGCGCGGCACGCCGGGCATCGTCCACCGGACGGAAGGTTTCCACGTCTACCGGGGGATACAGCACCCGTATCCGTTCCGGCTCGACACCGTAGTAACGGCGCAGCTCGTCGGCCATCATCAGCGAATGGGCCAGCACCAAGTGCGCATGGGCATAGTGGGCGCGTTCCAGCCGGATCTGCCATTGGTCCCAGGCTGTCGGCCGCCGGCCCGACTGGGCCAGGTGGCCGAGGTGGGTGCCCCCGCAGATGGCGATGTCCGACACGGCGGTCCGGCTGCAGCCGATCAGGAGGTCGATGCGGTGGGCCGCTTTCAGGTCGCGCAGGCGGGAGGAGAAGTAGTGGTCGCGCAGTTTGCCGGGCAAGGCCCAGACGGCGATGCGGACCGGTTCCACGTCGCCGTACTCGGGGATGTGGGTGTCGAAATTGCGGGCGAACACGACCGGGCGGATGCCGAGCGCGCGGAACCCCTTGACGAGATCCATGGCATAGCGTTCCATGCCTCCGCCATGGCCGAAGCGATTGCAGGCGATGGCGACCCTCATGCGGGCGTTCTCCGCATCTCCGGCTGGGGCGCCTGCAGCAGGGACAGCACCGCATCCGTCACGGTGCT
This sequence comes from Pigmentiphaga sp., assembly GCF_019689535.1. Lineage (GTDB taxonomy): Bacteria > Pseudomonadota > Gammaproteobacteria > Burkholderiales > Burkholderiaceae_B > Pigmentiphaga. The sequence goes on from NZ_JADGHH010000017.1 coordinate 28,602, forward strand.
CGTCCCGAGGCGCTCCATGCATAGGCTGCGGCTGCCACGGTGTCCATCGCAACCTTCGCGCTGGCATGGGACGCAATCGGCGATGGGCTCTTGCAGCATGACCACGTTGCCGCGGACTTGCCGCGGCGCGGCCTTGGCCCACGGCTGGGCCCCCCCCCCCCCCCCGCGGGGGGGCCCCCGGGGTGTTATAAAAAAAACCCC
>NZ_JADGHH010000181.1 GCF_019689535.1 Pigmentiphaga sp.
GCAGCAAACCCCACACTGAAACCCAAAGACAAGGACGGCTGCGCCGTCCGCGCTATCCTTCCCCGCCCTGAACCGCGGGGCTTGTCGCGCACCGGGTCACGAGCACGGGCTCGCCGGGCCATGCGGGCTTCGAAGTCGCCGGCCACCCAGAGCGGCCGCGTTCGACCGCATCGGAGTTGTACACGGCCCAGCCGCGCCGCAAGAAATCGTTGAGCCAACCCGGGCGGCCGTCCGGCGTGGTTTCGTACGTGACACCAGTCAGCCCGCCGCCGTGCCAGAGCAGAAGCGGAACCGCGCCCTTGCGGTTTTCCGGGATGAAGTACTGCACGTACATTTGTCCCACCACATACGTGCCGTTCGGGTCGATCTTGGCCGGCACGCCGGTGGGCGTGAACCTCACCTCGCGCACGGGCTCGCCGGAGATCACGAACTTCTCGCCGCCGATGTGAAACGACCCCATGTCGCTCAACACGATGGGCTCTGCCGACAACGACCCCACCCATGCCGAAGCGGCCAAAGCGGCCGCCACCGTCCATTTCTTCATCTCTCGCCTCCGTTGCGCTGCGCCTGGGCCGGTGAACCGCGCGGCAACGTTCCAGACGCTGCTTGAAAAAAACCCGGCTGTCGCCGGGCACCCCTCCATGCACGCTCCCCAGGGCGGGGAGCGACAAAGCGTCCGGGGACGGCCTCGGCCGCCCCGTCATGATTGCTGGATCAGTCGGCGGTGATCTTCGCCGTCTCGACAACCTTCCTCCAGCGGGCGACTTCGGACTTGACGAACTCGCCCAGTTGCTCCGGCGTACTGCTCTGCGGATCGGCACCCTGCTCCTTGAACTTGGCGATCACTTCCGGATCACGCAGCGAAGCATTCAGCACCTCGTTCAGGCGGTTCACGATGGCCTGGTCCGTGCTGGCCGGCGCGAACAGCGCGTACCATTGCGGCACGCTCACGCCCTTGATACCCAGCTCTTCCAGGGTGGGCACGTCCTTCAGCACTTCAGAGCGACGATCGCCCGCGAGCGCCAAGGCCTTGATGCGGCCAGTGGACAGGTGCGGATACGCGCTGAACAAGCTGGGGAACATGACCTGGGTGGTACCGGCCAACGTATCGGTCATGGCCGGGGCCGAACCCTTGTACGGCACGTGCAGCATGTTGATGCCGGTCACCATCTTGAACAGCTCCGCCGTGACGTGGGGAGCGGTCCCGACGCCGGCCGAAGCGTAGCTGAGGCTTTGCGGATCTTTCTTGGCCTTGGCGATCAGCTCCTGGACCGAATTGACGCCGGCGGTCGAGGACACGACCAGCAGCGTGGGCGAGCTCGCCAGCATGCCGATGGGCTTGAAATCCTTCACCGGGTCATAGCGCAGCTTCTGCAGCGCCGGGTTGATGCCATGGGTGGCGATGTAGCCGAAGAGCAGCGTGTAGCCGTCGCCCGGCGCGCGGGCGACGAACTCGCTGGCGATCGCGCCCTGGGCGCCTGCCTTGTTGACGACGATGATGGTTTGCTTGAGGTGCTCGCCCATCTTCTGCGCGATGACGCGCGCGAAGGCGTCGTTGCCGCCGCCCGGGGCGGTAGGCACGACGATGGTGATGGGCTGTTCGGGCCAAGCGGCCTGAACGTTGGCTGCACCGGCGGCGAGCGCGAATGCAGTCAAGCCGGCGGCCAGCGCCGGAACTCGGATCGAGGCTTGCATGAGAGAGTCTCCGTATCGGTCTTCGGACTTGCCGAAGCTGGGCGCCGCCCGACACCCGCCAGGGGCGAATGCACGGACGACCGCGTTACTAAAACGACATCAAAACAAATGGGCGGGCACGTACAACTGCCCTTCCATAATTTTCCTGGCGGTGCGGATCAGGCTTGCGCCGCGGACTTCGAGCGAGGATGTCCCCTCGCGCAATTCCACGTCGACGTCGATGCGGCCGGCCGGATGCGCCACGCCTATGCGATGCATGCCTGGCGAGCGCGACGTCGCCCCCAGGTCGAACGCCACCGTGCCCGGCGTGACGAACGCCGTGGCCACGCCGATCGCGCCGGTTACCGCGTGGGAGCGGTGGCACTTGTGCGGCGTGAAATACCGCGACGTTACCGTATTGCCGTCCTCGCCCTCGCTGACCAGCACGGGCTTGGGAATGACGCTGTCGGCCACGTCGCCCAGCCCCATCCGCAATCCCGCCTCGCGCCGCAGCGACTCCAATCGCTCGAGCAGCTCGGCATTGGCGTCCAGCTGCGCCGGTGTTTCGCGGCCGGAGACGCCGAGCGACGCGGCGCGCACGATCATCATCGGCATGGCGGCGTCGATGCACGTGACCGACACGCCGTCGATGACGTCTTGCAGGTGGCCCGTCGGGAACACATTGCCCGTTACCGAACCCCAGGCATCGAGGAAACTCAACCGGATTGGCGCACCGGTGCCGGACACGCCGTCGATGCGCACGTCGCCCTCGTACTCCGTGCGCCCGCCGGGCGTCTGCACGATGGCGTCTATGGTCGAGCGCGTATTCACGTTGTAGATACGCACCCGGGTTTCACCGTCTGCTGCCTGCACGAGGCCTTGGTCGATGGCGAACGGCCCCACGCCCGACAGCATGTTGCCGCAATTGGGGCGGGTATCGACCAGCTCCGTGTCGACGGCGACCTGGGCGAACAGGTAATCCACGTCGCACCCCGGCCGCGTCGAGCGCGACACGATCGCCACCTTGCTCGTCAGGCTATTGCCGCCGCCAAGGCCGTCGACCTGCAATTCGTGGGGCGACCCCATTGCAGACAACAACACGCGGTCGCGCTTGGATACGTCCTGCGGCAACCACTCGGCGCGGAAGTAAGGCCCACGGGACGTCCCGCCCCGCATGAGCACACAAGGTATGGCTTTTTGCATGCTGACATGATGAGGCGTGCAAAACCGAAAGTAAATTGCAACTTTTATATAATTTAATGCATGGCACGCATCAATTTCGACCTGCAAGAATTGCAGGCTTTCGTCGCCGTTGCAGAGCGCTCGAGCTTTCGCGCGGCGGCGGAAGACTTGCATTTGTCCCAGCCCGCCCTCAGCCGCCGCATCGAAAAACTGGAGGCGATCCTGGGGGTGCGCCTGCTCGACCGCACCACCCGCCACGTCTCCCTCACCAATGTCGGGCGCGTCTTCCTCGAGCGCTCCCGCGCGGCGCTGGACGAGCTCGAAGGGGCCATGCTCGGCGTCAGCGACCTCTCGGCCCAGCTGAGCGGCCTGGTCACGGTCGCCTGCGTGCCCTCGGTCGCGTACTACTTCCTGCCCTCGGTGCTGCGCGAGTTCACCGCCAAGCACCCCCGCATCCGGGTCCGCGTCATCGACGAAGGCGCCAATACCGTACTGAACGCCGTCATTTCCGGCCGCGCAGACTTCGGCGTGAATTTCATCGGCACCCAGGAAACCGAGGTCGAATTCAAGGCCATCTTCAAGGAAAGCTTCGTCCTGGCGGCGCGCCGGGACCACCCCCTGGCGCAGCGCAAATCAGTCACGTGGGAAGACCTATCCGGCGAACGCCTCATGACCGTGGACAAAGGCAGCGGCAACCGGCTGCTCATCGAAGCCGCCCTGGCCAAGAGCGGCAAACACTCGCAAAACGCGATCGAGGTGAGCCACGTCCTCACGCTGCTGGGCATGGTCGAGGCCGGGCTGGGCATCGCCGCGGTGCCCCAGCTGGCCCTGCCGCTCACGACACACCCCACGCTGGTAGGCATCCCCTTGGGCAAGCCCCGCGTGAGCCGCACCCTCGGCCTCATCTCCAAGCACGGCCGGGCGCTGTCACCGGCAGCCAACGTCCTCTACGCCATGCTCAGGAACGCCGGGCGCGCGGCCAAGAGCTAACACCCCTGGGCGATTAAGGGCAGTTAGCGCTTACCGACTTTCCCGCCGCGTGCGGGCAGGCGCGCCCCGCTAGCCCGCCCGGTCGATCAAGGCCAGCGCTTCCCGTATGGCGTCCACGTCGGTGGGCCGCACGAGCCGCGCGACTTCCCGGCCTCGGTCGAGGAAAATCAGCGTCGGCCACAGCTTGACGCCGAACGACCGCCCCAGCGCCCGCCCCTTGCCGTCCTCCACCTTCACGTGCCTGACCTTCGCATGCCCCTCGAATGCAGCCTCCAGCAGCGGCTGCGCCGCCTGGCAATACCCGCACCACGGCGCCCCGAACTCCAATACCGTGGGCTCCTCCAGCGCATCGATTTCAGCTCGCGCAGGCTCGTAGGTCGCGTAGACAGTGTTCATAGACATGCGGGCCTCCTATGCGGCCAGTATATAGAGTGGCGTGCGCAATCCTTAGAGTGGCGTGCGCAATCCTCATTCCCGCGCACACTCCCCCGGAAAGTTTTGCCGCCGATCGGGGAAGCAAGGCCCCAGGCCCCTCCACCAGCTAAAATCCCCCTTTGACACACAGATTTCCCCAACCTCCGTCCATGTCGCGCACCCTCTTCGTCACCACCGCCCTGCCCTACGCCAACGGATCCTTCCACATCGGCCACATCATGGAATACATCCAGGCCGACATCTGGGTCCGCAACATGCGCATGCAAGGCCATACGGTCCACTTCGTGTGCGCCGACGACGCCCATGGCGCGCCCATCATGCTCAAGGCCGAGGCAGAGGGCATCACCCCGCGCGAACTGGTCGCGCGCATCGCCGCCGAACGCCCCAAATACCTCGAGGGCTTCCACATTGCCTTCGACCATTGGCACTCGACCGATTCGGACGAAAACACCGAGCTGTCGCGCCAAATCTACCTCAAGCTGCGCGAAGCGGGCCTGATCGAAACGCGCACCATCGAACAGTTCTACGATCCGGTCAAAGGCATGTTCCTGGCCGACCGCTACATCAAGGGCGAATGCCCCAAGTGCGGCGCCAAAGACCAATACGGCGATTCCTGCGAAGTCTGCGGCGCCGTCTACGCGCCCACCGACCTGCGCAACCCTTACTCCACGCTCACCGGCGCCACGCCCGTCCTGAAGAGCTCCGAACACTTCTTCTTCAAGCTGTCCGATCCGCGCTGCTATGCCTTCCTGCAAGAGTGGACGGCAAGCGTCAACCGAAACGGCGCACCGCGCCTGCAGCCGGAGGTTTACGCCAAGACGCGGGAATGGCTCGGCGAAGCGGGCAAGCTGGCAGACTGGGACATCTCCCGCGACGCACCGTATTTCGGCATCGAGATCCCTGATGCGCCAGGCAAATACTTCTATGTCTGGCTCGACGCCCCCGTGGGCTACCTGGCTTCGCTCAAGGCGTATTGCAAGAAAGCCGGCATGGATTTCGACGCCCTGCTCGATCCGCAATCCGATACCGAGCAGTACCACTTCATCGGCAAGGACATCGTGTATTTCCACGCCCTGTTCTGGCCCGCGATGCTGCACTTTGCGCAGCGCAAGACGCCCGACGGCCTGCACGTGCACGGGTTCATCACGGTCAGCGGCGAGAAGATGTCCAAGAGCCGCGGCACCGGCATTTCGCCGCTGCGTTACCTCGAGCTGGGCATGAACCCGGAATGGCTGCGCTATTACATTGCGGCCAAGCTCAATGCCCACGTCGAAGACCTGGACTTCAACCCCGAGGATTTCGTCGCCCGCGTCAACAGCGATCTCGTCGGCAAGTACGTCAACATCGCCAGCCGCGCCTCGAATTTCATCATCAAGCATTTCGACGGGCAGCTCTGCTTCGAAGGCAAGCTGCCCGGCGAGCTCGAAGCGGAGCTGGCAGCCGCCGCGGAGTCGGTCCGCACGGCTTTCGAAGCGCGCGAATACGGCAAGGCCATTCGCGAAGTCATGGCCGCGGCGGATCGCATCAACCAAGCCTTCGATGCGGCCCAACCCTGGGTGCTGGCCAAGCAACTCGACGATGCTGGCAACAAGCGTGCGCTGCACGAAACCTGCTCGCGCGCCTTGGCCGGGTTCAAGGCGCTTTCGGTGATGCTGGCCCCGGTGCTGCCTGCCCTCACCCGCCGGGTGGCGCGCGAGCTATTCGGGCTGGGCCGCGATTTCCAATGGAGCGACGTCGCGGTCGCGCCCGAGCGCATCGCACCGTACAAGCACCTGGCCCAACGGGTCGATCCCAAGCTGCTGGATGCGCTGTTCGAGCCGCCCGCCGCGCCGGCCCCGGCTGCGCCCACGCCGGGCGGCGAGGCCATCGCGCCCACCATCACCATCGACGACTTTGCCAAGGTAGACCTGCGCATCGCCAAGATCGTGGACTGCCAGCACGTCGAGGGCTCGGACAAGCTGCTGCGCCTAACGCTGGACGTAGGCGAGGGGCGCACCCGGAATGTGTTTTCGGGCATCAAATCGGCCTACAAGCCCGAAGACCTCATCGGCAAACTGACGGTGATGGTTGCCAACCTTGCCCCGCGCAAGATGAAGTTCGGCGTCTCCGAAGGCATGGTGCTGGCCGCCAGCCACGCCGACGAAAAAGCACACCCCGGAATCTACGTGCTCGAACCGACGAGCGGTGCCCAGCCTGGCATGCGCGTACGCTGAAACCTTCCCCGCGCGCCTGCCGGCGTCCAGGCGCGCGGCATGCCCGGTGCCGGCGGGCTCAGCGCTGGCCGGCTTCGGCGGGCTGGGCAACGCCCGGCTTGCGCTTGGCCCGGTTCACCACCATGCGGTCGTGCAATTCCCGGATGGCGGAAGAACCGGTGCTGACGAACAGGAAGGGAAAGATTCCGTGGAGGAAGCAAGCCATGGCCGCAGTCAACATGCGCCAGGCAAAGCTCCACGCCGAGGCAAGGTGCTCGAGATAGGTCTCGCCCACGGATGCCGGATGGGAGGTAAATGACCAATTACGCATGGGACGGAATCGCGGAGTTGAGGACTGCATTTACTCTATCAAGGCAGCCTGTCAAAATTTCTGCAAAATTGCGCCCCTCAAGCCAAAAAAGGGGAAATTTTTCCTCTATCTTGGCCAGCTTAAAGAATATTTTTTG
>NZ_JADGHH010000182.1 GCF_019689535.1 Pigmentiphaga sp.
ACGGCCCGGCGGAACGAAAACGTTTTCCTATGTATATTCTATTTCTTCATTAGGACAGGCATGTTTTCTACAAAAAAGCACATAAGCCTATCCCCGATCGAATGCAGGCACTGTGGAGCAACTCCTTTGCAGGCCAGGCGCGGTGCCTCACGTTGCAAGGCACCCGATCATGACAAGACCGGGCAAACGACGCTGCCAAGCTGCATACCCCGTCGGCTGCGGCGTTACCGACCCGCGGGACGAACTGTCGCGCCTTTAGGGAGCGCCACGGGCGGCATGGATGAGGGGAAAGGAATTCTGGAGGCGCGTGGCGGAGTCGAACCGCCCTCAACGGATTTGCAATCCGGTGCATAACCGCTTTGCTAACGCGCCGTTGCCTAAGGGCAAGGGGCATGAGAACTCACGCCCGAATACGTCTAGGAAAACGGCCTAAGCTCGCTCCCCTAAAGAGCCAACGATTGTACACGAGCATCGACTTTTTTGCGAATCGCTTCCCGGTGCCTCGCCGCCTATGCGGCCCCGCCCTCATCCCGCGACCTCGCTGCCGAACTGCAAGCGCAGCCATGCTGCCACCGAGGGGAACCATGGATTTCCCCTAGGGTGCCCTAGATGGGACGTCACTATAATTGCCTGACAATTAATCTAAGAACTTGGCGGTTTTCGCCAACATATCCCCACATTCTCCCATTTTTGTCAGACAAAAATGGACGCTACCGCCGCCAATCCGGTTGAAGACACCCCTGTGCGATCGAGCCTGGTCCACCGCCTGCGCACGGCGATCACGGAGGGCGCATACAAGCCGGGCGATCGATTAGTCGAACGCGAGCTTTGCGAGCGCTTCGACGTCAGCCGTCCGTCCGTGCGCGAGGCGCTTCGCCAGCTCGAGGCCGAAGGCCTGATCGACATCGTTCCCAATCGCGGCCCTTCGGTGCGCATCATGACCGAGGCAGAAGTGCACGAACTCTGGGACATACGCCTGGCCATCGAGTGCCTCGCGGTCAAACGATTTGCGCTTTACGGCACGGAACAAGACATCCAGGTCCTGGAAACAGTGGTGCAGGAATTCGAAGCGGCGCTGCAGTCCCGCATCCCGGCGCGTATCAAGACGGCCAAGAACGCCTTCTTCGAAGCCCTCGCCCGGGGCTCCTACAACGCCAGCATCGGTACCTATCTGCGCCAGCTCAACGCACGCCTGAGTTTTCTCTGGTCCTCGTCGCTGACCATGCCCAACAGGCCGGAAGAAAGCGCGATCGAACTGAGGGCCTTGCTGCGCGCGATCAAGAATCGCTCCCCCGATGCAGCGCAGGCGGCCATCATTCTGCACAACGAGCATGGCAAGGCCGTCGCGCTGCACGGCCTGCGCTTATTCGAGGAAAGCCGCGCGACCACGAGGTGGTGTACGGCTCGCCCGCTGCTGCGGCCCGCGGCGCGCGCATCCGGGAGATCGCCCGCTGCTGGCGCATAGGCCGTTTCTACGACGTGGGGCAAGGGGGGCACGGACATCTGTTCCCGCTGGAACAAGGCTGGATCAAGCCGGGCATGTTCCTGTTCGCCTACGACATGCACTGCACGAACTTCGGGGCGATCGGCGCGGCAGCATACGGCGTCGGTCCCGAGATCACCTCGGTATTGGCGACGGGAACGTTGTGGACGCAAGTGCCCGACACCATCTGTGTGCGCCTGCATGGAAAGCTCGCGCCCGGCGTGCACGCGCGAGACGTCGGTTTCGTGCTTGCCCACGGATTCTCGTCCGACCGCTGGGGCGTGTCGGCCGACTATCGCGTGGTCGAATTCGCAGGCCCTGGCCTGGCCGGACTCTCCATCGCGGATCGCGTCGCACTATGCAACTCGATCACCGAGATCGGCGTCGCCAACGTGGCATTCCCTCCCCCGGCAGGCTCGAAGGAAGGGGTGCACAGCGACCCGGGCGCAGACTATCTCCACGTCATCGATCTCGACCTTTCCGAGATCACCGCGCAAGTGGCACTGCCGGGTGGCCCCGACCGCGCTGCCCCGCTCGAGAGCGTTGCCGGCCAGCGGATCGACCATGCATTCCTGGGCTCGTGCGGATCGGGCATGTACGAAGACTTCGCGGCCGCCGCCACCGTGCTCAAGGGCAGGCGCGTGGCCGCAGGCGTTCGCCTTTTCGTCGTTCCAGGCTCGACTGCCACGGCAATGCGCATGGCACAGGATGGCCTGCAGCAGGTTTTCCTGGACGCCGGCGCCATCCTCCTTCCCCCGGGTTGCGGCCCTTGTGCCGGCGGCGCCATGGCCCCATTGGGGCCGGGCGAAGTGTCGATCTCGACCGCGGCCACCAATCACTCCGGCCGCTTCGGACCATCGGACGGATTGGCCTATCTTGCCAGCCCGCTCACCGTCGCCGCCTCCGCCATAGAAGGCGCAATTGCCCCGGCAGTCCAAGCGGTCAAGGCATAAGGAGACATCGTGAGCGACCTACTGATCAAGACCGGCACGTGCCACGTATTCGGCAACAAGGTGCCCCTGGACGAAGGATTCATCCCTTTCAGCTTCGCCATCGGCCGGGAAACCCGGCCCGAGGTGCTCATACCGCATCTTTTCAAGAGCCTGGACCCGGAATTCCCGGACCGCGTCGCTCCCGGCGACATCGTCATCGGCGGAACGCAATTCGCGTGCGGCAAGACCCACGTGCAAGGATTTATCGCGATGGTCGCGCTGGACTTAGGCATCGTCTGCGGCTCCATGCCGTTCAAGGCGATGCGCCGCGCCATCGCGCAGGGATTGCCGGTCCTGACGGGCTTGGAACAACCAGGCTCGTTCGCAAAAACGGGAGACTCGATCGAGGTGAATTTCGCGACCGGCCGTGTCACTAACCTGACCACGGGCGAGGTTCGCCATTGCCCTCCCATGCCGCCCATTCTTCAACCCATCATCCGGCAAGGCGGCACGCAAGGCTACCTCAGGCACTGGCTTGCCACCCATCCTGAAATGGCGGAGCCGCTCTCCCCGGACTGCATGCCTGTTTTTTCTCGCCTAGTGGAAATCGGCGTGGAGGCCAAACATGCCAAGTGATTTAGCGCCGGTCATGATCACGGTAGCGCCCAACGGATCCCGGATACGCAGCACCGACCATCCCAAAGTGCCGGTCTCCCCGCAGGCAATCGCCGCAACGATCGAAGCATGCGTGCTCGCCGGCGCATCGATTGCCCACATCCATGCGCGGGCCGCCGACGAATCTCCGACGCACGAAGTGTCCGTGTTCCGCGAAATCGTCGACGAAACCAGACGGCGGTGCGACGCCGTACTCCAGCTTTCCCTCGGGACGCGGGGGTTCACCCCGGAGCAGGCCGTTGCGCCGCTCGCACTATTTCCGGAGATGGTGTCGCTGCCGCTGCGGCTCAACGGTCCGGATCCGGGCGAAGCCAAACGCATGGTCCATGCCATGGCGGCCAAGGTCCACGCCAGCGCGGCCATTCCCGAAATGAGCATCTACGACGAGGCCATGCTCGACACTGCACTCGAGCTCATCGAGGCTGGCCTCGTCCGACCGCCGTATTGCTTCGGCCTCGTCCTGGGCACGCCGGATTCCTTCGAACAAGGCGCCCGCAAACTCATGGACCTGGCGGCAGCCCTGCCCGAGGGAGCGCTCTGGTGGTGCGCCAAAGGCGGCAGGTATCAGCTGGAGTTGCGCGCACTGGCCATCTCCCTGGGGGGACATGTGCGAGTGGGGTTCGAAGACTCCATTCTCGCCTTCGATGGGAATGGACTGGCGGTAGACAACGCCGACATCGTGAGGCGGATCGCCGATTTGTGCAAAGCCATGGGCCGCACCATCGCCACCCCGGCCCAAGCGCGCGCCATGCTCGGCGCCCCGGAGACATCCGGCCGGTAGCCATCTTCCACATTTCACACTTTCACAGGAGACAGCACAATGAGCCGTTCGACGCATTTCGCCCTCGGTATCGTCGCCGCGCTGGTCGGCACCATGGGCGCCCCGGCGTCCGCGAGCGACAGCTACCCCAACCGCCCGATCAAGATCGTCGTCCCCTTCGCCCCGGGCGGCTCCACGGACTTCGCGGCCCGGCTCATCGGCGAGAAGCTGACGCAGCGCCTAGGGCAAAGCGTCGTCATCGAAAACCGTCCGGGCGCGGGCGGCAGCATAGGAGCGAGCTATGCTGCGCGCTCCGAGCCCGACGGCTACACCTTGTTCGCGGGCCACGTCGGCACGTTGTCGATCAATCCGTCTCTCTACAAGAAACTGCCCTACGAACCGGAAAAAGACTTTATTCCCATATCGGCCGTCGTCACCGCGCCTCTCGTGCTGGTGACCAACCCCAAGTCCAACATCCAGACAGTCTCGCAGCTGATCGAAAAAGCCAAGCAGTCGAAGAACGGCCTGACCTACTCCACTGCCGGAGCAGGTTCAGCGGCCCACTTGGCGAGCGAACTGTTCGTCGACATGACGGGCATACCAGCCACGCACGTTCCCTACAAAGGCGCGTCGCTGGCCACCAATGCCGTCGTTGCCGGCGAAGTGGACTTTACCTTCGGCGGCCAGGCTCCCAGCCAGCCCTTGATTGCCGCGGGGCGCTTACGCTCCCTGGGGATCACCGCCATGGAACGGTCGCCCTCCGCTCCGTCCGAGCCGGTGATCGCCGAGACCGTCAAGGGCTATGAGGTCCAGAACTGGCATGGCATCGTCGTGCCTGCCGGTACGCCGGCAGCGATCGTGGATCGTCTCAATAAGGAAATCACGGATATCTTGAAGACGCCTGAGGTACGGGCCGACCTCGCCAAGCACGGCTACGAAGCCATCCCGATGAGCAGCGAAGCATTTGGCCGCCTCATCGCGTCCGAACGCAAGAAGTGGAAAACGGTCATCGAACGAGCGGGATTGTCCTTGGAGTAAGAGCGAGCGTGCCCCCCGGTTGCCGGACTGCCCAGCCTGCACGGGGCTGGGCGCCAGCTTGGCATGCGGGAGCCTGATCGATTTCAAGCGTTCGACGCACACGCACGCCAAAAAAAAAGGAGTGCCCTTGAACAGGGACTCCCTTTTCTTTTTTGCCCACGGGGTGGAACCCCATGGAACCAGAACCTGGAGCGGGAAACGGGTATCACATCGAACACCCAACCCGTTGATGAACAACGAAGTTTCCCGTCTCGCTTATCTGAGACGGCCTCAATTATGGCCTCAAACGGGCACCCCGTCAACGCTCCGCGTCCATCAACATCCATGGTGATCTGACGACGCCTACCGTGCGCTACGCCCTCTCGTCCCTCGCATGCGCTCGGTTGCTTGTTCAACGTGCAGCTCTTCGGGCGCATTTCGGCAGCGAACACCTGATGCGATTTCAGCCTCTCAGCATGCTGATCGCGCATCCCAAGCGTGCCACTCGCCACAGAAATTCCTGGCGGGAAGGCTCCATCGGCAGACAAGGCCGGTCATAAGGCTCCAGCGCCAACACCTGATGCCAAATGGGCCTTGCCAAGCTCGCTGGAGCGTTTGACGCTCATCCCGAATGTGACTTCGGCGTGACTGCTTCCGCTCGCACTGCTCCGTGTGCCGCTAACAAACAGTAGCGACTTTGTACACCGTATAGCAGCGCTGAGCTACTGGCCACAGGCCAGCTTCCCGCGCCATGACATGACGCCCCGCTCCCGCGAGCCTCGCGTCTGTCCGAACGATTTCCTCCACTCGGGGCGGCCGCGTCCGCGAGCGGATTCCCACTGGTCAATGTGTCGATGCACCAGTCCTACCTGGGCGCCGAGGAGCTCTCGATGAAGTAGCGTCGCAAGGAGTCGAAGGCATGCGAGAGAATTCATTGTCGGACGTGTACTACCGTCCCATCGATGCGGCAATACGATGGGCTGGCCTGCTGCGGTTCCGGGACGAGATCCTGGCCGCCGTCCAACATCGACACTTGCCTGCGCATCTGGACTGCCCGCGCTGCGACGAGTTGCGGCTCTACACCGATCGCATCTACGACGGCATCTACCACGGGGAACTTCCCTATGGTCAGAACGGCATCACGACGAACGACAAGACCCTGTGGGACTCACCCGCGCTGACCGTCCGACACATCGACCTGAAGCAGTGGATGCTCCACTACTATCCAGGGCAGCGACCGCCTTTTCTGTTCAGCCGCATCGAGCGCATCGCCCATCCCGTGATCACCATGGAGTCCGGGCACGCGCTGCTGGTGGAGCGCGAAGCGCTGAAGTCGCAGCTTGAGCAGTGCCGCCGACAACTGCATGCCTTGCAAGAGCGGCAGAAGCTGCAAGGTCCGGCGCCTCCCGCCTGCAACCTGTGCCCGTTGAGCGATCGCGCCGAAGCCACCTACCTGCACATCATCGGCGCCATGCTGACGCTGATGCTCGGTCGATCACCGTCGGGCACGCCTTACTCCAGCTTCAACAGCCAGGAGGCTATCGCCAGCGCCTTGGTCGCGCATCACGGCCACCTCATGGGCATCACCGAGCGCACGCTGCAAGGCAAGTTCGCCCAGGCCAAGCGCAAGCTGCAATCGGCCGTCTCCTGAGATTCGCAAGCCCGTATCTGCGGTCGTGGAAACCGCATTTGCGGTGTACGCGGCCGAAAGGCGCTATTCCACTACGAGTCACCCCTAACAAGCGCTCGCGAGCGCCAAGGAGTGACTGTCATGCCGGACGAAACGCCGCTTCTTCCTACCGTGGTTGAGCACCGCATCCTACGGCTCGATGAAGTCGAAGCCAAGAGTGGCTTCAAGCGCGCCCACATCTACAACCTGATGAAGGCGGGCAAGTTCCCCAGGGCCATTCGCCTGGGGATTCGTGCGATCGGCTGGGATTCGCTCGAAATCGAGCAGTGGATCGCCGAGCGCCGCAAGCAGCGCGTCTGACCCCTCTGACCGTTCCATCCCGACGCGACGAGGAATCAGACCATGCTGGTCATCTCCATCATCTCGACCAAGGGCGG
>NZ_JADGHH010000183.1 GCF_019689535.1 Pigmentiphaga sp.
GCGCGGCCCCGCGCATGCGCGGGGCGGTTGCCTGGAACGTGGGACAATCCGGTGCATGAAAAAACTTCCCGACCTGGATCCCGTATCGGCCGCACATTCCCGGCGCGCGGCCCGTTTCATCGCCGACGAAATCCGCAAGGCGGGCGGCTGGCTGCCGTTCGATCGCTGGATGGCGCTAGCCTTGTACGCGCCGGGATTGGGCTATTACGCGGCCGGCAGCCAGAAACTCGCCACGGGCGGAGGTGTGCCTGCCGGCGACTTCGTCACCGCCCCCGAGCTCACCCCCTTGTTCGCGCGTACCTTGGCCAGGCAGGTTGCGCAGGTGCTGGAGGCTTGCGGCGGGGGCGAAATCCTCGAGTTCGGCGCGGGGACGGGCGCGCTGGCCGATGGGCTGCTGGCAGCGCTCGACGAAGCGGGCGTGCGGGCCTCCTATCGCATCCTCGAGGTATCGGCGGACCTGCGCGAGCGCCAGCGCGAGCGCCTCGCCGCTTATGGCGAGCGGGTGCGCTGGCTCGATGCCTTGCCGGAGTCGTTCACCGGTTGCGTGGTCGCCAACGAAGTGCTCGACGCAATGCCCGTGCGACTGTTCCGCTGGAGTGACGCGGGCCTGTTGGAACGTGGCGTCGCGCTCCACGGCGAAGACGGCTTTGCCTGGGAGGACCGGCCCGCGCCACCCGACTTGGCCGAAGCCGTGTCGGCCCGGATGCCGGCCCTGCCCGGTTACGTTTCGGAAATCAATCTCCAGGCCGAAGCCTTCGTGCGCGGCATGGGGCAATGGTTGCAGCGCGGCGCGGCCCTGCTCATCGACTACGGCTTCGCGCAACGCGAGTACTACCATCCGCAGCGCCTGGAGGGCACGCTGATGTGCCATTTCCGGCACGTTGCCCATGCTGACCCGCTGGTTGCCGTGGGGGTGCAGGACATTACCGCCCACGTCGATTTCACGGCCATGGCCGAAGCGGCGGTCGACGGTGGCCTCGAGCTGCTGGGGTATATCTCCCAGGCCGGATTCTTGATGAATGCCGGCCTGATGGACCTGCTCGGCGCGCTTGATCCGGCCGACGCCCAAGCCTACGCCCGGGCCGTCGCGCCGGTGCAGAAACTGCTCTCGCCGGCGGAAATGGGCGAGCTCTTCAAGGTGCTGGCCGTGGGGCGGGGCGTGGCGGCGCCGCTGATCGGCTTCGGCCGCGGCGACCGCAGCCATGCGCTGTAGCGACGATCGCCGGCCCTGTTCAATCTGCTTCTTCCATGCGCGCCTGTAGGGCCGCGATCCGCGCTGCGCGCACGGCATCGCGGATGCCGGCGGGCTGGGAGGCATGGCGGGCGGCGATGGCCCCGGCATCGACCGCCGCGACGGTGTTGCGCCAGGCCATCCAGCGTTCCGTGTCCAGCGGTGTCAGCAAGTTCGCCGTGCGCAGGAGCGCCTCGAAGCGCTCGGGCTTGCGCAGGGCATCGCTGCGTTCGAGCAGCGTCAACGCGCGATCCGCATCGCGGTCGACGCGAGGCAAGTCCTGGAGCGCCAACTGCAGCAGGCGCGCCATGTCATTGCAGTCGTTCGAGGCGCGCAGCCGCCGCCCCAGCGCCTGCACGTCGGGGCTGCGAACGCACAGCAGCGCGTAGCGCGACGCCAGCGGCAGGCCGCGGCGTGCCGCCTCATCCAGCGTGCCCGGTAGTCCATCGTCCATCACCAATTCGGGGGCGATGCGCGGCAGTGCGCCCGTGTCGGCCAGCACTTGCAGCATGCGCGAAGGCTTTTCTTGCATGAGCCCGCGCGACAACTCGCGCCAGACCCGTTCCGGTACGAGGGCGTCCACTTCGCCTTCGTCTGCCATTCGGCGACACAGCGCCAGCGTCTCGGGCGAAACCGTGAAGTCGGCGAACCGGGCGGCGAAGCGCGCCAGCCGCAGGATGCGCACCGGATCTTCGGCAAAGGCTGGCCCGATGTGGCGAAAGCGCCGTGCACGCAGGTCAGCCTCGCCTCCGTACGGGTCGATCAGCCGTCCGTCGGGTGCCTGCGCGATGGCATTGATGGTCAGGTCGCGGCGCCCGAGGTCGTCTTCGAGCGTCACGTCCGGGCCGGTGTAGAAGGTGAACCCTTTGTACCCTCGCCCGGATTTGCGTTCGGTCCGGGCCAGGGCGTATTCCTCGCGGGTGACCGGATGCAGGAACACAGGAAAGTCGCCTCCCACGGGCACGAAGCCGCGGGCCGACATTTGCTCGGGCGTGGCGCCGACCACCACCCAGTCCCGATCGCCCGCGGGCAATCCGAGCAGTGCATCGCGTACCGCACCTCCTACGACGAATACGGACAGGCCGTCGGTGGCCGGATCGCTTCCGGTCGTGCGCTCCCGGTTGCCGGCGAGCCCGGCCGGGCGGTCAGTGCCGGCCATGGCGGGCGCGGAAAAGGTCGAAGCGGGTGATTTCCTTGCGCCCCAGGTAGCTGGGCGCCAGTGCTTCGAGCGATGCGGGATGGATGTTGAGTTCAGGGGCGATGGGCGCCTCCAGTACGTTGTCCCGTTGCAGCGAGTCGAGGTTGTCGCGCGACAGGAGAGGCCTGCCCGGCATCCATTCCATGCAGGCGGCCTGTAGCTTGCCCAGGGCCATGGGAAGCGGCAGCACTCGGCGCGGGTGGCCGCTCCAGGCGGCGGCCTTCTCGATCAGCTCCTTGAGCGTATAGGCCTGGGGGCCGGCCAGCGGATAGGTCTTGCCGTAGGTGCGATGGTCGTCGAGCGCGTTGATGATGGCCTGGGTGACATCGCCGACATAGATGGGTTGCAGGCGCGCCGAACAGCCCGCCACCGGGAGCACCGGGAAAAAGCGCGCGAGCGAGGCGAACGTGTTGAGGAAGCGATCGTTCGGGCCGAACACCACCGACGGCCGGAAAATCGTCAATGCGCCGTCCGGCCAGGCGTCGAACACCCGCCGCACTGCCGCTTCGCCGTCGCCCTTGGAGCGTTGGTACATGCTGGGGCCCTGCGAGTCGGCTCCGAGCGCGCTGACATGGATGAAACGCTTCACGCCCTGGGCGACGCAGGCCCGCGCCACGCGCTCGGGCAGTTCCACGTGCAGCCTGCGGAACGCTTTTCCGTAGGGTGTTCCGCGATCCCCGTGCAATATGCCGACGAGGTTGATGACGGCGTCCTGGCCTTCCACCAAGCGGGCGAGCTCGGCGTCGTCCAGCAAGTTGGCCTCGACGACGTCCACAGTCGGCAGCGGCAGCAGATGGCGGGCATTCATGTAGCGGCGGGTGGGGACCTGTAGCCTGCGGCCCTGGGCGGCGAGGCGCGTCACCAGGAGGCTGCCTATGAAACCCGAACCGCCCAGCACGAGTATGCGAGGGTAGATCATAGTCATCGCGTGGTACTTCCTCAGGGAATGGCGGTTGTCTCCACCGCCTGCGGCTCGACCGTTCCCAACCAAGCCTTGAGCGACTGGGGCTGCCCGGTAAACAACGCCGCGT
Source organism: Pigmentiphaga sp. (assembly GCF_019689535.1). Classification (GTDB taxonomy): domain Bacteria; phylum Pseudomonadota; class Gammaproteobacteria; order Burkholderiales; family Burkholderiaceae_B; genus Pigmentiphaga. The sequence continues at coordinate 3,461 of NZ_JADGHH010000183.1, forward strand.
AATAGGTGGCGTTGGACAGCACCTTCTTGACGTAGTCGCGGGTCTCGGTGAAAGGAATGGTCTCGGCAAAAATGGCGCCTTCCACCGGGCCGGGCAGGGTCGAGCGCCAGGCGTGCGGACGGCGCGGGCCGGCGTTGTAGCCGGCCGAAGCCAACAGCGGCGAACCGTCCAAGTCATCCAGGACGATGCGCAGATAGCTCGTTCCGAGCGTGAGGTTGGTGTCCATGTCGTTGACGCGGTGCGGCGCGAAATCCGACATGCCGATGCGGCGCGCCACCCATTTGGCCGTGGCCGGCATCAACTGCATGAGCCCGGAGGCCCCGGCGGTGGAACGTGCATCCATCACGAACCGCGACTCCTGGCGGATGAGCCCGTAGACCCAGGTTGGATCGACGCCGATCTCGCGCGCCTTGTCCACCAGTTGGTTGCGAAATGGCGTGATGAAGCGGAGGTTGAAATCGTGCTGCTCGCGTGTGAGCTCGGCCGTGTTGACGACCCGGTCGTACAGGTTTTCGCGGTGGGCGAGCCGGGCGGCGGCCAGCAGTTGCCTGTCGTTCATGCCGCGCAGCGCGTAGTTCCATTCCCGGACCGCCTCGGTGCGCCAGCCCAGGCGGAACAGGGCGATGGCCCGCTGCAGGCCTGGGTTGTACTGCGCTTGGGCTAGTTCTTCGGCCGTGACGGGTGCAGCCGAGGTTGGGATGGTGGTGGCAATGCCGAGCTCTTCAGCAGCCAGTTGCCCGTAGAAATGGAATTGGCCCGCGATGCGGCGGAATCCCGCCTGGCCTTCTTCCACCGCGCCCAGCGCGACGAGCCCGCGCGAGTGCCAGTACACCCACGTGGGGTCTTCGCGCAGGGAGGCGGGCATGTGTTCGATGTAGCGGATCAGCGTCCGCCAGTCCACGGGCTGTTGGCGCAGCACCATGCGCGCGCGCCAGGCCTGGTTGTACTCCGTGAGCTTGCCGCCTTCGCCCGCCCGGTACCACTCCACCGCGACGGGGTCGAGCTTGAAGGCGGCCTGCAGGGCGAACTGATTGCGCACCCAGTTTGCGTCGGCGGCGGGAAGCCGCCGCGCCCAATTGCGCTCGAAGTAGTCATAGCCGACCCGCATGTCCTGGCGGGCGAGCCGGCCCAGGGCGATGACGATCAATTCCCGCAGGGTGCGGTCTTGCGCGGCCGCGTCTTGCCGCACCAGCCACTTCATGGGTTGATCGAGCACGGCGTTGAAGGTCTTGAGCTGGGTGGCGTCGAAGACGTAGCGCGCCATGCGCCGGGCGTTGGCCAATGCGTTGACCTCCAGCAGGTCGCGCAGCTGGGTGGAAAAGTGTTCCCAGTGCATGACGCCGTCGGCCTGGAGCCGGTCATAGAGCATCCAGCAGCCATCGCCCGCCTGGAACTTGCTCATGGCTTGCTGGGCCGTGACCCGCTCGCCGCGCGCATGCCTGGCGAGCAGCACGGCACAATCGGTTTGCGGCGTATTGACGGTGGTGTCCGCCAGGGAGAGCACGGTTGCGTAATCCCCCTGCTTGGCCGCCGCCAAGAGCCACTCGCCGCGCAGCCGTTCGGCAAGGTATGTGCCGCGGTGCACGCTGACGAACTCCTGCAACTCGGCTTCTGGAAGCGGCTTGCGCGGGTCGTTCAGCTGCTGGCGCAGCCACCAGTACTGGGGATAGGCGCCCAGCATGTGGCCTTGTAGGCGCGGGATGAGCGAGCGAAGTATGTCCCAATTGCCCGTTTGTACCGCAGTCCGCGCGGCCAGCAGCGCGTCATCCAGCCCGGATGAGCCGGTTTGCGCACAGGCGCCGCCCGCGACCGCGCTTGCCAGGACGATGGCAAGTGCTGTAATGCGGATTCTGTTCAGGAAAGCGGTATAGGCCATGGCAGCAAGGATAGCATCGGGAAAACCCAGGGAAGACCATCAGCCCGACCGGGCCGGCGGCGCGCCGACTGCAGCGGCACTGCGCCCCCGGCTGCGCGCGCTGCGGGCGGCCATGACAGCGGCGGATCGTGCCGCGGCGGACGCCCGCATCATCGCTTTCCTGCAAGGCAGGATACACGACTACCTGTCCGCTAGCCGTTGGGGGAACCGGCCCGTCGTGCTCTCCGCCTTTTGGCCCATCGGCGACGAACCAGACCTGCGGCCGGCGCTCCATGCGTGGGCGGGCGACTCGCGGCTCGAGCTGGCGCTGCCGGTAATCCAGACTCGTGCCGCTCCCCTGGAGTTCCGGGCTTGGACGCCCGGGGCCGCGATGGCGCCCGGCGCCTATCGGATACCGGAGCCCCAAGGCACCCACGCCTGCGTGCCGGACATCGTCCTGGTGCCGACCCTCGGGTATACGGCGGATGGCGACCGAATCGGCTATGGCGGCGGCTATTACGACCGCACGCTCGCAGCGCTCCGGTCGCGCGGCGAACCCTTTGTGGCCATCGGTGTCGCTTATGCCTGCGGACTGCTTCCGCCGGACGTCCATTTGCCCGAGCCGCATGACATGCGTTTGGACGAGATCGTGACGGAGGAAGCGGTCCTGGCCGTGCCGCGATAGCGGCGCTGCGCGCCGCGCAGGCGGTTCTTCGGGCTGGACTGACGGTGCCGGCAAGTGCCGCCGCGCGAGCGTCCGCGGCGGGTCAGCGGTTTCCGCGACGGGACCCGAGGAACCACAGGATATTCGCGGCGAGCGCCGCCGTCACGATGGCGATGGCCATCGGGTAGGGCGTGCCATTGGGCGCCGCGGCGATCAGGCCGCTGACGGCGAAGGCGCAGCCGAACTGCAGGACGCCGATCATTGCCGAGCCGGTGCCGGCGTACGGGCCCGTCTTGGACATGGCGATGGCCGCCGCGTTGCTGCCTATGAAACCCAGCGAAGCGATGATCAGCCACAGGGGCGGGATCAGCACGAAGACGTGGGTCGTCCCCGCGCATGCCAGCAACACGATGCCGGCGCCGAGCTGGAACCAGAGCGCGGCCCGGAGTAGCGGGCGGACGCTGAAACGGCGCAAGGCCGCGCGGTTGAGCTGGGCGCCTACGGCGATGCCCAGGGCCGTCAGCCCAAAGACGAGCCCATACTGTTGCTCGCTCAGGCCGAAATACTCCATGAACACAAAGGGCGAGCCGGTGATGAAGGCGAAGATGGACACTTGGGCCAGCCCGCCGACCAGCGCCGGGACGAGGAACCCCGGCTGGCGGACTAAGGTGCGGTAGGCGCGCAGCAGCGAAGAGACGTTCAGCGGCTGGCGCCGGTCGCGAGGCAGGGTTTCCGGAATGTAGCGCCAGGTCAAGGCGCCGCACAGCGCAGCGAACGCGAGCAGGAGGATGAAGATGGCCTGCCATCCGGCCGTGACCAATATCCACCCGCCCAGCAGCGGCGCAAAAACGGGCGCCACGATCATCAGCGTAATG
>NZ_JADGHH010000184.1 GCF_019689535.1 Pigmentiphaga sp.
CGCGATGTAGCTCCGTCTCGTGGGCTCGGTTATGTGTATAAGAGACAGCTATTTGCCTTTCTATTTTTTTATTGGCAAATTGATGATGCCTTCGCCGATGATGCGCATCTGGAAGTGGCCCCTCATCCTGGGCGGCCTCACGGCGACCGGTTTGGTCAGCGCGCTCGTCTCCGACAGCTGGGGCGACGTTTGGTCCTGGATAGGCTTGGGCATCCCCGTCCTGGCCATGACTTGGCTCAGCCTGCGTCGTCCGCCCGAGCGATCGCGACGTTCTCCGGCGAGAACCCGCCCATGACCCGCGCCAATCCCGGGGCCGCCGCGGCCGTCGTCCCCGTTCGCCTCTGCCCTGGCCCTTCCGGCCGCCTAGCATGACCGATCCCATGTCCAACGCCCGCTCCCTCAAGACCTGGTCCTGGCTGCACAAGTGGAGCAGCCTGGCCTGCACCGCCTTCATGCTGTTGCTGTGCTTGACCGGATTGCCGCTGATCTTCCATCACGAACTCGGTCACTTGCTCGGAACCGAAGTCGAGGCCCCCGCAGGTGCCGACGATAGCGTCCGGGTGAGCCTGGACAGCGTGCTCACGACCGCGCATGCCCTTCATCGAAACCGCGTGATCCAGTACGTATCCCAGGACGAGGAAGACGATCGCATTTGGTTTGTCACGCTGACGCCTACGCCCGATCCCACCGACGACTTCCGCTCCGTGGCGGTCGACGCGCGAACTGGGGAGGTGCTGGCCGAGCCCCGTTTCGACCGCGGTTTCATGTACGTCATGCTCAAGCTTCACGTCGATTTGTTCGCCGGCCTCGCGGGCAAACTGTTCCTCGGCTTCATGGGCCTGCTTCTGCTCGTTGCCCTCGTGACCGGCGCGGTGCTTTACGGACCGTTCACCAAGAAGCTCGAATTCGGTGACGTCCGGCGACACCGTACGCCCCGCGTGAAATGGCTGGACCTGCACAATCTTCTCGGCGTCGTGACGCTGGTGTGGGTTTTCGTCGTGGGAGCAACCGGCGTGATCAACACCTGGGCCGACCTGTTGATCAAGTACTGGCAGTACGACCAACTCAGCGCGGTGCTGGCGCCGTACCAGGGACAACCGATCACCCCGCCCGCCGAGCGGGCGTCGGTGCAACGCGCGATGGAAGTGGCAATGACGGCGGCGCCCGGGACGCGCCTGTCGTTCATCGCTTTTCCCGGCACGGCCTTCTCCAGCCCGCACCACTACACATTTTTCCTGGCGGGCAACGCCCCCCTCACGTCCAAGCTGCTACAGCCGGTCCTGGTCGACGCCCAAACCGCCGAGATCACCGCGATGCCTAGGCTGCCTTGGTATTTGGCGGCGCTGCTGCTCTCCCAGCCGCTGCACTTCGGCGACTACGGCGGCATGCCGATGAAAATCCTGTGGGCACTGCTCGATCTGGCCACCATCATCGTGCTCGGAAGCGGCCTTTATCTTTGGTTCAAGCGCAGGCAGCCCGCGTCCGTCCGTGCCGGTGCGCATGCCCACGCCGTGCCGGCGGGGCAAGGCGACGCGCGAAACGGCGGTGATCCGCTATAGTAGCTGCACCCTTCCCTTGCTGCTGTAGATGCATGTCACGCCCAGCAAAGTCCAACAACGCCGCGCCGGCAATTTCGCCCGACATTTTTTCGTTCTCCGACCTATCTTCGCGTCCCGCGTCCGTACAGCAGGCGTACGCGTATGTGCGCCAAGGCATCATTACCGGACGCTTTCCGGAAGGGTCCCGCATCACCGAGAAAGAGGTGGCCGAGGCGCTGGGGCTGTCGCGCACACCGGTGCGCGAGGGCATTCGGCTGCTGGTCTCCGACGGCTTTTTCGTCCTGCGTCCGAATGCAGGCGCGACCGTGCGGGTCTGGTCGGACCCCGAAGTGCGCGAAATCTATGCCGCGCGCATTCTGGTGGAATCGGAGCTGGCCGCCCTGGCGGCCGAACGCATGGACGCCCGCACGCTGGAAGAGCTGCGGCAAGTCGAAGATGAAATGGAGTCTCGCGGACCGGACGTCAGCGACGCCAACCTGGAACGCATCAGCACACTGAACCGGCGTTTTCACGCGCTCATCTATGAGGCGGCCGGCAACGCCCGCCTGCTCGCGATGCGCGCCAAGGCCGTCGAGCTCAAGGTGATCCTGGGCACGCGGCGCAGTTACGACCGGGACCGCCTGGCGCGCACGTTCCAACACCACCGTGAGCTGATCGATGCGTTCACGGCCCGCGACCCGGCCTGGGCGCGGGCGGTCATGCATTGCCACCTGCGCTCGGCGCAGTACGCGCTGCTGGAACAGCCTCGCGCACCCCAGGCCCGGGACTGATGCGCCACACGGCGCATCAGTAATGCGACAGCAGGCGTCCGAATCCCTGGACCTTGTCGTTGATCCCGCATTGGCGCAGCGCGTGCCAATAAGTCGCGGTGTTGATCGCGACCACGGGCTTGCCCAGGTAGAGCTCGGCGGCCGCTGCCATCCGGACCATCGAGAGATTGGTGCCCACCTGCACGATGGCCTCGACATCGTCTCCGTCGAGTTCGCGGATCGCCGCACGGCACATTTCATCGGTAGTGTGCGCGATTTGGACCGGGCTCGGACGGCGCAGGCAAACGTCGCGCACGACCGTGAAGCCGCAGTCTTCGAAAAAGCGGCGAACTTCGGCGTTTGCGACCGGGAAATACGGCGACAGGAACGCGATGCGCTTGACCCCATAGGCATTCAGGGCCGCTTCCAGCGCAAACGACCCGCAGGTCACGCCCACGCCTGCGCAGTCATGGATCTCCTTCAAGTATTGTTCCGCGCACGCCGACGACTATCCGTCCCGGCCCATCCGCATCATCATCGGAGGTTCGGCCGGCGGCTCTTCCGACGTGTTCGCCCGCGCGATCAGCGAGCACATGAGCACGACACTGGGCCAGTCCATCATCATCGAGTACAAGCCGGGCGCCGGCACCAACATCGGCACGGAGTACGTGGTGCGCTCCAAGCCGGATGGCTACACCATCATGATCAACGGCCTGCCCATCGTGGCCAACCCGCACCTGTTCCCCGACCTGAGCTTCAAGCCTGCCACCGACCTGATTCCGATTGCCGGGGTCGCAAAGATGACCAACGTCGTCATGGTCCACCCGTCCGTGCCGGTCAAGACCATGGCAGAACTCATCGATGCCGCCAAGAAATCGCCCGAACGCTTCATCTACGGATCTCCGGGCGAAGGCACCTCGACTCACATTGCCGGCGAAATGCTGTCGGCCCCGCACCGGCGCCAACTTCACCCACGCCCCGTATCGCGGCAACGCCCAGGCCATGACCGACCTGCTCGGCGGCACCCTTCAAATGGGCTTCATCAACACGCCGGTGGCGGCCCCGTTCCTGAAAGACGGCCGGCTGCGCGCGCTGGCGGTCACTTCGAACGTCCGCTCGCCGCTGCTACCCGAGGTCCCCACGGTGGCCGAGGCGCTGAACCTGCCCGATTTCGATTTCAATGGATGGTTTGGACTCTTCGCCCCCAAAGGCACGCCCGCACCGGTGATCGCCAAGCTGTCCGACGCGGTGGGCAAAGCGCTGGCCGACGCGAAGGTGAGGAAAATCTTCATCGACGCAGGCGCCATGCCCATGGAGCTGGGAGCTGCCGACTTCGCCAAGTTCGTGGCCGAAGAACGTGGCCGCATCGACCCGCTGCTGGAAAAACGGAAGAAGTAAGGAGAAGGGGTTCGGCGAAACCGGGCGCGGGCCTCGCCCCGCCCGGATCCAGCCCGGGTTCAGTCCATGTTGGCGATGATGGCCTCGCCAAACCCGGAGCACGACACCTGGGTCGCACCCTCCATCTGCCGCGCGAAATCATAGGTGACGCGCTTGGACAATATGGTGCGCTCCATTGCGGCCAAAATGAGATCGGCCGCTTCATGCCACCCCATGTGCTGCAGCATCATGCGGCCGGCCAGGATCTCCGAGCTGGGGTTGACGTAATCCTTGCCCGCATACTTCGCGGACGTGCCGTGCGTAGACTCGAACACGGCGACCGAATCGCTCATGTTGGCCCCGGGGGCGATGCCCGCCCCGCCCACCTGCGCGGCCAGCGCCGAGGAAAGATAATCGCCGTTCAGGTTGAGGGTGGCGATGACGTCGAACTCCACCGGCCGCAGCAACATGCTCTGCGAGAACGTGTCGATCAGGCAATCCTTGATGACGATGTCGCGGCCCGTGCGGGGGTTGCGGATGCGGCACCACGGCCCGGCGTCTATGGTCTGGGCACCGAAGGCGAGGCGCGCGACCTCATAGCCCCAGTCGCGGAACGCGCCCTCGGTGTACTTCATGATGTTGCCCTTGTGCACCAGCGTGACGGACTTGCGGTCGTGGTCGATGGCGTACTGGATGGCCTTGCGGACCAAGCGCTCCGTCCCCTCGCGCGAAACGGGCTTGATGCCTATGCCTGACGTGGCGGGGAAACGCAGGTGCTTGGCACCGAGCTTTTCCTCCAGCACCGTGATCAGCTCCACCGCCTCGGGCGAGCCCGCGGCATACTCGATGCCCGCGTAGATGTCTTCCGAGTTCTCGCGGAAGATGACCATGTTGGTTTTTTCGGGATGCTTGAGCGGAGACGGCACGCCACGCAGGTATTGGATCGGCCGCAGGCAGACGTATAGGTCTAGTGCCTGGCGCAGCATGACGTTCAACGAGCGCAGGCCACCTCCGGGCGGCGTGCCGAGCGGCCCCTTGATGGCCAGGACGAACTCGCGCAGCGCATCGAGCGTCTCCTCAGGCAGCCAGACGCCTTCTCCGTACAGCGTCGTGGCCTTGCGGCCGGCGTAGACCTCCATCCAGTGGATGCGGCGCTTGCCGCCGTAGACTTTCGCAACGGCGGCATCGATGACCTTGGTCGCGACCGGCGTGGTATCGCGCCCGATGCCGTCACCCTCGATATAGGCGACGATGGGCTCATCCGGCACGTTGAGGGAATAATCCTCGTTGACGGTGATACGGCTGCCCTCGGCGGGCACCTGGATATGCTTGTAAGACATGCAAGGATTCCGAGCAATCGTGGGGATGCGCGCCGTTGCCGCGCGCCCTGGATAGGGGCAATTATCCTGGATTCGGCCAGGCATTGCCACGCGGCGCCCGCGACGTGCGGCGGTACAATGGCCGCATCATGTTCAACCCTACCCGAGAACAAGTTCGCCAGTTTTTCACCGAAACCTGGCGCAAACACCGCGCAGGCGAAGTGCTGACCCCGCTGGAGGCCACGGCGCTGGACTGGATCCTCGAGCATCCCGAGTACCACGGCGACCTCGAAAACCCAGACGCCGCGCAGGCCGACTACAGTGTCGAGGCAGGTCGCACCAACCCGTTCCTTCACTTGTCGATGCACCTGGCCATCGCCGAACAGCTCTCCATCGACCACCCGCCCGGAATACGCGCCGCCTACCAGGCCCTCGCCCGCAGCAAGGGGGCGCACGACGCCGCGCACGAAATCATGGAATGCCTGGGACGGGTGGTCTGGGAAGCACAGCGGCTGGGCACGCCGCTGGACACCGAGGCCTATATCGAGCTGATCAGGCAACGGGCGGGGTCATAAGCCCGGCGCCCATCGCCCCGGCAGCCCATTACTTCACCGACAAATTGCCGGGCAGGCTGGAAAGATAGGCCGCGACGTCCTCGATGTCTTTGTCCGACAGTTGCACCGCGAAAGCGCCCATGATGGCGTTCTTGCGGATGTTCGCCGACGGGGCGGCGTTGGACTGCCCCCGGCGGTAGGCCTTCAGTGCGTGCACGAGATAGTCGGCATGCTGGCCGGCCAATTGCGGGTAGCTCGGATCGATCGAGGTCTTGGCGTCGGCGCCGTGGCAGGAAGCGCAGTTCACGCGGTCGTAGACGGCTTTGCCGGCGGCGACGTCGCCAGCGGCAAAGGCCGGCACGGCGGCCGAAAGGGACAACAGGACGGCAGCGACGGAAAAACGGTGACGGTTGCTCATGGTCGGGCGCTCACTTCAGACTCGAGTAATAGGCGGCCAAATCGGCGATGTCCTGTTCAGACAGGCTCTTGGCGATGCCGACCATGGAAGGATGAGAGCGCGCGCCGCTGGCGTATTCCTTCAGCGCGGCCTCGATGTACTTCGCGTTCTGCCCGGCGATCTTCGGGACGGAGTAGACCTCGGGGAAGCTGGCCTTGTAGCCGGGAATGCCATGGCAGCCTATGCACATGGAATTTTTCTCACGGGCGGCTTCGGCATTGCCGGTGACGGCAGACTGAGATTGGGCTGCTGCGGAGCCGACGACCGCACAGGCGGCCAGGGCGGCCAGCGCGGGCATGGCCCGCTTCGTTATGCTCAACTTCATTAGAACGCTCTATCAGAATCAAGAGAAATCCCGATACCGGGCGGCGAGAAAGACTGAGCGGCAACGCCCGGCCCCAAGGCCAACGAAGCGTCTCCGTTTTTATCGAAAATCGTATTGTTGTACGACTGAGAAGCACGATTTTCGTCTTATTTAACCTCTAATGATACATCAGGACCGCAGAATCCCGCAGCCGTCCGATCTCGCCACCTCGCGCTCCCTCCTCTCCCCGTCTTTCCCTATACTGGGTGCTTCGCCCCCGTGGCCCCCATGCCAGTTCGACCATGTCCCAGACCGCTCAGCCTTCTCC
>NZ_JADGHH010000185.1 GCF_019689535.1 Pigmentiphaga sp.
GTCGTGGGGGCGGTGCAGAACGACTATGCGGCGCGTGCCGGGGTCGATCCTTCGCAGGTCGTGGTCTTCCCGGACGTCGTGAGCGCGGTGGAGGGGGTCGTGGCCGGCCGGGCTGACGTCTATGCGGCGACCGCGCTTACGATCAATTATGTGTTGACCAAAGTACCCGAGTGGCAGATCGACAAAGTGGCGAAGTTCGTCCAGCCCACTGAGAACGGCGTCCCCATCCGCGGCTACGGCGCCTTCGGATTCCGCCAGGACGACACGGCGCTGCGCGAGGCCTTCGACCGGGAGCTCGCCGGTTTCATCGGCACGCCCGATCACCTGCGCTTGGTCGAGCCATTCGGATTCACCGAGCAGGAACTGCCGGGAGGCGCAACCGCTGCGCAGCTTTGCGGGGAGGCTCCCGCCGCAGCAGCCAACCCGTCATGACGGGGCTTTACGATTTGCTGCCGCCTTTGCTGCGCGGCCTGGGCGTGACCTTGGTGATCACGGGCGGCGCCGCCGCCTTGGCCGTGCCGAGCGCATTGGTGGCGGGCCTGTGCCGGCTGTCGCACCGGCGCTGGGTGGCCTGGCCGGCAGCCTGCTATGTCGAAGTATTCCGAGGCACCTCGGCGCTGGTGCAGCTTTTCTGGGTGTATTACGTGCTGCCGTTACTGGGGGTACGGTTGCCTGCCATGTGGGCCGGCATCCTCGTCCTTGGCCTGCACACGGGGGCTTATGGTGCGGAGATCGTGCGCGGTGCGATTGCCAGCGTGCCTCGGGGGCAAACCGAGGCGGCCCGCGCGCTCAACATGACGCCCCGCGCGACGCTATGGCGCGTGGTGTTGCCGCAGGCGGTGAGCCTGATGCTGCCCCCGGCGGGCAATCTGTTGATCGAGTTGCTCAAGAACACTGCGCTGGTGTCGCTCATCACCATCACAGACCTGACCTTTAGCGCGCAGCTGCTGCGCAGCGAGACCTTCCGCACCGTCGAGGTGTTCTGCATCGTGCTGGTGATGTACTTCCTCGTGGCGCAGGCATTGAACGGCGGCATGAGGCTGCTCGAGCGCCGGGCCAACCGGTACCGGGGGAGGGGCTGATGGTGCCGGCAGGCAAGCCGCTCTTCGATTGGGACTTCGCGCGCGAAGTCATGCCGACGCTCATGCAAGGCCTGGCCGTGACCGTGCAGGCTACCTTGCTGGGGATGGCCCTGGCGGCAGTGCTCGGCCTGGTGCTGGCGCTGCTCAGGCGTGCGCGCCTGCAACCAGTTTCGTGGAGCGCCGCGTTTCTGATCGAGTTCATTCGCAGTACGCCATTGCTGGTGCAGCTGTTTTTCCTGTTCTACGTACTGCCGGTCACGGGCGTGCAATTCTCGCCGCTCACGACGGGCGTGCTGGGGCTGGGCGTGCATTACGCGGCGTATTGTGCGGAGGTGTACCGGGCCGGACTCGAGAGCGTGCCGCGCGGCCAGTGGGAAGCGGCGCAGGCGCTTAATCTCGGCCGCTGGCGCACGATGCGCGACATCATCCTGCCGCAGGCCATCCCGCCCATCGTGCCGGCCCTGGGCAATTATTTCGTGGCCATGTTCAAGGACACGCCGCTGCTGTCGGCCATTACCGTGGTGGAAGTCCTGCAGGCCAGCAAGATCGCCGGGTCGGCCACGTTCCGCTACACCGAGCCGCTGACGCTCGTCGGCCTGATTTTCCTGGTGCTGAGCCTGGGCGCGGCCTGGCTCGTCAGGAAGGCCGACGTGGCGTTGCGTGCGGGAAAACGATGAGCAGGGAGCAAGCATGAGTGCCAGTGTGTCCTTGGAAAACGTCCAAAAGCGCTACGGCGACGTGGAGGTGCTGAAGGGGCTCAGCCTGCACATACCGGCGGGGCAGACGGTGGCGCTGATCGGCCCGTCAGGGTCGGGCAAGTCGACGCTGCTGCGCCTGTTGATGACGCTGGAGCGCCCGGACGGCGGCCGCATTTTGATCGACGGCGAGTCGATGTGGACGGAGCCCCGCAACGGTGGGGAGGTTCCGGCGCGAGACTCGCACGTCCGCAAGCTGCGGGGCAAGATAGGCATGGTGTTCCAGCACTTCAACCTGTTCCCGCACATGACGGCGTTGCGCAACGTGGCCGAAGCGCCCCGGTACGTCTTGGGCCTCGGTCGGGAAGAGGCCGAGCAGCGTGCCCGCGAGTACCTGGAGATGGTGGGGCTGGGCGATAAGCTCGACCAGTACCCTGGAAATCTTTCGGGGGGGCAGAAGCAGCGGGTCGGAATCGCGCGAGCCCTGGCGATGCGGCCCGAGGTCATGCTGTTCGACGAGGTGACGTCAGCCCTCGATCCGGAACTGGTGGGCGGCATATTGGAAATCATGCGCGACCTGTCTGCGCGCCGGACGATGACCATGATCATCGTTACCCACCAGATGCGCTTTGCCGAGCGCTGCTCTGACCGCACGTTGTTCTTCGAGGCGGGACAGATACTGGAAGACGGGCCGTCGAGGGAGGTTTTCGCGAATCCGAAGCATCCGCGCACGCGCCAGTTCCTGGACGCTGTCATCGACGCCTGAAGATGGCGCGGCAGGAAGCGGGGGACGGGGTAGACTATAGGCCGGTTGCCGCGGCGCCGTGAACCGTCAACCCGTCAGGAAATCGTTCTGCCATGCGTTGCCTGGTCATAGAAGACGAAATCGATACGTCCCGCTATATTTGCAATGGCCTTCGGGAAGCCGGCCATGAGGTGGTCGCCTGCCGGGATAGCGCCGAAGGCTTGAATCTCGCCATGAGGGAGAGTTGGGACGTCATCGTCCTCGACAGGATGCTGCCGAACGACGTAGACGGCTTGTCCATCCTGGGCACCCTGCGTGGCGTCGGCAAGTCTACGCCCGTACTCATCCTGAGCGCCTTGGCCGGGCTGGACGAACGCGTGCGCGGGTTGCGCGGCGGGTGCGACGACTATCTGACCAAGCCGTTCGCCTTCTCCGAACTGGCCGCACGGCTGGAAGCCCTGTATCGCCGCTCCAAGGCTCGCGACGACGTGCGCGAACTGCGCATTGCCAATCTCAAGGCCGACCTCACCAAGCGCACGGTCGAACGCGACGGCAAGGTCATTACCTTGCAGCCGCGGGAATTCCGGCTGCTGGTTTACCTGCTCCTGAACCAGGAGCAGGTCGTTACCCGGACCATGCTGCTGGAAGCGGTCTGGGATTACCGGTTCGATCCCCAGACTAACGTCATCGACGTGCAGATCAGCAGGCTGCGCAACAAGATCGACAACGGCTTTTCGCCCCAGCTGATCCACACGGTGCGCGGAGTGGGCTACATGATTTCGGCGTCTCCGCGGTGAGCGCTGCGCACGACGATTACCCCGGTCGGCAGACGGGCCCGCTCGCATTCGCGCGGCGCCTGTGGCAGTCGGTCGCGTTCCGTCTGGCGCTGGGGTACGGCGTCTCGGTGGTGCTGTTCATGATGGTGCTGCTGTCGGTGCTGTACGTGCAGACCATTGGCGTGCTGCAGAATCGCATCGACAAGCAGCTGATGTCGGCCCACAACCGCTTGATGAATCATTACGAGAGCGGTGGCCTGGACCGGGTGGTGCAGGACATCACCGAAACCCTCTCCGACGGCCTCAATTCAGACACTGAAGTCTATTTGCTGGTCACCGCCGCGGGAAGAAGGCTGGCAGGCAATCTTGCCGTGTCGCGGGACTTGCTCAAACCATCTTTCGGCATCATAGAAAGGCAGGTGCAGCGCGACGGCAGGCCGTCCATCAGCCGGATCCGCGCCGACCGGCTGCCAGACGGGTCCATACTCGTCGTGGGGCGCGACATGCACGACCAGCGGGAGCTCGAGCAGCTGATCAGCAACGCGCTACTGGCCGCTGCCGTCGTCTCGGTGCTGCTGGCCATGCTCGGCGCCATCGTGTTCCGGGACCAATTGGAAAGCCGGGTCGGCGCGATACGGCGCACCGCGGCGCAGATCGAGGCGGGTGACCTGAGCCAGCGCATTCCCGTTTCGGGCAAGGATGATGAATTCGCGCGCCTGAGCCATGACATCAACTTGATGCTCGATCGCATCGAGATCCTGATGGACGGCGTGCGTCACGTCTCGAATACCATCGCGCACAATTTGCGCACACCGCTGTCGCGCATACGTGCCAAGCTGGAGCTGGCGAGCCGCCCGGGCACGGACCAGGCTACCTTGGAGGAGGCCACGGCTTTCGCGATCCGGCAGATCGAAGAACTCACCGTCGTATTCGATAAGCTGTTGCAGATCGCAGAGGCCGAATCGGGAGCGCGCAGGCAGTCCTTCCAGCCCGTATCGCTCAACGAGATCGCGGCGGACGTGGCCGAGCTCTACGAGCCCGTGGCCGAAGAAAAGGGCGTGGAGCTGCAGCTGCAGATGGACGAGGACGTCATGGCCGCAGGAGACAAGGATTTGCTGGCGAGTGCGGTGGCCAACTTGGTCGACAACGCCATCAAGTATGCCGGCAGCCCGGCGCGCGTGGTGATCGGCACGCGCCGGGAGGGCGATGCGGTCTCCATCATCGTCCAGGACAATGGGCCCGGCATACAGGCCATCGAGCGCGCCAAGGTCGGGACGCGTTTTTTCCGGCTCAATCGGCGGGTGCCGGGCTATGGCCTCGGGTTGGCCAGCGTGACCGCTATCGCCGGCCTGCACAATGCCACGCTGCACCTGGACGATGCGGCTCCGGGGCTAGTGGCGCGCATCACGCTGCCGCGCCTGGGAAACATGACGAAACGGTAATGTTTCGGCCATGACGGCGGCTTGCCCGCGTCGGTAATATCCTCGATTCAGTTTTTGGTCGCGACGGCCGGCGCCGACGGTCGTTCCTGAGCAATCGAAGGGTAGTCATGCCGCAGCGTTTCGTGCGCGTTTGCGCCGTTTTCTTGTTTTTCCTGGCAGCCTGTTCGGATCCCCAGCCCCCATCGACTGCAGCAACGCAAGACGCAGAACCGCTTCCCCCGGGCCAGGTCCGCATCAGGCCGGCCTCGCTCAAGTACATGGAAATCCAGGAAATCGGCACGGAAGGGGCCGAGCACGTGGTCTGGGCCCCCGCTCGCGTGGCGTTTCGCGAAGAGCAGGTGAGCGAGGTCATCGCCCCGGCGCCCGGCAGGGTGTTGCGCGTCCATGCGCAGGTCGGCGATGCGGTCAAGGCCGGCACGCCGCTCGTCACGCTATCCAGCCCTGAGGCCTCGCGCATACGCGCCGGCTACGCCAACGCGCAGGTCGAACTGGGCGTGGCGGAGGCAGAGGCGCGGCGCCAGCGGCTGATGATGGAAAAGGGCATAGGCATCGAAGCCGAGCTGCTGGCGGCGGAGGCGCGGCTGAAAGAAGCGCGCCACAATGTCGAGGTGGCGGCGCGCGCCTCGGGGTTCCTGGGCAGTGGCGGTGGCGATGAGGTGGTGCTCAAGGCGCCGCGCGCAGGGGTCGTCATCCACCGCAACGCCATGCCCGGTGCGACCGTCGCGCCCGATACCGGGCCGCTTTTCACCGTGGGCGACCCGCAGGCCTTGTGGATCCATGCCGACGTCTTCGAAAGCGACCTGAGCACGATCGCGCAGGGCGCCCCGGTCCAGGTTGTCGTGGCCTCGCTCGACCGCCCGCTTGCCGGCAAGGTCGTGCGCGTGGCTTCCGCACTGAACGCGCAGACCCGGCGCGGGCAGGTCTATATCGATCTCGATCAATCGAATCCCCAACTGCGCGCCGGGATGCTGGCGCGGGTCGGCATCAAGATCCGCAGCGCCGATGGTGTATCCGTGCCGGTGAACGCCGTGCTGATCAAGGACGGACAGCGCTCCGTCGTCTTCGTGCAGGTCTCGGAAACCGTATTCGAGGCGCGCACCGTCGTGCTGGGGCAGCCATCCAACGGCTACATACCGGTGCTTTCCGGCATCGAGCCGGGAGACAAGGTCGTCGTCAAGGGTGGGCTGCTGCTCGACGGCGCCGCCAGCCAGCTGCTCTGAGGGAGACGACGTGCGTTCCCTCATTGCGTTGGTCGTGCATCGCCGCCTCGTCGCGCTGACTGCCACCCTGCTCGTCGCCATCTACGGTGTTTACGCCTTCCTGAATACCGCGATCGAAGCCTATCCCGACGTCACCAACGTTCAGGTCGGCATTATTTCGCTCGCGCCCGGCCTGGCGCCGGAGGAGGTCGAGCGCCAGGTGACGCTGCCGCTCGAGCGCGTGCTCAACGGCACGCCGGGACTCCAGTCCCTCCGCTCAGAAAGCTATTTCGGGCTGTCCATGATCACCATGGTGTTCCGCGACGGCACCAAGAGCTTCAACGCGCGCGTGGAGGTGACGCAGCGGCTGCCCGCGGCCGACCTGCCCGAGGGGGTGACGCCGGAAATGGCGCCCGACAATACGCCGCTCGGCAAGATCTTTTATTACCGGCTCAATAGCGACCGCCACACCTTGGACCAACTCCGTTCGGAGCAGGAATGGACCGTGGCCCGCGTGCTCAAGCAGATCGAGGGCGTGGCGGACGTGGTGAGCATGGGGGGGTTCGTCAAGGAATTCCACATCGAGGTCGACCCCGCCAAGCTGATGGCTCACCGGCTGACCCTGGATCGCGTGGTCGAGGCTGTCTCCAAGTCCAACCAGAACGTGGGGGGCGGGCTGCTCCAGCGGGGTGAGCAGGCGTTGAT
>NZ_JADGHH010000186.1 GCF_019689535.1 Pigmentiphaga sp.
GTAGACGAGGCGGTCGGCTTGGGGCCGCTCGAGTCGCTGCTTGCCGATCCCGGCATTTCCGAAATCATGGTCAACCGGTATGACGAGCTGTACGTCGAGCGTGACGGGGTTCTGTCGCGGCATCCCGCGGTGTTCAGCAGCGACCGCTCGGTATTGGGCGTCATCGAGCGCATCGTGTCCCCGCTGGGGCGGCGGATAGACGAGAGTTCCCCCATGGTCGACGCCCGACTGCGCGACGGATCGAGGGTCAATGCGATCATTGCCCCGCTCGCGCTCAAGGGGCCGGCGCTGACCATACGCAAGTTTCCCAGCCGTCGCCTGAAAATCGAGGATTTGATCGAACGCGGTTCGCTCGACCAGCATATGGCCAGGTTCCTGCGGCTGTGTGTGGAGCAGCGCAAGAACCTCGTCGTATCGGGTGGAACCGGCTCGGGCAAGACCACGCTATTGAATATCCTGTCGAACTTCATTCCCGAGGGCGAACGCATCATTACCATCGAAGATGCAGCGGAACTGAAGTTGGCGCATGAGCACCTGGTCGCGTTGGAGGCGCGTCCACCCAACATGGAAGGACGTGGCGCCGTTTCTATCCGCGACCTCGTACGCAACGCCTTGCGCATGCGGCCGGACCGCATCGTCGTCGGGGAGTGCCGGGGCGCGGAGGCGCTGGACATGCTGCAGGCCATGAACACTGGGCATGAAGGGTCGCTTACTACCTTGCATGCCAACACGCCGCGGGATGCGATGGCGCGCCTGGAAACCATGGTGCTGATGGCTGGCATGGACCTTCCTCTGGTCGCCATCCGCGAGCAGATCGCCTCGGCCGTCGACATCGTCGTCCAGCAGAGCCGAAGCGCTTCCGGGCAACGCCGGGTGACGTCCATCGTCGAAGTGACGGGTATCGAGAGCGGCCGCATCCAATTGCAGGAACTGTTTCGTTTCGAGCGGGCACGGGCCGCCGAAGCCGGGGCGCCGGGATATTTCCTGGGGTGCGAGCTGATGCCCGGTTTTTTCGACGAGTGGCGGGCGAGCGGAGTCGAGATATCTCCCGAGTGCTTTTGCCAACGCACGCCGGCAGCATCGGCCTCGCGGGGGCTGTCATGAGCGGATGGGCGAACTGGGCCATCGTGGTGGCGGTTTTTGCGAGCGCGGCTTTGTCGGTGTGGGTGGTGCAAGGCCTCGTGCGCGATAGCTTGGCCCGCTATCGCGCCGTTTTTACCGAACGCGCCCGCCTGCGCATGAGCGAATTTTTCTTCTTCATCGATGTACGCCAGCTTTGGTGCGCACACGTCGTTGTCATCTGCGTCATGGCCGTCACCTGCGGGTTGGTGGGGCAAAGTTGGACCTTGGCGGCGGTGGGGGCCGCCGCCGGTGCATGGTTGCCGCGCCGGTTGGCCTCTCATCTGCGGGATCGCCGCCTGCGCCGGTTCGACGCGCAGTTGCCGGACGCTTTGCTTGCCCTGGGCAGCGCTCTGCGGGCGGGCGCCAGTTTGCAAGCGGGGTTGCGCCAGCTCGTCGCGGAAAGCCAGCCACCGCTTTCGCAGGAGTTCGCGCTCATGATGCGCGAGCAGCGTTTTGGCGTAAGCATGGACCAATCGCTCGCGAGCCTGCACCGCCGCGTTCCCACGGAAGCGGCGAGCCTGGTGGTCGCCGCCTTGCGAATCGCGGCAGAGACCGGCGGCAACCTTGCCGAAACCCTGGAGCGGATAGGTGCGACCGTGCGCGCCCGCCTGCACATGGAGGGCAGGATAAGGGCGCTGACCGCCCAAGGCAGGCTGCAATCGAAGGTGGTGGCGGTCTTGCCATGGATGCTGGTCGTCGCACTCCAGAGACTGGAGCCCGACACCATGCAACACCTGTGGACGACGCCCGAAGGATGGGCCGTTCTCGCGCTGGTTGCGGCGCTGGACTTGCTGGGGCTGTGGATGATCGCCCGGATCGTCCGGATAGACATATGAGTGCATGATGTTGATTGCTTCGTTGGCAGGCGTAGCCGTCGCGGCGGCAGCCGCCTTGCTTTATTTCCTCGTGACCGATCCGCCTCCCGGTCAGGAACGAACGGTCGAGGCGCCTCCCACGGCATTCCGGCTCATTTGGCGCCTCATCGTCGCGGCCGCCTACTACAGCCGTCCTTGGATCTCCTGGCAAGGCCGGCGGCAGCTGGAACGCCTTTTGGTGCAGGCAGGGTTGCGCCACGCCTTGGCGCCGGTGCACATCGTGGGGGCCCAGCTGCTTTGCGGGTGTGGCGCCGGGGCGGTGGCCCTGGCGTTCACGGCCGCGGCGGGAGCCGCGATGCACACGGTCGTTGCCGCAGCGGTGATCCTTGCCGCCGCCGGCGCCCTGTATCCCCGCCTATGGCTGCGGGAACGCCGGCGCAAGCGGCGGGTCGCGGTGCTTCGCGCTTTGCCGTTCGTGCTGGACATGACCACGCTGTGCGTCGAAGCCGGCTTGCACGTCGGGGCCGCGCTCCAACAGGCTGCGCAGAAGGGGCCCGCCGGGCCGCTGCGGGATGAATTGCGCCGCGTGCTGGGCGACGTGCGTACGGGCGTGCCTCGCGCGCAAGCCCTGCGGGACATGGCCGACCGGCTCGACGTGCCCGAAGTCCGCGCTTGGGTGAGTACGCTGGCGCAGGCCGACGTCCTCGGCATGAACCTGGCGCCCGCCCTGCGCGCCCAGTCCGAACAGCGGCGTACCGAGCGATTCTTGCGTGCCGAGCAGCTGGCCATGGAAGCGCCGGTGAAATTGCTCTTTCCTCTGATCGCCTGCATTTTTCCGTGCTCGTTCGTGATCATCGCATTCCCCATCGTCATCAAACTGATGGAGCTGGGATGGTGAGCGTGCGGTGGCGATGCGCGACGGGGTTGATGGACAGGATGCGCGGCCTGTTGGGGCAGGCTCCGCTCGCGCCCGGCGAGGCATTGTGGATCGCGCCCTGCCGCGCCGTGCATACGATCGGCCTGGGCGACGCCATCGATGTCATTTTCGTGGACAAGCGCGCACGCGTGCTGCGCATCGTGCATCGACTGCGGCCAGGACGCCTTGCCTGGTGCTGGCGCGCATGGGCGACGATCGAGCTCGCCGCGGGTGAGGCCACGCGCGTGGGCTGGAAGGAGGGGATGGTGGTTTTACCGGGCTGCCTGCTGGAAAGCGCGCAGCCGGGTGCAGGGGCGGACTGAGGAAATGCCCGGGCGGACGTTATGGCTCAGGCGCGTGTTTCGTCCAGCACCCGCTGTGCTTCCTCGCGCACGCGCACGGGCGCGGTGCCGCCCACGTGGGAGCGCGAGGCCACGGAGCCTTCCAACGTCAGCACGGAATGGACGTCTTCGCCCACCGCGGCGTGGAAGGCCTGGAGTTCTTCCACCGAGAGGTCGGCCAGGTCGCACCCGCGTTCCACGCATTTGCGCACCGCCAGGGCCACGGCTTCGTGCGCATCGCGAAACGGCACGCCCTTCTTGACGAGGTAGTCGGCAAGGTCGGTGGCCGTGGAAAAGCCTTGCAGCGCGGCGGCGCGCATGGCTTCCGGCTTGACCTGGATGCCCCCCACCATGTCGATGAAGATGCGCAAGGTATCGCGTACGGTGTCGGCCGTGTCGAACAGGCCTTCTTTGTCTTCCTGGTTGTCCTTGTTGTAGGCCAGCGGCTGGCCTTTCATCAGCGTCAGCAAGGCCACGAGGTGGCCGTTGACCCGGCCGGTCTTGCCGCGGGCCAGTTCCGGCACGTCGGGGTTCTTCTTCTGCGGCATGATGGAACTGCCCGTGCAGAAGCGGTCCGCGAGGTCGATGAATCCAACGCGCGGGCTCATCCACAGCACCAGTTCTTCGGACAGGCGCGAGATGTGGGTCATGATGAGCGCGCCGGCAGCGCAGAACTCGATGGCGAAATCGCGGTCGGACACGGCATCGAGCGAGTTGCGGCACACGCCCTCGAAGCCCAGCGTGCGGGCCACCCTTTCGCGGTCGATGGGATAGGACGTGCCGGCCAGCGCCGCGGCCCCGAGCGGCAGGCGGTTGACCCGCTTGCGGCAATCGGCGAGGCGCTCGGCGTCGCGCCCGAACATCTCGGCATAGGCCAGCAGGTGGTGGCCGAAGGTGACCGGCTGCGCGACCTGCAGGTGCGTGAAGCCGGGCAGGATGGTGCCGGCGTGTTCCAGGGCCAGTGCCGCGAGGGCATGGCGGAGCTGGCGCAGCAAGTCGAGCAGGGTGTCGATCTCGGCGCGCAGCCAGAGCCGGATGTCGGTGGCGACTTGGTCGTTGCGCGACCGACCGGTATGCAGGCGCTTGCCGGCATCGCCAACCAGTTCAGTCAGGCGGCGCTCGATGTTCAGGTGGACGTCTTCGAGGTCGAGCAGCCACTCGAAGCGGCCGGCTTCGATCTCGGCCTCGATGGCGGCCATGCCGCGGCGGATGTCGTCGAGGTCCGTTTGCGTCAGGATGCCTACGGACTGGAGCATCTCGGCATGGGCCAGGGAGCCCTGGATGTCGAATTTGGCCAGGCGTTTGTCGAAGTCCACCGAAGCGGTGTACCGTTTGACGAGGTCGGACACCGGTTCAGAGAATCGGGCCGACCAGGCTTCGGCTTTCTTGGCGAACTGGTCTTGGGGGCGGGAGTCGGTCGGTTTAGACATGGCGCGGATTATAAAGCGGGTTATGGCGGTTACTGAATCTCGGTGGGGCTCCCCGGCAGTGCTCATCGTGGGGCGCGACGCGTCGTTCTGCCGCCGGTTGTCTTCCCAGGTAAAAACCTTGGCGCGGCACATGCCCCTGTGCTTGATGCCACCGGTGGTCGGCGCCGAGCAGGCGCAGCACGTGCGATGCGACGGTCCGGCAGTGGCGTTGCTCGACCTCGGGCTGCCGGACGCGGCGGGCTATGCCCTGGCCCGGCACTGGGAGCGCCGGCCCGGCCTGCAGCTCGTGCTCATCCTGCCTTCCGCCGACTGCCGCTCCGAGGCGGAAACGCTGCGCGCCGTGGATTCGCTGTTGCCTCCCATACGATTGGAGCGCCTGGAGCAAACCCTCTCCCGCGCGCTCCAGGCCATCGGCCCTTTGCATGCCGAAAATGCGCTCCCGGCTTGGAACGGTTCCGGAACGACGGCCTTGGCCGTGGAAGAGGTTGTTTACGTGCGGGCCGAGGGAAAATACGCGTTCCTTCGCACCCGCCACGGCGAGTTCCTGACGGACCGCTCCCTCGCCGAGCTGCTGCGCACGTTTCCCGACCGTTTCCTCCAAGTGCATCGTAGCGCGATCGTGGCGCGCGCCGCCATCGCCGGGGCGTCCCTGGTAACGCCGGAGCTCAGTGGCGGCGACGCCGATCCCTACTGGGAACTGGTGCTGGACGGCGTGCCCGAGCGCATTCCCGTGGCGCGCCGCCGCTGGCCCCAGGTCCGGGACTGCGTGCCACGCAGCGGCGTCGGCTCTTCACTCACGGAGGCGTTTTGACCCAAACAGCCGTCGAATTGGTTGACGATCTCGGCGCCGTCGATCCGTCCGATTGGGACGGGCTGGCCGCCGGCAATCCGTTCGTGACCCATGCGTTCCTCCACGGCCTGCACGCGACTGGCTGCGCGGTGCGGCGCACGGGCTGGCAGCCCACGTACTTGATCATGCGCCGAGGCGGTCGGCTCGTGGGCGCCATGCCGCTCTACGTCAAGGCCCATTCCCGCGGTGAATATGTGTTCGATCACGCCTGGGCCGAGGCATTCGAGCGGCACGGTTTGCCGTACTACCCCAAGCTGTTGTGCGCCGTGCCCTTTACGCCGGTCGGCGGGCCACGGCTGCTCGCCGCATCGCACGAGGATCGCGTGTTGCTGGCGCGGGCAGCGATCGAGGTGGCCCGGCAGGCTGGCGTGTCGTCGTTGCACGTCCTTTTTCCCCGCGAGGACGATAGGCGCGCGTTGCGCGAAGCGGGCTACATGATGCGAGAGGGCGTGCAGTTTCATTGGCGCAACGCAGGCTATGCCGATTTCGACGCCTTCCTGTCCGCGATGAGCCATGACAAGCGCAAGAAGATCCGGCAGGATCGCAAGAAGGTGGCCCAAGCCGGCGTCGGCTTCAGGCACTTGCGAGGCAAGGCCATTACGGCTGAGCATCTTGATTTCTTTTATCGCTGCTACGCGTCCACCTACGCCAATCATTGGTCGAGGCCCTACCTCAACCCGGAGTTTTTCTCGCTCTGGCACGAAGCCATGCCGGACGCGTGGCTGCTCATCGTGGCTGAGCGGGGGGGCGAGCCCATTGCCTGCGCGCTCAATGTGATCGGCGGCGATACCCTGTACGGGCGCTATTGGGGGTGCGTGGAATTCGTGCCGGGCCTGCATTTCGAGACCTGCTACATGCAGGCCATCGACTATTGCATCACGCAAGGCATCTCGGTGTTCGAAGGCGGAGCGCAGGGAATCCACAAGATGTCGCGCGGCCTGTTGCCCGTACCCACGTGGTCCGCGCACTGGATCGCCGATGAGCGTTTCGCGAGCGCCATCGCGGACTTCCTGGAGCGCGAAACCGACGGCATGAACCAGTACCTGGACGAGCTGGAATCGCATACGCCCTTCAAGGCGCCGCTTGGCTGAGGGCGGTGGGGCGCGGGGGCCGGGACGACCAAGGTCCATCCGCCTTATCA
>NZ_JADGHH010000187.1 GCF_019689535.1 Pigmentiphaga sp.
AGGCGTCACGGCCAATGGCACCATCAAGATCGGTAGCCTCGTCGTCCGCGGCTTGAAGGCGAGCAATGTGTCGGCCTCGGTCCGGGTCGCCAAGGGCCGGGCCGACGTCAGCGGGCTGAAAGCGTCGCTGTATGGCGGAACCTTGTCGGGCAGCCTGTTTGCAGACGCGGCCTCGCATCGCATCGGCTTTGCCCCGACGCTGGCCAATGTGTCCCTGGGGCCATTGCTGTCCGACGTGGCACAAGAGCGCAGGCTGAGCGGGCGCGGCACGGTCGCGGTCAACGTGACGGCGACGGGCAAGAGCGTGGAGGCCATGAAGCGCGGCCTGAACGGCACGGTGAACCTGTCCCTGCGCGACGGGGCCATTAAGGGTGTGAACATCGCCCAATCGCTGCGCGAGTTCCGCTCCCTGCTCTCGCAGCGCAAGGACGATACGCAGCAGCACCACGGGGCGTTGCAGACAGACTTCTCGGAGATGCAGGCGCGCGTGGTGTTCGCCGGAGGCATCGGCACCGTGCGCGACCTCAGCGTCAAGGCGCCACTCTTGCGCGTCGCCGCAGGCGAGCCAGCCAAGCTCGACGTCCCCGCGCAGCGCGTGGACCTGGTGGCGTTGGTCACGGTAGTCAACACCAGCACGGGACAGGACGGCAAGGATCTGGCCGAACTCCACAACGTGACCGTGCCCCTGCACATATCCGGGCCTTTCGACGCCCCGTCCTATACGATTCAATGGAGCCAGGTCGCGGGCAGCGTCCTCAAGAACTTTCTTCAAGAAACGATCCAGGAAGGCTTGGGCAAAGCGGAGCCCGTGGACAGGCTGCGCGATCGCCTGAAAGGAATATTCAAATGAAGCAAACCCGTCGCCGCCCGGATTCTTCGAACCGGATAGCCCTCCACCGTCCGGCAGTCTCGTCCAGCCGGGACTGCCGGCGTTCGCCTCTCCCTTTTTCGACCCTGTTCGTCCAGGCCGGGGAGCGGTGATCGATGTCTATCGCAATTTCCGGGCTGTACATCTATCCCATCAAGTCTTGCGGCGGCATTTCGCTCGAGCGATCGGCTATTGGCATGGCCGGGCTGCATAACGACCGCCGCTGGATGGTGGTCGATGAGCAAGGCGTGTTCCTGACGCAGCGCAGCCATCCAGCCATGGCCCGCATACGGACGGACCTGCGCGACGGCTACCTCGTCGTGACTGCCCCGGGCCAGCCCCGGCTCGACATTCCCGTCGACGTGGTGGAGGACGACGATTCCGTCCGGCGCCGCGTCAAGGTTTGGCGCGACGAAGTCGATGCCGTGGACGAAGGAGATCTGGCCGCGCAGTGGTTTGGCGCGCTGCTGGGCACGCCGTGTCGGCTGGTCAAGGTGCATCCGGAATCGCAGCGTGTCGCCAGTGTGGCGCGAATCGAAAACTGGCTGGCGCGCCACCCCGCTGCCGCGGACTTCCCGCGACATCACATCTTTGCATTTGCCGACGGCTACCCTGTGCTGGTAACGAACGAGGCCTCGCTCGCCGAGTTGAATGACAGGCTAGAGGCCAAGGGACAGCCGGCCGTGGGCATGGAGCGCTTCCGCCCCAACGTGGTCCTCAGCGAATTCGGCGCCTTCGACGAGGACTACACCGTGCTGATCACGGTGGGCGACGTCCGCATGGCGCTGGTCAAGCCCTGCGTGCGTTGCGAAATTCCGAACACTGATCAGCTCACCGGAGCCCGCTCGACCGAACCGATGGCCACGCTGGCGACGTTCCGCAGCGGGCCCGATGGTGGCGTTACTTTCGGCATGAACGCCATCGTCAGCGCCCCGCCGGGCGCGACGATCGCGGTCGGAGACAGGGCGGAAGTGGTGCTCGATTTCTAATCGCTTTATTCGGGCTTGATGTTTCTTTCTTTGGCGATGCGGGACCAGGTGGAGATTTCCTTGCGTAGGAAATCCGCAAATTCTTGCCGGGTTCCGCCCACCACGTCGACGACATCCTGCCTCAACCGTTGAGCGATGTCCGGCCGCTTGATGAATGCGTTTACCGCATCATTCAGGCGAGCGGTGATGTCGTCCGGCGTATTTGCCGGAGCGAAAATTCCGTACCAGTTGACAGTTTCGAAGCCGGGCAGCCCCGACTCGGCGACGGTCGGGATGTCAGGCAGTGCCGGGCTGCGGGCTTTTCCAGTCAGCGCAACGGCACGCAGCTTGCCCGACTTGACCAATGGGATGGAGCTGCTGGGGTTGTCGAAGAGATAGTGGACGGTGCCGCCGACAAGGTCGCTGATGATGGCGCCGGTCCCCTTGTACGGGACGGGGGTCGTGGTGATGCCGGCCATGGCGGAAAACAGTTCGTTCGACATCGAGCTGGTGCCCGTGGTCCCTACCGTGGCGACAAGGAGCGAACCCGGCCGCTCACGGCTGACGCGCAGCATCTCTTGTATCGTCTTGGCAGGAGCAGAGGGCGAGGCTACCAGCAGCATGGGATTCTCTGCGATCCGTACCACGGGTACCAGGTCTTTGAGCGGATCGTAGGGAAGGTTGCTGTATAGGGCTGCGACGATCGAATACGGGGCCGTGGTGAGCAGCAGCGTTTGTCCATCCGCACGCGATTTGACCACGGCCTCTGTGCCGATGATGGTATTGGCGCCGGCACGGTT
Organism: Pigmentiphaga sp.; assembly: GCF_019689535.1. GTDB lineage: Bacteria > Pseudomonadota > Gammaproteobacteria > Burkholderiales > Burkholderiaceae_B > Pigmentiphaga. The sequence continues at coordinate 2,637 of NZ_JADGHH010000187.1, forward strand.
TTCCACGACGAAGCGTTCGTTGAACGTCTGCGAGAAATGGTCCGCCAACAGGCGCGCAATTTGGTCTGTCGTGCCGCCAGGAGGGAAGGGGACCACTATTTTGACCACGCCCTTGGGCCAACCCGAGTCTTGGGCGATGGCATGCCCGGCTGGATAAACGGCAGCACCGAGCGCAGCGACGAGTGAAGTCAGAACTTGGCAGAGCTTATGCATGGTGATCTCTTAGACGGGGAAATAGGGCCAGGGCGTTGTTGCGCGCGATTGCTGCCTGCGCAGGAGCATCGAGGCGTGGGCTTGTGGTCAGGGCGTCCACCGTGCGGGCCGTGACTTCAGCGGGGGCGTAAGGCCAATCGCTGCCGAACAGAATATGGTCTTGGGGAGCGATTTCCGTCAGCGCGCCGAGCGTAGCGGGGCCGGCCGAAATGGCAGTATCGAAATAAAAGGTGCCAATCCGCCGCAAAATTTCCTCGGGCGTCAAGTCTGCGAAGCGGGGGTCGATGAACGGTGCCATGGATTGGCGCCAGGCAATGTAGGGCAGGGTGCCGCCGGCATGCGCGAGAATGAACTTGATGCGTGGGAACCGCTGCAGCGCGCCGCTGAACACCAGGTTCATCGCCGCTCGGGTCGTATCGAATAGGAATTCGGCCATCCAGCCCGGCCAGCCAAGCGTCAGGTTCCGGCTAGACGGATGGAAATTGGGATGGATGAATACGACCGCTTCGCGATCATTCAGCACATCCATCACTGGATCGAAATATGCGTCGCCAAGAAAGCGTTCGCCGTAGCTCGCCAGCAGGCACACGCCGTCTGCGCCTAATGTCGAAAGCGCGTAATCGATCTCCGTGCAGGCGTCGTCCACATTCGGTAGCGGTACGGTGACGAAGGCCCCGAAACGGCGCGGCCACCGTGCGACGACTTCTGCATGAAATTCATTGCAGGCACGTGCCAATTCGCGAGCTTGGGCATCATCCCCGAAATGAACGCCGGGTTGCGAGACGGAAAGAATGCTCGTTTGGATGTCGTGCCGGTCCATCAGCTCAAGGGCCTGTTCTGGCGACCAGCTAGGGAAGCCCGAGGTGATGGTTGGACCACGTCCCGCCGCGACGACCGCTTCTTTGAAGCAGGGCGGCAGGGAATGGGCATGAACGTCTATCCGGGAAGCGGACATGGGTTGCTCCATAGTGGAGACTCGGTCCGGCATCCGATCGCCTAGCTGGCCCAAGAAGCGCGAGCGTAAGCGCCATAGGCAGCAGCCTCCTGGACGTTGTCTCCGTATTTTGTTTTCTATCTAGTACGTCCACGCCACTATAAACACTGGGGTTAAATTAGGTAACCGAATGTTGCTTATTTAGCGGATAAATTTTTCTTATGACTATGGCCAATATCGACCTGCACGCGCTCCGGTTGTTGGACGAAATTTACAAAACCGGCAGCTTTTCGCGTGCCGCTGATCGATTGGGGCTGACACAACCCGCCGTTAGTTTGGCGTTGGCGAAGTTACGCGCGCATTTCAACGATGCCATGTTCGTGCGCGTGGGTAACGTCATGCGGCCGACGCCGCAGATGGAGGGGCTGATCGAAAACGTGCGCCTGGCGATCAAGCAGCTTGAATCAACGCTGAGCTATCGCCTCGAATTCGACCCGCTCACGACCGAGCGCACGTTCAAGGTCGCGATGACCGACATCGGTCAAATCATCATTCTGCCCCGCTTGCTCAATGCGCTGCGCGTTCGGGCTCCGCGGGCGAGACTGGAATTCATCAACATCACTGAGCGCATTGCCCAGCAGCTGGAGTCCGGCGAAGTAGACCTAGCCATAGGCTTTGTTGCGCAGTTGAGCGACGTCTTCTATCAACAGACGCTGTTCGAAGAGCGTTTCGTCTGTCTAGCGCGCACCGGGCATCCTCGTATTCGCGACGCGTTGACCTTGGAGGACTTCGAGTCGGAGTCTCACGTGTTCGTACAAACGTCGGGCACAGGCCATCTCTTGGTGGATAGAACCATCGAAACTCTGGGCATCAAGCGTCGGATAGCGGTACGAATCCCGAATTTCCTCGGGCTGGCGACGGTCATTGGCAGCACGGACCTGCTGTGTACCGTGCCCAAGCGGGCAGGTGTGGCGATGGCCCAAATGGGGGCGGTGACCGCGTGGCCCGTGCCGTTCAAGCTGCCTTCGTACGCTGTCCGGCAACATTGGCACGAGCGTCAGGCCAGGGACCCAGGGAATCGTTGGCTCCGGGAACTGCACCTCGAGATCTTCGGCGAGGATCGAGCGCCGGAATGAGGGTAGGGGCTAGAACGCCGCCGGGAGGGATGTCGAGCCCGCCGTGCGCTTCGGCGGCTATTCCCCCGCTTCCTGCCCCGTCAGGCGCCGGTACTTGGCCATGAGCTGTTCCTGGTTTTCCCGCCAGTCGGGATTGAACTCGATGCACTCCACAGGGCATACCACTTTGCACTGTGGTTCAGCGTGATGGCCGACGCATTCGGTGCAGCGGGCGGGATCGATTTCATAGATCTCTGCGCCCATGTAAATGGCGTCGTTGGGGCACTCGGGCTCACAGACGTCGCAATTGATGCATTCGTCGGTAATCAATAGAGCCATCGAAACTTCCTTGCTGCGGGCGGGCTCAGTTTCCGCCCTTCCCACCCATTTGCGCCACCTTGGCATGCAGCCAACGCTCGACCGAGGGGAATACGAATTTGCTGACGTCGCCGCCCAACTGTGCGATTTCGCGCACGATCGTGCCGGAAATGAACTGGTACTGGTCGGATGGCGTTAGGAACATGGTTTCGACATCGGGAAGCAGGTATCGGTTCATTCCTGCCATCTGAAATTCGTACTCGAAATCCGAGACGGCGCGCAAACCCCGGACGATGACGCGGGCATTCTGCTCCCGCACGAAATCCTTCAGCAGGCCGGAAAAGCTTTCCACTTGGACGTTGGGGTAATGGCCCAGGACCTCCCGGGCGATCTCGACGCGCTCGTTGACGGTGAAGAAAGGGGCTTTGTTGCGGCTCACCGCCACGCCGACCACCACCTTGTCGAACAGGCCGGCCGCACGGCGGACCAAGTCTTCGTGGCCGCGGGTCATCGGGTCGAAGGTGCCGGGATATACGGCAATGATCATGCGTAGGCTCCGTGTGTTCTAGTGATTCGCTTCCACTGGCGGGCTGCCTGCCCTTCGCCATGGGCATAGGGAAAAGATCGGCTACGCCGCGGCTGCGATTTTTTTCATGCGGCGCATAGCGGCCGTCGGGATCCGTTCTTCGGATGGTGAGATTATTTCCTTATTTGCGCGGCGCAGCAAATTACCCATTGCGCATATCAGACGTTTCGGCCCCCTGCGTGCCGGACTCTAGGCAAAAGAGATGAAAATGCACCGATCCCGCCCTGTCTTGCCGGAGCAGTTCGGTGCCAGGCGGGGCCTCCACGGGCGCTTCCGCTTCGACATAAAGCATCCCTTCGGCGGTGAGCATGCGCAGCGCCAGGGGGACGATGCGCTCGAGCCAGCCTTGCCCGAAGGGCGGATCCAACAGGATGAGGTCGAAACGGGGCAGCGTTCCCTGTGCCAGCGCCGTTTCGGCATTGCCCACGAGAATGCGCACGTTGTCCGCGCCCAACCGGGTCCGCACCGCTTCCAGCCCGGCGGCCGCCCGGCGGTCGGCCTCGATGAGAATGGCTTCTTTCACCCCGCGCGATGCAGCCTCGAAACCGAGCGCCCCCGTGCCGGCAAAGGCGTCGAGCACGGTCTTGCCGGCGAAATCCCCCTGCCACAGGTGATGCAGCCAGTTGAAAACGGTCTCCCGCACCCGATCGGGAGTCGGCCGCAGTCCGGGCAGATTGAGCACGGGAAGGGGGGTACGCTTGAATCGGCCGCCGATGATGCGGACCTTGTGCGGGGCGGTTCGCGCGCGGGGAGAAGGAGGGCGTGATGAGGACATGGCTAGGGACCGGTAGAATCCCAGATTCTATATG
>NZ_JADGHH010000018.1 GCF_019689535.1 Pigmentiphaga sp.
GGGAAAAAGCGCATGAAGCAGGTCGGCAGCGTCGAGATTCCCCAGGAGGCGTTCCTGGCCATTCTGCAGGTGGAAGACAAATGACTAACAGTATGTTGAACCTGGTTGGGGAGAGGGCGACATGAGCCTGAATTTCGCGCTGATTCTATTCGTGCTGCTGATCGTGACCGGCGTCGTGTGGGTGGTCGACCGGGTATCGCTGCGGCCACAGCGCAACCAGCGCATGGCGCGCGCCGCAGCCGAGTTCGATGCTGGCCGGGCTCACTCGGTGCGCGCTGCCAGTGGCGAAGCGGAAGCAGCGCGCCAGCGCCAGGAGGCCGTCGACCGAGCAGGGAAAATGCCGTGGTGGGTGGAATACTCGGTCAGCTTTTTCCCGGTGATCCTGTTTGTGTTCGTGCTGCGCTCCTTCGTGGTCGAGCCGTTCCGCATCCCATCCGGGTCCATGATGCCCACGCTGCAGATCGGCGACCTGATCCTGGTCAATAAATTCTCTTACGGCTTGCGCCTGCCCATCGTCGACAAGAAAGTGGTGCCGCTGGGTGATCCGCAGCGGGGCGACGTCATAGTCTTTCGCTACCCCGTGGATCCCCAGGTCGATTACATCAAGCGGGTCATCGGCCTGCCCGGCGACGAAGTCGCATACATCAACAAGCGGTTGACCATCAACGGCGTGGAAGTACCCATAACGCAAAAAGGGGAATACTTTGATCCGGACCGAGTTTCTTACGCGACCCTTTATTCCGAAAAGTTAGGCGAAGTTGAGCACAATATATTGATAGATAGCCACAGATCGCCGGAGGTTGAGCCGTTTGGCAGCTTTCCGCACCGGGATGCGTGCCAGTACTCGCGGGAGGGCGTGCGTTGCAAAGTGCCCGCAGGCAACTATTTCGTCATGGGCGATAATCGGGACAATAGCGCGGACAGCCGGTATTGGGGCTTCGTGCCCGATTCGCATATCGTGGGCAAGGCGTTCTTCGTCTGGATGAATTTCGGGAACCTGAAACGGATTGGCCGCTTCCATTGATTTTTTTCGCCATGCGTCCTATTGCATGAAACAGACGTCGATCTCGCTTGGCGCCGGGGCATGGGCAGCACCGTCCGCCCGCTGGCCGGGCGCAGCGGTAGGCGGAAGGCGGGCCCCAGGTCGGCTCGGCCGGTTCGTTAGCGCCAACCCCCGGGGGGCGCGTGAGGCGCACGAGGGAGAGTGGTCTTGAACGCTCTGGAAACCAGCCTGGCCTATAGCTTCAAGAACAAGAGCCTGTTGGAGCAGGCTTTGACGCATCGCAGCCATAGCAGCAAGCACAACGAGCGGTTGGAGTTCTTGGGCGACAGCGTGCTTAATTGCGCGGTTGCTTCCTTGCTCTATGAGCGTTTTTCCAGGATAGACGAGGGCGATCTTTCGCGCCTGCGCGCCAATCTGGTCAAGCAGGCTTCGCTCGCCGAAATCGCTCAGCGCGTGGAGCTCTCCCGCTTCTTGCGCCTGGGAGAAGGTGAGCTGAAGAGCGGGGGCTTTCGCCGCCCCTCGATCCTGGCCGATACCCTGGAGGCGATCTTCGGCGCCATCTTCCTGGACGGTGGGTTCGATGCGGCAAGCGCGGTGATCGCCCGGCTGTACAAACCGGTGCTCGAGACCGTGGACCCCAAGACTTTGGGCAAGGACGCCAAGACCCTGCTGCAGGAATACCTGCAGGGGCGCAAGATTGCGCTGCCCGTCTATACGGTGGTGGCGACGCACGGGGCCGCGCATAGCCAGGAATTCGAGGTGGAGTGCGCCATCCCTAAGCTGGAAGTCCAGGTCGTCGGGGTGGGCGGGAGCCGGCGTGCCGCCGAGCAAGCCGCCGCCAAGCAGGCGCTCGAGGCCGCGCTTGCGGCCAATCCTTCCCCCGCCAAGCGGGCGCCGCGTGCCCGCAAGACGGCCCAGCTGTCCCTGCCCGTCGCCGTCGTCCAGGAGGTGACCGACAGTTCGAGCGGCAATCTGCAGCCGGCCGAGCCCGCGCCTGCGGCAAGCGACGGCACCAAGGTGGATTCCGGGGCCGATGCGGTCCAAGTTCCACCTTCGACGGCGACCGCATCCAAGGCTGCACTTTCGGCCCCGGTACCCAAGAAATGAACACTCCGCCCGCATCCCAAGCCGGCAGCCGTTGCGGTTTCGTCGCCATCGTCGGCCGCCCCAACGTCGGCAAATCCACCTTGCTGAACGCCTTGATCGGCGCCAAGGTGAGCATCGTTTCGCGCAAGGCCCAGACCACCCGCCACCGCATCCACGGCGTCTATACCCGCGGCGCAGAGCAATTCGTGTTCGTCGATACGCCGGGCTTCCAGACCCGTCACGGCGGCGCGATGAACCGCATGATGAATCGCGTCGTGACGCAGGCCCTGGCGGATGTCGACGTGGTCGTGCATGTAGTGGAGGCGGGCAAGTGGTCGGAAGGGGATGCCAACCTGCTTCCGCTCCTGCCTGCCCGGGCGCGCCGGATCCTGGCGGTGAACAAGATCGACCAGCTTAAGAACCGTGATTTGCTGTTTCCCTACGTGGCCCGGGTCACGCAGCTGCATCCCTACGACGCCGTGGTGCCGATCAGCGCGGCCAAGTCCCGGCAGCTCGACGAATTGCTGGACGAAATCGCGGCAGGCCTGCCCGAAGGCGAGCATATGTTCGAGGAAGACACGCTGACCGATCGTCCCGTGCGCTTCATCGCGGGGGAGTTGATCCGCGAGAAGATCTTCCGCTTGGTGGGCGACGAGCTGCCCTACGGCTCGACCGTTGTCATCGAACAATGGGAAGAGAAACCCCGCGTCACCCGCATTGCGGCCTGCGTCATCGTCGACCGCGAGAGTCACCGCCCCATCCTGCTGGGCGCGGGGGGGGAGCGCATGAAGCGCATCGCCACCGAGGCCCGGCAAGATATTTCCAAGTTGATCGACCGGCCCGTGCATCTCGAGATCTACGTGAAGGTGCGCAAGGGTTGGGCCGAGCGCGAAAGCGCGCTGCGCGATTTGGGTTATGAATAAATCGCGGGATCCCGCGACGTCTGACCAAGCCTGGGAGGGTGCTGCAGGGTCGCTGTTCCGGCGGGCGCCGGCGCCCGAGGCTGCGGCGCCCAAGCGGGTGCGCAGCCGGGGCCATCGCGTGGACGAGGTGCCCGCGTTTTTGCTCCACAGTTATCCTTACCGAGAGAGTTCGCTGATCCTGGACGTGTTCACGCGCACGCACGGCCGGCTTGCGCTGGTGGCCAAGGGCGCCAAGCGGCCTCATTCGGCGCTGCGCCCGGTGCTGGCCGTCTTCCAGCGGCTCAAGTTGTCGTGGAGCGGCGCCGGCGAGGTCAAGACGCTCACCCGCGCCGAATGGTCCGGCCCGCCGCAGCGCCTCGAGGGTGCGGCGGCGATGTCGGCCTGGTACCTGAACGAATTGCTGCTGCGGCTGCTCGTCCGCGAAGATCCGCACGAAGCGCTGTACGACGCGTATGCGCAGGCGCTGGCGCGCCTGACGGTCCAGCCCCAGCTGTCGGCCACGCTACGCGAGTTCGAGTGGCGCCTGCTGTGTGAAATCGGCTATGGATTCGATCCTGCAGCAACCGGCGACGGCACGCCCGTACAGGCCGGTGCGCGGTATCGCGTGCCCCTCGAGGCCGGTCCCGAGCTCGAGGAAGGGGGGACGTCGTTGGGTACGCCCATGTCGGGCCGGGCATTGCTGGCCTTGGCCGAAGGCCGCTTCGACGATGCCACCGCGGAGCCGGAGCTGCGGCGGCTGTTGCGCGAGCGGCTGGACTATCATATGAGCGGTCGGCCTCTGGCAACGCGGCAAGTGCTGCGCGATCTCCAGTTTTTCCTGCCTTCGCGCGCTGCCGGAAGGTCCCCAGAGAGTGAAGCGGGCGGACCGGCCGAGCCGGCGCCTTCCATCCGGGACGGCAATGGCGGCAGAGCGTGATGCGAATATATGAGCTGCTTTCACCATGATTGATCTGGGCGTCAACATCGACCACGTCGCAACCCTGCGCCAACAGCGCCACGTTTCCTACCCCGATCCGGTCCGGGCCGCGTTGATCGCGGAGGACGCGGGCGCCGACCTGATTACCCTGCATTTGCGCGAGGACCGGCGGCACATCCAGGATGCCGACGTCGAAGCCTTGCGCGGCAAGCTGCGCACTCGCATGAATCTCGAATGCGCGATCACGCCCGAGATGCTGGAGATCGCCTGTCGCATCCGGCCGCACGATGTCTGTCTCGTGCCCGAAAAGCGGCAAGAGTTGACCACAGAGGGTGGGCTGGACGTGTTGAACCACTTCGAGGAAGTGCGCACGGCCGTGTCGCGGCTCCACGATGCGGGCGTGCGCGTGTCGCTCTTCATCGATCCGGAGGCCGCGCAGATCGAAGCGGCCGCGCGCACGGGGGCGACGGTCATCGAATTGCATACCGGCGCATACGCCGAGGCCGCGGCCGAGGCGGCCGCGGCGGAGCTTGCGCGCATACGGGAGGCCGTTGCCGAAGGGCTGAGGCAGGGGTTGCGCGTGAATGCCGGCCATGGGTTGCATTACGAAAACGTGCAACCGGTGGCGGCGCTCGAGGGCATTGCCGAGCTCAACATCGGTCACGCCATCATCGCCCAGGCCGTATTCTGCGGGCTGGAAACCGCGGTGCGGGACATGAAGGCCTTGATGATCGCTGCGCGGAGCAAGGCCCAGCAAGGCGCCACGTCGAGGCCGGTGCGTTGACGCTGCACGCCTCTTCCGCCGTGCCGGCTGCGATCGCCGGAGTGGGCATCGATTTGCTCCGCGTCGAGCGCATCGAGCGCGCGCTGGCCCGCCATGGCGACCGTTTTGCCCAGAAGGTGTTGGGAGGGGAAGAATATGCCAAGTTCCTCGCCCGCCGAAGCCGGGATCCGCGGCGCGGGGTGCGGTTCCTTGCGACGCGCTTTGCCGCCAAGGAGGCGTTTTCCAAGGCGATCGGGCTCGGCATGCGCATGCCCATGAGCTGGCGGCGCATGCAGGCCTTGAACGCGCCGGGCGGTCGCCCCGTCGTCGTGTTGGCCGAGCCGCTCAAGTCCTGGTATGAGGCGCGTTTCGGCGCCGCCCATGTGTCGTTGACGGACGAGCATGACATGGTCGCGGCCTACGTGATCGTCGAAACTCGCCGTACACCGTGATATCCCAGATGACCAAGATAACGAAACCCTCGCCTCCATCCAGCCGTACCCGGCTTCCTCCCGGCCCCGTCATGGTAGACGTGGCCGGTACCGCATTGACCAAGGCCGAAACGCGGCGCTTGCGCCATCCCATGGTGGGCGGGGTGATTTTGTTCGCCCGTAATTTCCACAGCCGCGAGCAACTGAGCGAACTGACTGCGGCCATTCATGCGGTGCGCCGCGAGCCTCTCCTGATTGCGGTGGACCACGAAGGAGGCCGGGTGCAGCGATTCCGCAGCGACGGTTTCACGAAGCTGCCGGCGATGCGGACCTTGGGCCGTCTCTGGGAGCGCGATCCGCTCGCCGCCATGCAGGCTGCCACCGATGTGGGGTGCGTGTTGGCCGGCGAGCTGCGCGCCTGCGGCGTGGACCTTAGTTTCACGCCCGTGCTGGACCTGGATTTCGGAGAAAGCCGCGTCATCCGGGATCGTGCATTTCACCGGGATCCGCGCGTGGTGGCCATGCTGGCGCGCGCCTTGGTCCAGGGAATGGCGACGGCAGGCATGGCGGCCTGCGGCAAGCATTTCCCCGGGCATGGTTACGCCGCAGCCGACTCTCACTTTGAGATTCCCGTCGACGAGCGCACGCTGGACGAGGTGCTGAACGAGGATGCGATGCCATATCAGTGGCTGGGCGACGCGATCCTGGGCGCGGTCATGCCCGCGCATGTGATTTATCCGAAGGTGGACAAGGCGCCTGCGGGATTCTCGCGCAAATGGGTAGGCTCCGTGCTGCGCAAACGGCTGGGCTATGGTGGCGCGGTTTTCTCGGACGACCTCTCCATGGAAGGAGCAGCCGTTGCGGGAGACATCCACGGACGCGCGCTTGCCGCGCTGCGGGCGGGCTGCGACATGGTGCTCGTGTGCAATCATCCCGATTGGGCGGACGACCTGCTCGCGCGCCTGGACTGGACGATGGACGAAACTTCCGTAGAGCGCATCCGTTCGCTCAGGCCTAGATTCGCTGCGCCGACATGGGGCGCTTTGCAGAACGATCCCCGCTACAGGAAGTCCCGTAAGGTCGTCCGGGAACTGGTGCGCGGCGAAATAGCGAGCTGAGGGAAATCATCGTCATGGCCAGGAGCAGGAAGAACCCGGCCACGGGGCAATCCGACGCGCAGGCGGTACAACAGTTCGACCAGGCGCCGCCGGCGGATGCGCGGACGCCGGCCCGCGAGCGTGACGAGCCGGGCACCGGCGCGGAATTCGACATCAAGGCGTTTCTCGCCCAACTGCCGCACTTGCCCGGCGTCTATCGCCACATCAATGCCGAGGGCGAGGTCATGTACGTCGGCAAGGCGCGCGACTTGAAGCGACGCGTCTCGTCGTATTTCCAGAAGCAGGTGAGCAGTCCCCGCATCGCCCACATGCTGGCGCGCGTGGCACGCGTGGAAGTGACGGTCACCCGCTCCGAGGCCGAAGCGCTGCTGCTCGAAAACAATCTCATCAAGTCGCTGGCGCCGCGCTACAACATCTTGTTCCGGGACGACAAGTCCTATCCGTACCTGAAGGTCAGCGGGCACGCGTTCCCGCGCATTGCCTATTACCGCGGCGCGACCGATCGCGCCAATCAGTACTTCGGGCCATTTCCCAACGTGTGGGCGGTGCGCGAGAGCATACAGGTCCTGCAGAAGGTTTTCCGCCTGCGTACTTGCGAGGACACGGTTTTCGCCAATCGCTCGCGCCCATGCCTGCTTTACCAGATCCATCGCTGTTCGGGGCCGTGCGTAGGCCTGATTTCGCAGGAAGACTACGGCCGCGACGTCGAACGCGCCACGCAGTTTCTGCGCGGCCAGACCCAGGCGGTCCTGAAAGACATCGAAACGCGCATGTTCGCCGCGTCGGCGGAAATGCGCTTCGAGGAAGCGGCCGTGCTGCGCGATCAACTGTCGGCGCTTTCCCGCGTCCTGCACCAGCAGACGATGGAAGGCGGCAGCGGGGATACGGACGTGATTGCCGTCGCCATGCAGGGGGGCAAAGCGTGCGTGAACCTGGCGATGATACGCGGCGGCCGGCACCTGGGCGACAAGGCTTTTTTCCCCGCGCACACCGACGGCGATTCGCCGGCCGACGTGCTGGAGGCTTTCATGTCCCAGCATTACATCGATCGCGCGCTGCCTGGGACCATCGTGGTGTCGCATGCGCTGCCCGATCCGGACTTGGTCGACATGCTGGCCGAACAGGCCGGGTCCAAAGTCAATCTCGTCAAGCAACCCCAGGGCGTGCGCAAGAGCTGGCTGGAGCAGGCGAGGAAGAACGCGGAGCTGGCGTTGGCGAGGGTGCTCGCCGAAGCCGGATCGCAGCAGGCCCGCACGCGGGCGTTGGCCCAGGTGCTGGGGATAGAAGGCGACGAGGCTGCGCTCGAGAGCCTGCGGATCGAATGTTTCGACATCAGCCATACGGCTGGCGAGGCCACCCAAGCCTCCTGCGTGGTCTATCACCATCACGCCATGCAGCCCAAGGAGTACCGTCGCTACAATATCAATGACATCACGGGCGGCGACGACTATGCAGCCATGCGCCAGGTGCTGACGCGCCGCTACGAAAAAATCGCCGACGGCGACGGCATCATGCCCGACGTCGTGCTGATCGACGGCGGCAAGGGCCAAGTAGAGGTGGCGCGCCAGGTTTTCGCGGAATTGGGCCTCGACATCGGTCTTCTGGTCGGCGTCGCGAAAGGCGAGGGGCGCAAGGTGGGCCTGGAGACGCTTGTCTTCGCGGACGGCAGGGAACCCCTGGCCCTTGGCGGCGAGTCGGCGGCCTTGATGCTCGTCGCCCAGATCCGCGACGAGGCCCACCGATTCGCCATCACTGGCATGCGGGCGCGGCGCGCGAAGGCGCGTAACGTATCTCGCTTGGAAGAGATCGAGGGCGTGGGCGCCAAACGCAGGCAACGGCTGCTAGCGCGCTTCGGTGGACTGCGCGGCGTCATGGCGGCCAGCGTCGAGGACCTCGCTTCCGTCGAAGGCATTTCACTTGAACTGGCCGACCGGATCTATCGGCAGCTGCATTGAGAACTTTTCCCCAGAGCCTGTTAGCATTCGACCATGCCTCCTCTGAATCTGCCGATAATCCTGACTTGGTTGCGGATCGCCATGATTCCGCTGATCGTCAGCGTGTATTACGTACCGGAGAACGTCTTCTTCTTGGTTGTACGCGATGCGCTGGCAACGGGCATGTTCATCTTCGCCGCATTGACGGATTGGCTCGACGGCTGGCTCGCCCGGCGGCTGAACCAGACTTCTTCGTTCGGCGCCTTTCTCGATCCCGTCGCTGACAAACTCATGGTGAGCGCTGCACTACTGGTGCTCTTGAACTTGGGGCGGATCGACGCGATGGTTGCCCTCATCATCATCGGCCGCGAAATCACGATCTCCGCGTTGCGCGAGTGGATGGCCAAACTCGGTGCCAGCACGAGCGTGGCTGTACATTGGCTCGGCAAATTCAAGACGGCGGCGCAGATGACCGCCATACCATGCTTGTTATACGGCCGTTCTGTGCTTGGCATCGATCTTTCGTGGTGGGGATCTCGCTTGATCGAGATCGCTGCGGTGCTGACGGTCTGGTCGATGATGTATTACCTACAGCGTGCATGGCCCGTCATCAGGAAATCAACCTAGGCGGACCAAGGGCATGCGGCAGTAAAAAAGGGAGACGATGTGCAGCAGGTGTTGGTTGCGCCAGGCTTGAGATTTGCCCGGCGCAGGCAAGATTGGAAAGTCATTGGGCTGGTGGGCGTTGCCCATGCGAGTTCCCATTTCTTCCAATTGGTGATCCCGTCGCTATTCGTGCCTCTGGCGGCGGAGTTCGGCTATAGCTATGCCGAGTTGGGCGTACTCGTCGCGGTCTTCTATGCCATGTCCGGCATCGGGCAGGCCTGTTCCGGCTTCGTCGTGGACCGGGCCGGTGCGCGTCCGGTGCTCTGGTTCGGATTGTCGTGTTTCGTCGTTGCCGGCGTGATGTTGGGCGTCGCCCCCGGCTACGCCTGGTTGCTGGCGGCGGCTGTCGTGGCCGGCGTGGGCAATTCCGTTTTCCACCCTGTGGATTTCTCCATCCTGAATCAGCGCGTCAGCGCGCCGCGGCTCGGCCATGCGTTCAGCGCGCACGGCATTACCGGCAATCTCGGCTGGGCCGCGACGCCGGTATTCATGACCAGCCTCACCCATCTCTTCAACTGGCGCGTGGCCGCGTTCGGCGCGAGCCTCGCGCTGGGGGTGGTGCTCGCCTTGACCATCCTGGGAAGGCGTTTGTTGGCCGTGGGCATCGTCCGCAAGCCGAAAGGCGCCGCGCGGAACGCCGGAGCAGGCAACCCCGGCAGTGCTTCGCCGCTGCGCCTGCTCGCCAATCCGGTGGTATGGGGCGCCTTTCTGTTCTTCACGTTTTCGTCGATCGCGATCTCCGCAGTCCAGAACTACACCTTGCCCATTTTGACGGCAACCTACGGCATCTCGAGCGTGGCGGCCAGTACGGCGTTGTCAGGGTATATGGTGGCAGGCGCGATAGGGATGGTGATGGGCGGCTTCCTGGTCTCGAGCAGCCCGCACAGCGAGCGCATCGTGGGCATGTCCTTTATCGCCGCGGGGTTTTTATTGGCAGTCCTTGCGATGGGATGGCTCCCCGCCGCCGCGGCCGTGCCCGGCGTGGCCTTGGCCGGGTTGTGCGCCGGCGTGGCGGGCCCGTCCCGCGACATGCTGGTGCGCCGCGTGACGCCGCGCGGTTCCACGGGCTCCGTTTACGGGCTGGTGTATTCCGGCATGGATACCGGGTCCGCGGTGGCCCCGCTGGCGTTTGGCGTCCTGCTCGATGCCGGGTTACGCCAGGGGCCTTACCTCGGGGCATGCCTCGCATTCTTGCTATCGGCGGGGTTTGCGGCCTTGATCGCCGCCCGTGCGCGCCGAGCGCACTGACCCGCCGCGCCGGCATCCGTGAATCGGGGCTATAGTGGTTCCACGGTGCCGGGTTATTCCGCATCCGTCGCGGTGGAACGCGTCTTTCAACCTGTCATAATCACAATATCGTGACAATCTTTTCGTTTCGATAACATTTGTTTTGAATTTGCCCCTTTGCTTTGCGCGAATAAAGACGTATTTAAATCACGTTAGAAAGGATGGGGGCTGCTTGCCTGCGGCGCGACCTGCTCATTGGAGCTCGAGGTGTCGAAAGACTGGTGGCGGATAGGCTGGTTGGCCATCTCGATCTTCATTGGGCAACACCTCGGAAGCTATGCAATCGTCGCTGTCTTTGTATCTATTGGGCCCGTTAGTGATGGAAAGCGCTCGGGGGCCGCTTTCCATACGCTACAACAAGGCGCGAGCATTGCTGGCGTATCTGGCCATCGAGAGTGGATTCCACACGCGTGAGTCCCTCGCTTTCCTGCTATGGCCGGACGCCTCCGCACAGGCGGGGCGTGAAAACTTGCGCCGCATGCTGTTCCAGTTGAAGGACGCCTTGAGCGCCGACCTCATGGAAAGCAATCGAGAGGTCCTGCGGCTGCGAGCGGAAAACGGCCTGTGGACCGACGTGGCCGCATTTACGGGCGTACTCGATGCGGAACAACGCACGGCGGCCGCCGGCGCGCCTGTCAATTGCGAACGCGTGGCGTACGCAGTCTCGCTGTATCGCGGCGAATTCCTGCAAGGACTCGAACTCGACGATGCGCCCGAGTTCTGCGATTGGGTGGCACTGCAGCGCCACCAATACCAGCAGCGCTATCTGCAGGCTCTCGGCATGCTGGTGGATGCGTACGAACAGGAAGGCAATCTCGCGGCTGCCATCGAGCGCGCCCAGCAATGGACCGTGCTGGCACCGCTGGACAACGCTGCATGGCACAGGCTACTGCGTTTGTTGATCGATACCGACCAGCTCGAACGCGCCCGGCAGGAATTTCAACGCTACCGGCAAGTGCTGGACACGGAGCTGGGCGCCCCGCCGGATGCAAAGATTGCCTGCTTGCTGGATGCTGCTGCAGCCCAGCATGGCGTGCCTGCCTCGAGGCGGGCGGGCTTGGGCGAGCGCCGCCAGCTCACGGCTTTGTCGTGTGAATTCTATGTCACGGGCGAGCCGGAAGACGTCGCCGAGACCCTGTTGGAACTCATCGCGCGCTGCGAATCGGTGCTGCGCGGGGTCGGCGGTCACGTCACGCGCACCCCCGGGGGCTTGGTCACCTATTTCGGCTATCCGGTGGCGCAGGAAGACGCGGCCCGCCGGGCGGTGACGGGCGCGCTGGCTTGCCGGCAGGCGCTTGGGGAGTTGCAGGCGTCTGGCGCCTTGGCCGGGCCCTTGCCGGTGCAGATCGGCCTGGGCGTGCACACGGGCATGGTGCTGAGTTCTGTCGATGACGACATACCCGATGCCGGCGGCAGGGTTGCCCGCTTGGCTTTGCTGTTGGGGGCGATGTCGGGCGCATCCGGCGTCGTGGTGAGCGAAACGATCTTGCGACGCCTGGGTCCCGCCTTCTGCGCCGAAGCCATCGGAGAACTGGACGACCGCGCCGGCGGGTTGAAGATGCAGGCCTTCCTGGTGAACGCGGCGACCGTGCAGGAGCGCGCAGACTGCGAGCGCGTGTTGTGTGGGCGCGAGCGAGAGCTCGCCGTCCTCGGCGAGATTCGACGCAAGCGCCCGGGGCGAGCTTGCCTGGTGCGGGGAGAGGCAGGCCTGGGCAAGTCCTTCCTCGTCGAGCATTTCTGTGCCGAGAATAAGCTCGAGCGGGTCGTGCTGCGTTGCGTGTCCGAATTGCGGCAAATGCCGCTGCATCCTTTCGTCGCCTGGATGCGGGCGCTGCGCGAGAAGTATGGAAGCGGGCCTTCCCAGCTTACGGGCGAAGTCGCGCGCCTTTTGGAGGCCATCGAACAGCGGATGTTGCCCGGCGAGCATCCCGCCTGGGGCGTGGCGCGGTTCCGCGGACGCGAAGAGCTGGGCTCTTTGTTCCATGACTTGCTGGCCTTGCTCGTTCCTCCCGGTGGCGTGATTTATTTCGATGACGTGCACTGGGCCGACCCGTCTACCCGAGAGGTGCTTGCGCTGCTCGTGGAGCGGCCATTGCCGCGTCGCATGCTGGTTATTACGGCGCGTCCGGAATTCGTGCCGCCGTGGAAGCGTACGGCGGCGGTGGAGGTGCTCGAACTTCAACCGCTGGACGACTTGGCCATCGTGGACCTGGTCCATTCCATCGTGCAAGACCAGCGAGTCGATGCCGAGATGCTGCGCGAAATCGTCAAGCCCTCGGAAGGCATTCCGCTCTATGCCGAGGAGCTGACGCGGGATCTGTTGGCGGGCGATCGCGAATCGGGCGGGCCGCATGTCCTGCCCGGGTCTTTGCACGACCTGCTGATGGCCCGCATCGACAGCGTAGGGCGGGCACGCCGCGTGGCGCAATTCGCTGCCGTGGTAGGAGGTGAGTTCACGCTGGACTTGCTGGCAGAAGCCATGGGCGAGCCGCGGGCGAAACTGGCCGAGGCCATTGCAGTCATGCTCCGGCAGAACATCGTCGTGCGCCGCGGCGACCAAACCTATGCATTCCGGCACGCATTGCTGCGCGAGGCTGCCTACCAGTCGCAGACTCGTTCCGCGCGCGCACAGGCCCATGCAAGGCTGGCCCATGTGCTCGAGGCAAGTGAGGGCGACCCCAATCCGGCAGTCCTTGCCTGGCATTATGCCGGCGCGGGCAACCGTCCCGCGGCGGTGAAGAATCTCCTGGATGCGGCGCGCCATGCCGCAGCGCAGTGCGCCTATCGGGAGGCCGTGGGTTATTACCGTAGTGCGCTGGAATGGTTCGAGCGCGAGGGCGATGGTATCGACGCCATCATGGAAGAGCTCTGCATACGCATGGAGCTCGGCATCCAGTTGAGTGCGCTGTACGGGTTCGGATCCGAGCAGGCGGTCGATTCCTTCCGCACGGCGCTCACCCTGGCCAAACCGCTGGGCGATGATCCCAGGCTATTCCCGATTTACTGGGGGCTGTGGACGAGCTCGAGTTCCTGGGCCAATTTCTCGATGACGATGGCGCTTGCCGAGACCCTGTTGCGCATGGCCGAAAGTGCCGGCGACGCGCACTTGCTGTCTTATGCGCACTATGCGCGGGGCTATAGCCACTTCTTCCTGGGCAATTTCGCTGATGCGGTGGCATGCCTGGAAGCTGCCGTGCGGGTCTACCAGCCGCCGCAGCGCCCGGGGATGATGCTCGGACAGGACGCGAAAGTGACGAGCTTGGGGTTGCTCTCGCTTGCCTATTGGTACGTCGGGCGGTTTGACGATGCGCTGCGGGCTTCTCGCGAATCGTTGGTGCGCGCGCGAGAAGCCGGACATCGGTATTCGCTGCTCTACGCCCTGGTGCTGGCCACCGATCTGCAGCGTCTGAACCGGAACATCGACCAGATGGCCGTCTTCTCTGACGAGGCCTTGCAAGTGGCCCGCGAAATGGATGCGCCGATGCTGACACTGTGCGCGGAAACGACCGCGGCCTGGGTGGATGTCGCACGCGGCCGGGTCGATAAGCTGGACTATATCGCCGCCTGCATCGAGCGCCTGCAGGACATCATGAAAGGGTTGACGCTTTTCCTGATCTCGCGCTGGGCCGATGCCTGCGAGATGGCGCAAGATGCGGAGCGGGGCTTGCATGCGACGGAGCAGGGGTTGAAGGAAGTCGAGAGCGCCAATGCCCGGTTCGTGCAATCCGAGTTTGAGCGCATCAAGGGCGAACTGCTGTTCGTGCAGGGCAAGCCCGTCGATGTCTTCCTGCCCTGGCTCGACAGGGCGCTCGATACCGCCTGCTCCCTGGATTCCCCGCCGCTCGTGTTGCGGGCGCTGGCGAGCCGCATGCGTTTCGGCAAGCGCCGACCCTGCGCCGCGCAGCTGGCGCTCATGGCCAACATGCTGGCGCGCGTGCAAGGAGGCGATGGCCTGCCCGAGGTCCGGGCTGCCCAGGATCTCCTCGGCCGCTACCAAGCCGTCCCGTCCATCAAGCCCTGACCGCCCGCCGCCTCGTCCCCATGCACCAAGGCGGTACCGGCGTGCGTGCTCCATGCTGGTGCCATGGGCCTCGAAACGGCTTCACTTCGGTGCCTGCATCGACCTTGTGCGTCGTTTCACGCATGGCACAGCGATTGCTAAATCCTCTTCCGTGGGCCTGGCAACAGGCCGTTCATCTCAGCCGGAAGAGGTCATGTTCCACACCGTTCTCATTGCCAATCGCGGCGAGATCGCCGTACGCATCATCCGTACTTTGTCCCGCATGGGCATCCGAAGCGTCGCTGTTTACTCAGAAGCGGATCGCGACAGTGCCCATGTCCGGTTGGCAGACGAAGCGGTGGCGATCGGCAAGGCGGCGCCTTCGGAAAGCTATCTGTGCGGAGACCGGATCATCGAGGCGGCGCTTCGCACCGGCGCCCAGGCCATTATTCCCGGCTACGGTTTTCTCTCCGAGAATGCGGATTTCGCTGAGGCATGCGAGGCGGCTGGGTTGAGCTTCGTCGGGCCGACCGCGCAGCAGATGCGCGACTTCGGTTTGAAGCATGCGGCGCGCGAGCTCGCGCACCGCGCAGGCGTGCCGCTCGCGCCGGGCTCCGGATTGCTGGCCGACCTGGAGGAAGCCCGGCAGTGGGCGGCGCGCATAGGTTATCCCGTGATGCTCAAGAGCACCGCGGGCGGCGGCGGCATAGGCTTGATGCGATGCCAGGACGAAGCGGAGCTGGTGGCCGCATTCGAGTCGGTGCAGCGGCTGGGCAAGAATTTTTTCAGCGACGCTGGCGTGTTCGTCGAGCGTTTCGTCGACCAGGCGCGCCACGTCGAAGTACAGATTTTCGGCGATGGCCGTGGCCGGGTCGCCGTGCTGGGGGAGCGCGATTGCTCCATCCAACGCCGGAACCAGAAGGTCATCGAAGAAACGCCTGCTCCGGGTCTGCCGGTCGCAACGCGCGAGCGGTTGCTGGAAGCGGCACGCCGCTTGGGGCAGTCCGTGAACTATCGCTCGGCGGGGACCGTGGAGTTCATCTACGACGCCGGGCGTGACGAATTCTATTTCCTCGAGGTCAATACCCGCCTGCAGGTCGAACATGGCATTACGGAAGCCGTGACGGGCGTGGACTTGGTCGAGTGGATGGTACGCACCGCTGCCGGCGAACCGCCCGATCTCGACCAGCCGTATCTCGCCGCGGGGGCGGCCATCGAAGTCCGGCTGTATGCGGAAGACCCGCTCAAGGGGTTTCAGCCCTCGCCGGGCGTACTGACGGAAGTGGCATTCCCCGCCGACGTACGGGTGGACGGCTGGGTCGATACCGGAACCGAGGTCTCGCCGCATTACGATCCGATGCTCGCCAAGCTCATCGTACACGGCAGCGATCGCGCGCAGGCCATTGCCCGGTTGCAGTCCGCGCTTTCGGCCACGCGGTTGGGCGGGATTTCAACCAATCTCGAATACCTGCGCCAAGTCGCGGCCAGCGCGGAGTTCCAGGACGGGCGCTTGTCCACGCGTTTCTTGGAAGGCTTCGTTTTTCCCGCGCCGACCATCGAGGTCCTGGAGCCGGGTACCTATACCACCGTGCAGGATTATCCAGGGCGCGTCGGCTATTGGGACATCGGCGTACCCCCTTCCGGGCCCATGGACGATTGGGCGTTCCGCCTGGCCAACCGCATCGTCGGCAACCACGCATCCGCGGCCGCGCTGGAGTGCACGGTCATCGGGCCGAGCATGAAGTTCCACAGCGCTACCGTTGTCGCGCTGACCGGGGCGCCGTCCGACGCCACGCTAGACGGCGTGCCGGTGCCGTTCTGGCAGCCGGTGCAGGTGGCCGCAGGCCAGGTGCTGAAGGTCGGCCGCGTCTCGAGCGGCTGCCGTACCTATGTCGCGGTTCGCAACGGCATCGACGTTCCCGATTATCTCGGCAGCAAGTCGACTTTTGCACTGGGGCAGTTTGGCGGACATGCCGGCCGGCCGCTGCGCAGTGCGGACATGCTCACCATCGCCAACCCGGCGCTGGCAGGCAGCACGACGCCGCCTCCCGTTGCCGAGCCAGCACCATTGCCTGCATCCCTGGTGCCGGCTTACGGAACGCGGTGGGAGATCGGTGTGCTCTACGGCCCGCACGGCGCGCCGGATTTCTTTACCGAGGAATCCATCGCCGGCTTTTTTGCGGCCGACTGGGAGGTGCACTACAACTCCAACCGGCTCGGCATTCGGCTGATCGGCCCCAAGCCCACGTGGACGCGCACGGACGGTGGCGAGGCCGGGCTGCACCCGTCCAATATCCATGATTGCGAATACGCCATCGGCAGCGTCAACTTTACGGGCGATATGCCGGTCATCCTCACCCGCGATGGGCCGAGCCTGGGCGGTTTCGTCTGTCCGGTCACGATCGTCAAGGGCGAATTGTGGAAGGTCGGCCAGGTCAAGCCGGGCGACAAAATTCGTTTCGTGCCGATCTCATTCGAGCAGGCGCTGGAGTTGGAGCGCACTCAGGATCGCATCGTCGAGACGCTGGAAGACCTGCCGTTGCCCCCGTTGACCGCGGTCCATGCGCCGCTCACGCCGGTGCGGGGTACGCCTGCGTCGCCAACCATCCTGGCGGAGGTCGCCGGCGATGGTGCCACGCCCAAGGCCGTCTATCGGCAGGCCGGCGACAAATACGTGTTGATCGAGTACGGGGAGAACGTGCTCGACTTGAACCTGCGCTTCCGTGTCCACGCGCTGATGGAGGCCTTGCGCGCCGATCCCATACCGGGCGTGCTGGAAATGTCTCCGGGCGTGCGTTCGCTGCAGATCCATTACGACAGCCGCATCATCCACCAGCGCGACTTGATCGAAGGCTTGCTCGCGCGCGAGGCCAGCCTGCCGGCCGTCGAGGACATGAAGGTGCGCAGCCGCATCGTGCATCTGCCGCTGGCATTCGAAGACAGCGCCACGCTGGACGCCGTGGCGCGCTATCGCCAGTCGGTACGGGACACGGCGCCGTGGCTGCCCAGCAATACCGAGTTCATCCGCCGCATCAACGGCCTGTCGTCGGTCGAGGAGGTGCGCGACATCGTCTACGCCGCCAGTTACATGGTGCTGGGCCTGGGCGACGTCTACCTGGGAGCACCCTGCGCCGTTCCCATCGATCCGCGCCATCGGCTGCTCACGTCCAAGTACAACCCCGCGCGCACGTATACGGCCGAGGGCACGGTCGGCATAGGCGGCGTCTACATGTGCATTTACGGCATGGACTCGCCGGGAGGCTATCAACTGGTCGGCAGGACGCTGCCGATCTGGAACAAGTTCCTGAAGAACAAAGTGTTCATCGACGGCCAGCCGTGGCTCTTGAAGTTCTTCGACCAGGTACGTTTCTACCCTGTCGATGAGCCCACGCTTGATCGCATGCGGGAGGATTTCCGCGCCGGCCGCACGTCGGTGGAGATCACCGAGGAACTGTTCGACCTGCGCGAGTACAACGCGTTCTTGAAGTCCATCGAACCCGAGCTGGCGGACTTCCGGGCGCGCCAGAAGCAGGCCTTCGAGGCCGAAGTCGCGCGCTGGCAGGCCGAGGATGAAGCCGCGCAGGCGGAAACGGCAGCCGCGGGGCCGCTCGAGGTCGAGCTGGCCGAGCCCGATGCCCACGTGGTGTCGGCAGACATCAGCGGCAACGTTTGGAAACTGCTGGCCGAGCCAGGCAGCGTCGTGAAGGCCGGCGATCCGTTGCTCATTCTCGAGGCCATGAAGATGGAGTTCCACATTTCGGCGCCTCGCGACGGCGTCGTGTCGACCTTTCACTGCAGGACGGGCATGTTGATCAACGCCGGGGATCCCCTGGTGTCGCTCAAGCCTGCCGCCTGATTTTTCAGCCACTGCACCACCCGAGGAAAGCAAATGAACAGACGCGAGGTTCTCAAACTGGGTTCGTTGGCAGGCGCCATGTCGCTGGCGGGCGTATCGATGCGTGCCTGGGCGCAGGACAAATCGCCCATCAAGGTCGGCATACTGCATTCCTTGTCTGGCACGATGGCGATCTCGGAAACGTCGCTCAAGGACGTGGCGCTGATGACCATCGACGAGATCAATCGGTCGGGCGGCGTGCTGGGGCGCAAGATCGCGCCCGTGGTGGTGGATCCTGCCTCGAACTGGCCTTTGTTCGCCGAGCGTGCGCGCCAGCTGCTGACGCAAGACAAGGTCGCGGCAGTCTTTGGCTGCTGGACCTCGGTCTCGCGCAAGTCGGTGCTGCCGGTGTTCGAGGAGCTCAACGGATTGCTTTTCTACCCGGTACAGTACGAAGGCGAGGAAATGTCCCGCAACGTCTTCTATACCGGAGCTGCACCCAACCAGCAGGCCATTCCCGCGGTGGAGTACCTGTTGAGCCAGGAAGGCGGTGGCGCCAAGCGCATCTTCCTGCTCGGCACCGACTACGTCTACCCGCGCACGACCAATCGCATCTTGCGTGCTTTCCTGTTGAGCAAGGGCATCAAGGAATCGGACATCGAAGAGGTGTACACGCCGTTCGGCCATAGCGATTACCAAACCATCGTTGCCAATATCAAGCGTTTCGCGCAGGGCGGCAAGACGGCGGTGGTGTCGACCATCAACGGCGATTCGAACGTGCCGTTCTATAAAGAGCTCGGCAACCAAGGCCTGAAGGCCTCTGACGTACCCGTGATCGCGTTCTCGGTTGGCGAAGAGGAGCTGCGGGGCATCGACACCAAGCCTTTGGTCGGGCATTTGGCGGCATGGAACTACTTCATGTCGGTGCGCAATCCCACCAATGACAAGTTCAAGAAGCAATGGGCCGAATGGGCCAAGTCACAGAAGCTTCCAGGCGCCGACAAGGCGGTGACCAATGATCCGATGGAAGCGACCTACGTCGGGCTGCACATGTGGAAGCAGGCCGTGGAGAAGGCGGGAAGCACCGATGTCGACAAAGTCCGCGCCGCGATGATCGGCCAGAAGTTCGATGCCCCGAGCGGCTTCACGCTGACGATGGACGGTAACCATCACCTGCACAAGCCTGTCATGATCGGCGAGGTCCGCGCGGACGGGCAGTTCAACGTCGTCTGGCGCACCAAGGGGCCCATCCGCGCACAGCCGTGGAGTCCGTATATCGAAGGCAACAAGGGCAAGCCGGATGTCGTGTCCCTGCACGAAGATCTCCGTGCGCGAGTTGCGTGAATGCGTATCCCGGCTCTCCGGTGGCTGGTGTGCGGCCTGTTGTGCTGGCACGCCGGCGCGGCTGCTCTGACGGCGGAAGACCTCCAGGCCCTGGCCGGGGACGACTACGCGTCCAAGGAGCAAGCGCTGGGCGCGTTGGCGACCGACCCGGATCCCCGCGCGGCTGCATTGCTGCAAGCCTTGTCTGATGGGGACGCGGCGGTCGATGCAGCCGGGCGCATCATCATCGGCTCGGGCGCGGCCAGCGCCGACGCGCTGGCCGGGATGCCGGTCTCCGAGGGGGAAGCGGCGGCCGCCGAGCCGATCATGCTGAACAACCGCTTGCGCAGTTTGGTCGAGCGGGGCATCGCGGCGCGCCGCCTGTTTGATCAGGACCTGGCCCAGCGCCGCGCGGCCGCCGAGGCGCTCTTGGCCAATCCCGATGCTCGATTCCGGCCCCTGGTCGAGCGGGCGCGGATGACCGAGGCTGATCCGGACATCAAGTCCCGGCTGGACGCCCTGTGGGCGATGTCTGCGCTGAATGATCCGGATCCCGAAGTGCAGCTGGCCGCCATCGACCTGGTCGTCGCCCGCCGGCAGCCCGAGCTGCGTGACCTCCTCCGGCCGTTGGCAGAGCCGTCCGGGGGGCACGAGACGGACGCCCGAGTCCGCGCCGCCGCGCGCGCGGGCATCGCGTCGCTGGACCGGTGGCAGTGGTGGGGAGACTTGGCGGCGACCCTGTTTTCCGGCCTGAGCCTGGGCAGCGTCTTGTTGTTGGCAGCGCTCGGCCTGGCCATTACGTATGGCCTGATCGGCGTGATCAACATGGCCCATGGGGAGTTCCTCATGCTCGGGGCCTATGCCACCTATGTCGTCCAGCAAGCCGTGCAGCGGTACGCGCCCGGATGGTTCGACTGGTACCCCTTGCTGTCGGTGCCTGCCGCGTTCGCCGTGGCGGCGCTGGCAGGGCTGCTGATCGAACGCCTCGTGCTGCGCCATTTGTACGGCCGCCCGCTAGAGACGCTGTTGACGACCTTCGGGCTGAGCCTGCTGATGATCCAGGCCGTGCGCATGATCTTCGGCGCGCAGAACGTGCAGGTAGCCAACCCGGGCTGGATGACCGGCGGGATCGCGATCTTGCCGGGCCTCATCCTCCCGTACAACCGCCTGATCATCCTTGCTTTCTCGCTTGCCGTCGTTGCACTTGCCTGGGCGGTGCTCAACCGTACCCGGCTCGGGCTATTCGTGCGTGCGGTGACGCAGAACCGCGACATGGCTGCCTGCGTGGGCGTCAAGACGCGCAAGGTCGACAGCTATGCATTTGGGTTCGGCGCGGGGGTTGCCGGCTTGGGGGGCTGTGCGCTCGCCCAGATTGGCAACGTCGGGCCGGACCTCGGGCAGGGATACATCATTGATTCGTTCATGGCCGTGGTCCTCGGTGGCGTGGGCCAACTCGCCGGAACGGTCGTCGGCGCGCTCGGCCTGGGCATGGCCAGCAAATTGATCGAGCCCTTCTGGGGCGCGGTCCTGGCCAAGATCGCAGTGCTGGTGTTGATCGTCCTGTTCATTCAAAAGCGTCCGCAGGGCATCTTTGCCTTGAAAGGGCGCAGCGCGGAGGCATGATGGCGTATCGGCAGGTTCTGGACGAAGCGGCGCCGCAGTGGCAGAAGGATCGCCGGGAGCGCGGCGCGCA
The DNA here is from genome assembly GCF_019689535.1 of Pigmentiphaga sp. Classification (GTDB taxonomy): domain Bacteria; phylum Pseudomonadota; class Gammaproteobacteria; order Burkholderiales; family Burkholderiaceae_B; genus Pigmentiphaga. Next base: position 20,979 of record NZ_JADGHH010000018.1, read on the forward strand.
GGCGGGTACCCTGCCCGCCGGGAGCGACGGGCCTGCGCGATTCGAGCTGGCGCTGCCGGAGCGGCCGGCCTTGCTCGGGCGCCGCGCCTGGATCTCCTTGGCCGTGCTGGTGGCGGCGGTGGGCGTGGGCGTGCCGCTTTGCGCGCTCGTGCTTCCGGCCGGGCATCCGCTGCATTTGTCGGCCTACGGCATGACGCTCGTGGGCAAGTTGATGTGCTATGCCATTGCTGCGCTGGCCCTCGATCTCGTCTGGGGCTACTGCGGCATCCTCAGCCTGGGGCACGGTTTGTTTTTCGCGCTGGGTGGCTATGCCATGGGCATGTACCTGATGCGCAGCATTGGCCGGGACGGCCACTACCAGAGCGACTTGCCAGACTTCATGGTTTTCCTGGACTGGAAAGAATTGCCCTGGTTCTGGCACGGCACCGAGCATTTCGCCTATGCCCTGTTGCTCGTGATCCTGGTGCCGGCTGCCGTGGCCTGGGTATTCGGATTTTTTGCCTTCCGTTCGCGCGTCAAGGGCGTTTACCTATCCATCATCACGCAAGCCATGACCTTTGCCGCGATGTTGCTCTTTTTCCGCAACGAGACAGGGTTCGGCGGCAACAATGGCTTTACCGACTTCAAGCGCATCCTGGGTTTCGGCATCACGCAGCCTGAGACGCGCACGGTATTGTTCCTGACGACCTTCGCGGCGTTGGTGCTGTCTTTCCTCGCGGCGCGCGCCGTGGTCACCTCCAAGCTGGGGCGCGTGGCGACGGGCATACGCGATGCGGAGTCGCGCCTCATGTTCCTGGGGTACAGCCCACTGGGCTATAAGCTTTTCATCTGGACTTTGTCGGCCGTACTGTGCGGCATCGCCGGGGCGTTGTACGTGCCGCAGGTCGGCATCATCAATCCGAGTGAGATGTCCCCGGTCAATTCCATCGAGATGGCAATCTGGGTTGCCGTGGGCGGCCGCGGCACGTTGTTCGGGCCCATCGTCGGCGCATTCGCGGTCAACGGCGCCAAGAGCGTATTTACGACGCATTTCGCCGAATATTGGCTGTTTTTCCTCGGCGCGATATTCGTGCTGGTGCCGCTATTCCTGCCGCGCGGCATCGTGGGGCTGCTTCGGCGTGGCCGGGCGGGGGATGCCGCATGAGCGCCCGGGCGACTGTCGACGACCTGCAGGCCGGCACGAATGCAAGCGGGTCGGTCACCGGCCTGGGGCATTTGGCGCGTGCCGGGGAGATCGACGTATCCCACGGGCCCATCCTCTACCTAGAGGCTGTTACCGTCATGTTCGACGGCTTCAAGGCCCTCGACGACTTGACGCTTTCGATAGACGAAGGGGAACTCCGCTGCGTGATCGGCCCCAATGGCGCCGGCAAGACCACCATGATGGACGTCGTCACGGGCAAGACCCGGCCCACTTGCGGCAAGGTCTTTCTCGGGCAGACCATGGATTTGTCGAAGATGGACGAGCCGTCGATTGCGCGGGCCGGGATCGGGCGCAAGTTTCAAAAGCCCACGGTGTTCAGCCAGCACCCGGTTTGGGAGAACCTCGAGCTGGCGATGAACACGCGCAAGGACTGGTGGGCGTCATTGCGTGCGCGGTTCGATCGCCAGGCGCAGCGGCAGGTCGAAGAGGTGCTGTGCATGCTGCACCTGGAGTCCGAGGCCTATCGCCTGGCGGGCGACCTCTCGCACGGGCAAAAGCAGCGCCTGGAGATCGGCATGCTGCTCATGCAACAACCGCGTCTATTGCTGCTCGACGAGCCCGTGGCGGGCATGACCGATCACGAGACCATGGAGCTGGCCGGACTGCTGGCGCGACTCAAGGACTCATGTTCCATCGTGGTGGTCGAACATGACATGGATTTCGTCGCGGCGCTGGCCGGCGAGACTGGCCGCGTGACCGTGATGGCCGAGGGCAGGGTACTGGCCGAGGGCACGCTGGCTTCCGTCCGCGCCGACGAAGCCGTCATCGAATCCTATCTCGGGAGATGACGCATGCTGGAAGTCTCGGGCCTCAATCAGTTCTACGGCGGCAGCCACATTCTCCGCAACGTCTCTTTCACCGCAGAGGCGGGGCGGCTGACGGTTCTCCTGGGGCGTAACGGCGTAGGCAAGACGACCCTGCTCAAGACGCTGATGGGCCTGGTGGCGCCGCGCAGCGGGCACATCCGCTGGCACGGGCATGCCGTGGAGGGATTGCCGCCTTACGCCAGAGTGGAGCGCGGGTTCGCCTACGTGCCGCAAGGACGCGAGATTTTTCCCCGCCTGACGGTGGAAGAAAATTTGCTGATCGGGGCGGCCAGCCGCAAGGCGTCGAGGCAGGTGCCGCAGCGGATTTACGATCTTTTCCCGGTGCTCGCCTCGATGAAGCGCCGGCGAGGGGGAGATTTGTCTGGCGGACAGCAGCAGCAATTGGCCATCGGACGCGCGTTGATGAGCGAGCCTTCGCTGCTCATCCTGGATGAACCCACGGAAGGCATCCAGCCGTCCATCATCAAGGATATCGGCCGTGCGCTGCGCAGCTTGGTGGATGAGGAAGGGCTGACCGTACTGCTAGTGGAGCAGTATTACGACTTCGCGGAAGAGCTCGCGGACCATTATTGGGTCATGCGTCGCGGCGAGATCATCGACGGCGGCGAGGCCGCCTTGATGTCCCAGCGCGACGTCAGGAGCATGATCGCGGTCTGACGCGGCGCGGGCGCCGAACGCCAAGCTTCCTGCGCCGCGTTCCCGTGTTCTTATCCGAGGCTTTGCACATAGCGGCGCCAGCCGCCGTATTCGGAGACGTCGCGAGCATCCGCCACGGCCCATGGCTCGCAGACGAACCCGTGGACGAGCGTGCCGTCCTCGAGGGCGACGCTGCCTATGCCCAGTGGCGAGGCAACCTGTTTCAGAAAGGCGCCCACGTGATGTAGCGGAAGGTTCCAGACTTCGACCACGATCGCCGCACCGCCCGGGCCGACGCGCACCAGGCCCGGCTTGGGGGGCGTGGTGCCAGGCAACGCATACAGGCGGTACTCGGGGGCGGTACGAGTTTCGCACAGCTTGCGCGCCCCGAGCTCGGTCAACTGCCAGTTCAGGGGCATGCCGCTCAGGTGGGCGCCGACCACTGCGATGGGCAGGGCGTCTTTCAGGGGGGGAGCGATCTCTCGCGGCGCAGGCAGGGGTGTTCCCAGCGCCCCCTGGGGCAGGCCCGTCGCGTGATGGAAGCGCTGGCCAAGCTGCGCCAGGCGCCAGTCGGATCCGGACGGTCCGATCAGCGTGATGCCGAACGGCAGGCCGTCGGGGCGCATCGCGGCCGGCACGGCGAGTGCCGCCCAGCGCAGCAGGTTGACGAAATTGGTGTAGCGGCCGAGCGTCCGGTTCAGGTCCACGGGATCGGCCAGCATGGCGGCGATCGTGGGCAGCGTGGGAGCAGTCGGGACGGCGAGCACGTCGATGTCGCGCCAGGTCGCCGCCAGCCGCTCGCGTGCTTCGTCCAGCCGGACTTGCATGGCCAGGACGTCGGCCGCACTGTACTTTCGGCCGCCGCCTATGATGGTGCGCACGGGTTCGATGACGGCCTCGGGGCGGGCATCGAAAAAGTCGCGGATCGCTTCATACCGCTCAGCCACCAGCGCGCTTTCGTACAGCCAGGAGGCGACTTCGGCAAGCGGCGCATCATCGATGGGCACGGCGGTGCCGCCCAGCGACTCGAGCCGGCGGCAAGCCGCCTCGTAGGCCTCGGCAGCCAACACGTCCCCGGCGAACTCGGGACGCATCGGCACGCCGAAGCAGAAATTCTCCGGCATCGCGCGCAGGTCTGGCGTGACCGCACCGGTGTCGGCCAGTACGTTGAGCACGTCTACGGCCTCGGCCACGGTGCGGGCAAAGATGCTGACGGTGTCGAAGCTGCGCGAGGCGGGAAACACCCCTTTGGCGCTGAGCAAGCCGATGGAGGGCTTCAGGCCCACGATATTGTTGAAGCCGGCCGGAACCCGACCCGAACCGGCGGTGTCCGTGCCTAGTGCCACGTCGGCCTCGCCGGTGGCCACGGCCCACGCCGAGCCGCTGCTCGAGCCGCCGCTGACGTATTCTGGGCGCAAGGCGTTGGGAACCGCCCCAAAAGGGGAGCGCGTGCCGTTGAGTCCGCACGCGAATTGGTCGAGGTTCGTCTTGCCGACGATGGATGCACCGGCATCGAGCAGTTTTTGCACCACGACGGCGCTCGTCGCGGGCGTATAGGCGAAGTCCGGGCAGGCACAGGTGGTGGGTACCCCGGCCACGTCGATATTGTCCTTGACGGCCACGCGGACGTTGGCGAGCGGCCCCGAGGCTTGGGTTGCGAGAGCGGGGGAGATACGGCGAATCCAGGCTGACATGGCAATCCCTGAGAGAAGACGACCCTGCTCAAGCAAAGGATGTACCACCGCCGCCCGGGCGGAGCCTGCGGAAGGGTGAGACGGGCACGGCGTTTAGCAGGGAAGGCCAGCGACGCGGCGCAGACCCTCCATGTCGACGATCTCGATCTCCTTGCGCCTGATGCGCAGCAGCTCCGCCTTGGTGAAGCGGGAAAACAGGCGGCTGACGGTTTCCAGCGTCAGGCCGAGGAAGTTGCCGATTTCCTGCCGGCTCATCCTCAGCACGAACACCGAGGATGAGTAGCCGCGGGCAGCCAGGCGCTCCGACAGGTTGAGCAGGAACAGGGCCAGGCGTTCCTCCGCCCGCATGGCGCCCAGCGACAGCAGCATCTGTTGGTCGCACTCGATTTCGCGGCTCATCAACCGGATGAGCTGGCGTTGCAACGAAGGCAGGCGATGGGCGACGGACGACAGGTCGCGCACCGGTATGACGCAGACTTCGCTATCTTCCAGGGCAACGGAGGTGGAGGCGTGCCGCGCGCCCGCCAATCCGTCCAAGCCGACGATTTCGCCGGCGAGGTGAAAGCCCGTGATTTGCTGGCGTCCGTCGGCGCGTTCCAGGAAGGTTTTCAACGTGCCGAAGCGGATGCCGTAGACGGCGTCCAAGGTGTCGCCGGTGTGGAAAAGCGCTTGCCCCTTCGGGATCCGGATGCGTTCCTGTACGAGCTCGTCCATCCGGCTCGCATCTTCGGGCTCCATGCCGATGGGCAGGCAGAATTGACCCAGTCCGCAGGTCGAACAACGGACAGCGTCGGCGGTGAGGGGGATGCGCTTGTTCATGGGAGGAATCTTTATAAGCGGGCTAGGCCCCGGGGAGGCGTTCGGCGTATTGCTGCCGCAGCATGTCGATGAAGACCCGTACGCGCAGCGGCAGGTGTTTTCGTTGTGGATAGACGGCATAAATGCCGTTGGGCGGGGCAGCGAAATCGTCGAGCACGGTGACGAGGCGGCCTTGCTTTAGATCGTCCGCGACTTCCCAGAGCGAACGCCACGCCAAACCCAGGCCTGCCAGCGTCCAGGCGTGAAGAACGGCGCCGTCGGTGCATTCTAGCGTGCCATAGACCCGTTGCGGCGTCACCTTCCCGTCGATCGTGAACAGCCAGCCGCGTGTCTGGCTGCCGCTGGCTCCCAGCGACAGGCAGTTGTGCCTGGCCAGGTCCGACGGATGCCGGGGCGTGCCATGGCGCCGCAGGTATGCGGGCGCGGCCACCACCATGCGGCGGTTGTCCGCCAGGCGCACGCTGACCAGGCTGGAGTCGGCTAGATCGCCGATGCGGATGGCACAGTCGTAGCCTTCGTTTACCAGGTCGGCCAGCCGGTCGTTCAGGTCCAGCGTCACTCGGATGCCCGGATGCGCTTCCAGCAGTTGGGGCAGGAGCGGGGCGACGTGGCGCCGCCCGAATCCGGCCGGGGCCGTGACGCGCAGATGCCCCTTGGGGGAGGCACCGCCAGCGGCGACGCCGTTCTCTGCGTTTTCCAGGGCCTGCAGGATTTGCTGGCACTCCTCGTAGAACTCTGCGCCTTCCGGGCTCAAGGAGATCTTGCGCGTGGTGCGTATCAGCAGCTTTACCCCGAGACGGGCTTCGAGCGCGTCGATGCGCCGCCCAATGACCGCTGGCGCGACGCCTTCGCTGCGGGCGGCCGCGGAGAGGCTGCCTCTCGCGACGGCCGAGACGAAGGATTCGATCTGCTTGAAGCGGTCCATGGGAGCAAACGGGTGCCCCCCGGCGCGCGGGGCGCCGCGGCGGTTCGCCGGGCGGGGGGCACAGTCATTTGTGCAAATTAGTAAATAATTTGCAGCTCATTCTAGCCGAATCCTAAACAACTCATGCGCCGTCCGGGCCGCGCAGGTCAGGACCGGCGGCCATGCCGCAAGACGTTGAGCAGGTGGTCGATGTCCAGGGGCTTGGTCAGGTGTATGGCGAAGCCCGCGTCGAGGCTGCGCCGCACGTCGGCCTCCATGCCGTACCCCGTCAGCGCGATCGCCATTTGGTCGGCAGCCGGCGCGTAGTGCCTGAGCACGTCGATGCCGTCGCCGTCAGGCAGGCCCATGTCGCTCACGAGCACGTCGTAGCGCTTGCATTCGATGCGGGCGCGGGCGGCGGCAACGTTCTCCGCGATGTCTATGTGGTACCCGTACTCGGCAAGCAGGAATTGCATGGCCTCGGCGGTGTCGACATTATCTTCCACCAGGAGGATGCTGGGCGGGCGCACCGCGGAAGGCGAGTCGGGGCGTTCTTCGGGTGCGGGCGGGTGCGGCACGCTGCCGGAGGGGTCGTCCAGGGTGAGGGTGAATGTCGAGCCCTTGCCCTGTCCTTCGCTGTGCACGCTCAGCG
>NZ_JADGHH010000188.1 GCF_019689535.1 Pigmentiphaga sp.
GCCCCCACCCCGGACCAAGCCGCGCCCCTAGACCTGTTTAAGGCGCTCGAAGCCGCGGTCACGGCCGCCCACGCCGGCGCTGCGATCCTGCAGGCCTACGCGCACAAGCGCTCGGAGCTGGTCATCGACCTGAAAGCGCGCAATGACCTGGTGTCGCAGGCCGACCGCGAAGCCGAGATCGCCATCATCGAGGTCCTGCGCGCACGCACCCCGCAATTCGGCATCGTCGCCGAGGAAACCGGAGGAACGCCCTCCGGCCCGGCGAGCTGGTACATCGACCCGCTCGACGGCACCACCAACTTCGTCCACGCCATTCCCCACTACGCGGTCTCCATCGCGCTGGTGGCCAACCAAGACTGCGGCGTCGCGTTCGACGACGCCAAGTGCGAGCCCGGCCCGGTGGTCGGGGTCATCTACGACCCGTGCCGGGAGGAAATGTTCACCTGCGTACGCGGCGTCGGCGCATGGCTCAACAGCCATCGCATCCAGTGCTCGCGCACCGGCAGCCTGGCCGATGCGCTACTGGCCACCGGCTTCCCGTACAGCGACATGTCCTTCACCGACAACTACCTGCCCATGCTGCGCGACGCCATGCACGGCACCCGCGGCGTGCGGCGCAACGGCGCGGCAGCGCTGGACCTCGCGTGGGTGGCCTGCGGCCGGTTCGACGGCTACTGGGAACTGCGGCTCAAGCCCTGGGACATTGCCGCCGGAACGCTGCTGGTGCGCGAGGCGGGCGGCCTGGCTTTCGACCCATACGAACGTTCTCCCTGGCCAGAGCATGGCGACATCGTCTCCGGCTCGCCCGAGATCGCCAAGGCGCTGCATGCCCTGATCGCGCCCAACCTGAAGCACTGACCTTCCCGGCCCCACCGCTGCCGCAACGGCAACGGTGCGCTCATTATTCGTTGCTTGTTGATGCGGCCCGGCGCTGTTTAACCTGCTCGGGGTCGCTATCAACGAGGACACCATGAGCGAGCTTTTCCTGCCGGCCGACCCTTACCCCTGGCCCTTCGACGGCGACCTGCAGCCCTCGAACACGGCTTTGATCGTCATCGACATGCAGACGGACTTCTGCGGACATGGCGGCTACGTGGACCAGATGGGCTACGACTTGTCGCTCACGCGCGCGCCGATAGAGCCCCTACGCAACGTGCTTGCGGCCATGCGCAGCGCAGGCTTCCACATTCTCCACACCCGGGAGGGGCACCGGCCCGACCTCTCCGACCTGCCGGCCAACAAGCGCTGGCGCTCGCGCCGCATCGGCGCCGGCATCGGCGACCCCGGCCCCTGCGGGCGGATCCTGGTGCGCGGCGAACCGGGCTGGGAAATCATTCCCGAACTGGCTCCGCTGCCGGGTGAGCCCATCATCGACAAGCCGGGCAAAGGCTCCTTCTGCGCCACGGACCTCGACCTGATCCTACGCACGCGCGGCATCCGCAACCTGGTACTGACGGGCATCACCACCGACGTATGCGTCCACACCACCATGCGCGAGGCCAATGACCGCGGCTACGAATGCCTGCTGCTCGAAGACTGCTGCGGCGCGACGGACCGCGGCAATCACGAGGCCGCCATCAACATGATCAAGATGCAGGGTGGCGTGTTCGGCGCCGTGGCCGACTCCCGCACGTTGCTGGCGGCCCTGGGCGCCAAGCTACCCGAGGCAGCGGAGGCGGCGCAATGAACGAACCGCTGGTCTTCGCAAGCGCGCTCAGCCGCGTACCTGGGCAGCTGGAATGGGGCGTGCTGCGACCGGGCGTCGCGGTGGCCTGGCTTTACCGCGAACCGAACGGCGGCCCGGCGGCCGCCTACCTGCGCTACGAGCCGGGAGCGTCCGTGCCACTGCACCGCCACCCCGGACTCGAGCACATCCTGGTGCTGGAAGGTGAACAGCAGGACGAGCGCGGCGTCTATCCGGCCGGGACGCTGGTGGTCAACCCGCCCGGCACGCAACACAGCGTCCAGAGCTCCAAGGGGTGCCTGGCACTGTTGGTCTGGAACCGGCCCGTGGAGATGCTCGAAGCCTGACGCCCGCCGGGCTCAGCGTACGACCATCAGGCCAATGCGCACCTGCGACTTGGCCCGCACGTTGTAGTCCAGCAGCGTTTCGCCATAGCCGTTGAAGTACTGGACGTGCAGGAAGCCGTTCAGTTTGCCCAGGCCGAGCTTGCGCAGCGGATAGGCCATGTCGACTTGCAGCGAGCCCTTCTCGTGCCCTTTGCGCGCCAGGGCCGACACCATGAGGCCATCGTCCCTGGCCCAGCGGAGCTGGTAATCGACGTGGCCGCGGTAGTCCGCAATGTCGGGGTTGCCCTTGCGCGTGACGTAGTACTTGATCTTGGGGCCGAAACTCAGGGTGCTGCCATCCTCGAAGCGGTAGCGCAGCGTCGGGCGCGCGTACAAGGAGTTGATGGCCCGCGAGTCGTCGTCGCCGCGGCCGTTGGACTCATGCTCGAATCCTCCGTCGAATCCGAGAGACTTGCGGCGGTCCGGCGACTCCCAGACGCGCTCGGACAGCCAAAACACCGACGGGCGATAGCTGCTGTCGCGGAAGGGTGCGGAGTTCTCGCCAATGTCCCAAAGCGAGGTTTGCGTGTAGCCGAGGTAGAGGTTGTTCAAGAAACCGCTCTCCCGCTCGTCGTCGGGTTGGAACAACCGGAACTTCAGGCTGATCTGGAAACGCGCGTTCAGGTGTGGCCGGGCGCCGAGGCTGAAGTAAACAGGCTCGTAGGGCGAAAGCGCGCTGCGGAAGCGATCGAGCACAGAGCGATCGTCGCTCGCGGCGGGCGGCGGCCCTTGCTGCGCCGTGCTGCGCGCCGCACCGTCGTCCACTAGGTCGCCCGTGCCTGCCAGCACGCCCGCATCCGGAACCCGGGCCCCACCGGGCGCGGCCGGATCGACGATGGGACCGACCGCCGGCGCTGCGACGATCTCGCCCCTCTCGGCCGATGTGGCGTCGAGGGCCAGCAGCACAGGCTCGCCTTCGATTGCAATGGCCTGCAATCCGCGGGCCTGTGCGGGAACGGTCACCGACCAGCTGGCCCGCGAGAATTGCCCCACCGGGACCTGGAGCACGGCGCGTCCGCCGTCCAGGCGCGCGGGCGTGCGAACGACGTTGCCCTGGGCGTCCCGCCACTGCAGGATGAGCTCCTGGGGGGCGTCCCAGGTTGCCGTGGCATTGCCTTCGTTGAAGAACATGGCTTCGACGCGCACGGTTTCGCCCGGCCCGGCCTGCAACCGGTCCAGCCGGAACGTCACGCCCGCCTCTGCGCCCTGCAGGGGCACCAGCGCCGCTGCGACACAAGCGCCGAGGGGCACCAGCGCGCGATGCAAGTGGCCGCGCCCGCTACCGCGGAGGCGGCCTGCTGTCTTACTCAGCATCAACTCTCCCGAACGACGCCCCGCTGGGGCAGATGACGCAATTGTAGGGGCAGCGCCAGCCTTCGCGGACACGCCTGGCCTATGCGCCCTGCCCGCCCGCGCGCAATTCACGGCGCAAAATCTTGCCAACGTTGCTCTTGGGCAATTCCTCGCGGAACTCGACGTGGCGCGGACGCTTGTACCCCGTCAACCGGTCGCGGCAGAAGTCCTTGATGTCTTGTTCGGTCAGTGCCGGGTCGCGCTTGACCACGACGACCTTCACCACCTCTCCCGAATGCTCGTCGGGCACGCCTATGGCTGCACATTCGAGCACGCCGGGATGCTGCGAGACCACGGCTTCGACATCGTTGGGATAGACGTTGAACCCGGACACCAGGATCATGTCCTTCTTGCGGTCCACGATGCGGATGTAGCCGCGTTCGTCCATGATGCCGATGTCGCCCGTCTTGAAGAAACCGTCCGGCGTGAGTACGCGCGCGGTCTCTTCGGGCATGTTCCAGTAGCCCGCCATGACCTGCGGCCCGCGCAGGGCGATCTCCCCCTGCTCCCCATGCGGCACGGGCTTGCCGTCGTCATCGAGGATCGCGGCTTCCGTCGACGGCAGCGGGATGCCGATGGTGCCCGAGTACGCCTTGATGTTGATGGGCGTGCAGCAAGCCACCGGCGAGGTTTCGGACAAGCCATAACCCTCGCACAACGGAGACCCGGTCACGGCCACCCAGCGGTCGGCCACGGCCTTCTGCACGGCCATGCCGCCGCCCACGCTCACGCGTAGCCCCGAGAAATCAAGCGAGGCGAATTCCGCGTTGTGCAGCAGGGCGTTGAATAGCGTGTTGACGCCGGGAAACAGCGTGAAGCGATAACCCGACAGCGTCTTCACCATCTCCGGAATGTTGCGAGGGTTGGTGATCATCACGTTCAACCCGCCTGCGTGCATGCCCAACAGCGCGCATACCGTCAGTCCGAAGATGTGATAGAGCGGCAGCGCGCAGACAAAAATCTCCTGCGCCCGCAATCCGTCCGCGGCCGCAGGCCTGTCGCCGGTCAACAGCCAGGCGTCGGACTGCAAGACGTTGGCGGCCACGTTCCGGTGCAGCAGGATCGCTCCCTTGGCCACGCCGGTGGTGCCGCCCGTGTATTGCAGGAAAGCGATGTCGTCGGGGCCGACCTCCACGGGCTCGAGCGGCAGGCGGGCGCCCCAGGCCAAGGCCTGCCTGAAGGTGACGGCACCCGGCAGGTGAAAAGGCGGCACCAGCTTCTTGACCCGGCGCACGGCGAAATCGACCATCCTGCCCTTGATGGCCCCCAGCAAGTCGCCCATGGCGGCAACGACCACGTGCCGCACGGCGGTGGCCGACATGACCTTCTGCAAAGTGTGGGCAAAGTTCTCCAGGATGATGATGGCCTGGGCGCCACTGTCCTTCAATTGGTGTTCGAGTTCCGGCGCGCTATAGAGCGGATTGACGTTGACGACCGTGTAACCGGCGCGCAGCACGGCCGCGATGGCGACCGGATACTGCAGGATGTTCGGCATCATCAGGGCCACGCGCGCGCCGCGCTCCAGGCCCAGCGACTGCAGCCATGCCGCCAACTGGCGCGACAGGCGGTCGACGTCGCGGAAGGCAAGGGTCTTACCCATGCAGACGAAGGCCGGGCGCGCCGCGAACTTTTCGAACGCCTCCTCCAGCAACTGGACCAGGGATCGATATCTATCCGGATCGATCTCGGCGGGAACGCCTGGCGGGTAATGCGCCAACCACGGTTTGTCCATTGATTGTCTCCTGCATGGGTCCATGCCGCATCGTCGCACGGCTACCGGGCGGATGATAGCGGAGCCGCCTGGAGCCGTTCGGTCTCCCGTTCCAGCACGCGCCGCCGCTCCGCATATGGCATCCGCGCCAGCGTGCGCGCCTGGGCAAGGAAAGGCGCCAGGCTGCCGTCATGGCAGGGCCCACAGCGATCCGCCATGGCACGCAAGGCCGGCACCCACTGCTGGTACGTGCCGATCGCGGCGAAATGCGCGTTGTTGAGCGGCTGCCCCATCCATGCGTCATAGCCGGAAAAGCCGTCCCATTTCTCGCGCTTGATGCGCTCGTAGCGTTCGCGCAGGCCCGCGATGATCTCGGCCTTGCGCGCGCGCAGCCTGGCGGCTTCCTCCGGTTCCAGGCCGGCGGGCCCGGGAGACACGGGCGGCGGGCCGTGGCGCCCGCCCGCCTCGCCATAGGCCTGCGCCAACTGCCGGCGCGTTTCCATCAGCAGCTCGATGAAATCGCGCCGGCGCCGGTCGAAAGCCTCGTAGGCCGGCCGCAGGCTCCGGTTCTCCGGCAGGTCCAGCCAACGCTCGACGCCTATCCGCTCCACCACCGTCGCCAGGGATTCGTTGAAGCTCGTATCGTTCTTCGCATAGACGGCCTGGTGCGTCAACTCATGGAAAACCAGGCGCGCCACTTCGCCCGGCGGCAGGCGGATGAAGGTATTGACCAGGGGATCGGCATACCAGCCCAGCGTCGAATAGGCCGGAACGCCGCCCACGTAGACGTCCCACCCCTGCGCGCGGAGGGCATCGGCAGCCTTTTTCGCCTCTGCCTCGCTGTAGTAGCCCCGGTAGTCGAGACAGCCGACGATGAGGAAACACGAGGGCTTGAGGCGCAGCGACAGCTCGGGCGCCGCGAATACGTTCCAGACGACGTAAGGACGCTTGACGTCGGCATAGCGGGTATAACTGTCGTTGTCCGGCAGCCCGAGCACCTCGCTCGCATAACGCCGGGCAGACTGCGCATAACGCAAACGGGTGCGCAGGTCCTCGGGCGTGGACGGATCGGCCAGGACCTGCTCCAGCGGGCGCGCGGCCTGCAGCAGCGCCGAGTGACCGGCGATGGACTGCATGTAGTACTCCAGGTTGGCGCAACCGGCCAGCGCCACCGCCAGAACCAGCGCGCAAAGCCCCCTCCACCGGGGCGGGCGCGCCCGTCTCGTTACACTCGCCATATACAAGCTCATTGGTGATAATGAGTATGGTAACCGTCGCGCTCGGGCACCCGAAGCCCCACCCCCCGGCGCTCCTTCGCCGCTCCCATTGCCGCCATGGCCCGCCCTGTCGCGGCGCACCCCGGCAGGGCGGCCACTCATTCAG
>NZ_JADGHH010000019.1 GCF_019689535.1 Pigmentiphaga sp.
GCCGCCACCCCTGGCGCCCCGCCCACCTGCATTTCATGATCCGCGCCGAAGGCTACGAAACGCTCGTGACCCACGTATTCCGGGACGGCGACCAATATCTCGATTCGGATGCCGTTTTCGGCGTGCGCTCGTCCCTGGTCGCGCAATGGATCCGCCATGACCCCGGCCCCACGCCCGATGGCGGGAAAAGCGAGCGCCCCTTCTACACCCTGGATTTCGATTTCGTACTGAACCCTGCCCCTTGATCGGTTCCGTACGCTGCCCCAATGTCAGGAGAAACCCCTGTGTACGATCAAGAAAAGCTAGCCATCCGCGAATTATTGGAAAACTGGGTGCTCTGGCGCGACGCCGGCGACTGGGAGCGCTTTGCGACCGTCTGGCACGACGACGGCCGCATGAACGCCACGTGGTGCCAAGCACCTGCCGCCGAATTCATCCGACAAAGCCGGGAGGGCATGGAGCGGGGGGTCAACATCCTCCATTTCCTGGGCGGCATGACCATCGACCGCGAGGGCGACCGGGCGATCGCCCAGACCAAGATGACCATTTCCCAGCGCGCGACCGTGGACGGCGTGCTGTGCGATGTGGTCTGCACCGGCCGCTTCTACGATTTCCTGGAGAAGCGCGCCGGGCGCTGGGGCATCGTCGAACGCCAGCCCATTTATGAAAAAGATCGCCTCGACCCGGTGGATCCGTCGGCCCGGCTTGAACTGGACCGGACCATTCTGGACCGTTTCCCGGAAGGCTACCGGCACCTGGCCTATCTGCAGGTCAAGATAGGCATGAACGTCAAGACCGACATGCCGGGGCTGCGCGGCGCAGGGGTCCAGGCGCTTTATGCGCGCGGCAAGGCCTGGCTGGCAGGGTCGGAACGCCCCTGACGCCGCCGGGCCTGACAGCAGGCGCGCTTACAGCAGCGTTGCCGCTTGTTCGAACGTCAGCCGGGGCTGGCGATCGAACAGCTTGGCCGGATCGCCGTAACCGAGCGAACAGATGAAGTTGGCGGTCAGCCGGCCGTCGGGGAAGAACTCGGCATTGACCTTGGCGGCGTCAAAGCCGCTCATGGGCCCGCAATCCAGGCCGAGCGCGCGCGCGGCGATGATGAAATACGCCCCCTGCAGCGTCCCGTTGCGGGTGGCGGTGGCCGAGGCCAGGGCCGGGTTGCCCTCGAACATTTCCTTGGCGCCTTCGCGGTGCCAGACCTGCGGCATGTATTCGTAGAAGCGCGTGTCGGTCGCGATGATGGCCGTCACGGGCGCAGCCTTGACCTTGTCCACGTTGCCCGGGCTCAAGGCCGGGATCAGTCGCGCCTTCGCTTCGGGCGTGCGCAGGAACACAACCCGCATGGGCTGGCAGTTCATGGACGTGGGGCCCATCTTCGCAATCTCGTAGATTTGCCTGAGCAGATCATCCGACACAGGTTTGTCCAGCCAACCGTTCTGGGTACGGGCGGTCAAGAAGATTTGGTCGAGCGCTTCCTGCGAAATAGCGGGCATAAGGACTCCAGCGAAGGGAGGGTTTAAGAGGCTCGCAATTATAAGATGAGGCGTCGCCAGCAGGCGCACACGTGCGTGGCCGGGACGAACGCCCGCACCGGGGGCCGCCCCAAGCGCCGTTTGCGCCCGCCAGGGCGAACGCCCCGCCCGCACCGCTTGCGGGCTGGGCATATTCCTTGCTGGACCGTGGCGATGTCCAGGACTGGGCAGCACCTGCGCCGCCCCGGGGAGTCCGCATGCTATGGCTCAAGGCTCTGCACTATGTTTCCTTGCTCGTCTGGTGCGCCGCGCTGCTCTACCTGCCCGGCCTGTTCATCATGCACGCCCAGGCCGATACCAGGAGCCGCTATCACCGCGTGCGCATCATGACCCGTTTCACTTTCGCCGTCGTCGCCTCGCCAGCGGCGATCCTGGCCGTCGTTTCGGGCACCGGGCTCGCATACCTGCGCATGGTGCGGGACGAATGGCTGGTAGCCAAGCTCCTCGCCGTCACGCTGATGGTGTTTTTTCACCTGTATTGCGGCAGCCGGGTGGCCGGACTGGGAAATCGCGTCGCGGGACTCTCCCGTGTCCGCCTGGCGTTGCAGATCGCTATCCCCGCATGCCTGATGACGATGGTGTTCTGGCTGGCGCTCGCGAAGCCGGCATGGGGGCTGTTGGGAGGCTGAGTCAGTCCTTCCCGTGGCCGCCGACACCCACCTGATGTTCGAACACCAGTTTTCCGCCCAACCACCCCGCAACCGCCACCAATGAGGCGCCCAGTACAGAGAGGAACATGCCGAAAGGAATCACCGCTTCCTCCACGCCCTGTAGCCGGTGCAGCCAATTGATCGCCTGCACGGCGAGCAGCAGCACGGCCACCACGAAGTGGTTCCAGCTCGCCGCGCGCCTGCGTATGCCTTCCACGGCCAGGAGCTCCACCGTGCCGGCGAGCCCGGCGAGCGTCCCCATCACCAGGCCGGCGCCCACCAGCCAAAGCGCGCACCGGGCCCAAAACCCGTCGGCGGTCCAGAGAAATGCCCCATCGCAAGCGAGCGCCCCCAGGAAAAAGGCGATAGGAAAAGTCACCAGCATGGGGTGGACGGGGTGGCGAGCGACGGAGACGCGCGTAGGCGTATCCAAAGGCAGGGGCAGTCCGAATTTTTCCATGGCGGTTGGCCTCGATGCGACATGGGCGACGGGCGCGGATGCGGGTAGGCGCATCCCACGGGCCCGCCGCGCCGGACCGCCACAACGGCAAGTTTCATGCCTCCTCGCGGTGCTGGCGTGCCTCGCAACGGCCGCGGCGAGTGCCGCCACGCCTTTCTCCACCTTGGATCCGGCCGGGCCCTCCGCGCGCGCCATTGCCTGGCTGTGGTGGATCATGGCCGGGACCAGCATCGCGATCACACTGGGCATGATTGCGCTCGCCTGCCACGGCACGCTCCGCAAGTCCCGCTCTGCCGGGCCGAGTGAGCGGACCTGGCTGTTGGGCGGGGGGATCCTGTTTCCTTCCTTGGTGCTCTCGGGTTTCCTGGGCATGGGGGCGTACGCCGGCTGGAGCATGGCCGATCGATTGGCCGCCCCGCCGTTCACGGTGCAGATCCGGGCGCGCCAGTGGCACTGGGAAGCCCGCTATCCGGAGACGGAGCTGCCGCTGGTGCGGTCGGTCAATGTGGTCCATATACACCTGCGGGCGTTCCGGTCAAGTTTCGCGTTTCGTCGCCGGACGTCATTCACAGCTTCTGGGTCCCGCGCTTGGGCGGCAAAGTCGATGCCGTCCCGGGACGCATCAACGAGGTCCGCCTGCAAGCAGACCGCCCGGGCATATACCGCGGGCTGTGCGCGGAATTCTGCGGTGCCGGTCACGCCCAGATGATGCTCGAGGTCCACGCTCACGAAGCTTCCGAGCTTGCGCGCGTGCTGGCCACGTTGCCGCAAGTCGGCACGCCGATAGACGGCGGAGACCCGCAATGACCGGGGCGCCCTCGGCCCTTGCGCGCCACCGGGCATTCGAGCGCATCTGGCGCAACCCGCGGGGCTGGCGAAGCCTCGCGGCCGTCAACCACACGACCGTCGGGCTGCGATTCATCCTGACCGCGCTCGTTTTCTTCCTGGTCGGCGGCGTGCTCGCCATGATGATGCGCGCCCAACTTGCGACGGCCCAGTCCGGCTTCCTCGGCGCCGAAGCCTACAGCCAGATCTTCACCATGCACGGCACGGTGATGATGTTCCTCTTTGCCATCCCCATGCTCGAGGGATGCGCCATCTACCTCCTGCCCAAAATGTTGGGGACGCGGGACCTCGCCTATCCGCGGCTCGGCGCTTTCGCATACTGGTGCTATCTGTTCGGCGGCCTCATCTTGCTCGGCGGCCTGGCCGCAGGACTCGCGCCCCGCAGCGGGTGGTTCATGTACACGCCGCTTTCCAGCAGCACTTACAGCCCCGGCGTCAATGCCGATGTCTGGCTAATTGGCGTCACCTTCTCGGAAATCTCCGCCTTGTGCGGCGGCGTGGAACTGGCGGCATCCATATTGCGCTTGCGGGCTGCCGGCATGCCCCTGTCCCGCATGCCGCTATTTGCCTGGTACATGCTGGTGACCTCGGCCATGATCCTGGTCGGCTTTCCCCCACTGATCCTCGGCAGCATCTTGCTGGAGGCAGAGCGGGCCTTCGATTGGCCTTTCTTTGACGTGGCGCGGGGGGGAGACCCACTGTTGTGGCAACACCTTTTCTGGATGTTCGGCCACCCGGAGGTCTACATCATTTTCCTGCCGGCTGCCGGGCTGGTCTCGACCATGCTCCCCGCTTTCGCGCGGCGTCCGCTGGCGGGCTACCGGTGGATCGTGGCCAGTATCGCAGCCATGGGCATCATCAGCTTCGCCCTGTGGGGCCATCACATGACCACCGCGGGGATTGCGGACCATTCGGCCCTCGTTTTCTCCGTGGCCAGCATGCTGGTTGCCTTGCCTACCGCGGTCCAGTTCTTCTGCTGGTTGGCCACGCTTTACACGGGCCGCCCTGTGTTTCGGCTGCCGATGTTGTACTTGGCGGGCTTCCTGGCCATTTTCGTCTTGGGAGGGATGACCGGGGTGATGCTGGCGCTGCTGCCGTTCAACTGGCAGGCACACGATACGCACTTCGTCGTGGCCCACCTGCACTACGTACTCATCGGCGGCATGATCTTCCCGCTCCTTGCGGCGGCGTATTACTGGATGCCGCACGTCAGCGGGCGCATGCCCTCGCCTGTGCTCGGACGCTGGGCGTTCTGGCTCATCTTCGGCGGCTTCAACCTCACCTTCCTGCCCATGCACCTGACGGGCATGCTGGGCATGCCGCGACGCATGCATGCCTATCCCGCAGACAGCGGCTGGGAAAGCCTGAACGTCACCTCCTCCATCGGTGGATTCCTCCAGGCAGCGGGGTTCGCGCTATTCCTGCTCGACCTGTTTCTTCACGTACGCGTTGGCCGGCGTGCAGGCCGCAACCCCTGGGGATCGGGTAGCCTGGAATGGGCCATGGCACTGCCCGCGCCGAGCTACAACTTCGGCGCCATTCCCGATCTCACCGCGCAGCCGGAAGCGCACGGCGGGCACCCGCTCTGGCATCGGCCAGGACTGGGTGCCGACCTGGCGAGCGGCAAAGGTTATCTCGCCGATCCCGGCCGAAATCAACGCGAAACCCTGGCGGTGGAAGTACGCACAGGACGTCCCGCGTACCTGCTCGTGCTGCCCGGCTCGAGCTGGCTCCCCCTCGCGTCAGCCGGGGCGCTCATGGTGTTTTTCCTGGCGCTGCTCTTCAAGGCATACATCGTGGTTCCTGCTGCGGCAACACTGGCGGCAGGGCTGTTGGCATGCTGGGGATGGCGCACCGGACTGCGGACGGACCCATCTGCCGTGGACGTCGGCAACGGACTCCGCTTGCTGCCGCACACGGTGGCGCGCCACCCGCCGGGATGGACTGGCGTCCAGCTGATGTTGGTTGCCGACGCCGCAATATTCGCGTCCTTGTCGTTCGGCTATGCGTACTTGTGGGTGGTCTCCCCGCTTTGGCCGCCCCCGGCCTGCGTGGCCGCGGACGCCCCCGCCCCGCTGTCGGCGGCGGGAGCGCTCATTGCCGCCACGGCCGCTGCATGGATGGCCCGGCGACGCAGGAGCTTACGTGCCCGCAAAGCGTGTGTGGCTTGGCAAACCGGCGCCGCGATCGGGGGCGCGGCGGCCGTGTGGGCGCTGGGCCGAATCGTGCTGGACGCCGTTCCCGACCCCGCCGGCCATGCCTATGCCGCGGTCACGGCCGCGATGCTTTGCTACGTCGCCATCCATGCGGCCGCGGGGACAGTGCTTTCGGGCTACGGCGCCCTGCGCACCTGGGCAGGTTATGTCTCGCCCGTACGCTGCCTGGACGTGCGCATTCCCCTGCTGTGGTGGCTCTATTCGATGGCGACCGGCCTTGCCGTCCTCGCGCTGCTTTACGGGACGGCGCATGCGTTGCGCTGACGGCGCCCGCGCCGCCAGCGCCCTGCGTCACACGCGTTCGAGGATGACCGCGATGCCCTGCCCCACGCCGATGCACATCGTGCACAGGGCATAACGGCCGCCGATGCGGTGCAGTTGGTTGACCGCCGTCGTGGCCAGGCGGGCGCCGCTGGCGCCCAGGGGGTGGCCCAACGCGATCGCGCCGCCATTGGGGTTCACGCGGGGATCGTCGTCGGCCAGGCCCAAATCGCGCAGCACGGCCAGGCCCTGGGCCGCGAAGGCTTCATTGAGCTCGATCACGTCCATCTGGTCCAGCGTGAGCCCGGTCTGGGCCAGCACCTTGCGCGTCGCCGGCGCGGGGCCCATCCCCATGATGCGCGGCGGCACGCCGGCGGTCGCCATGCCGACCACGCGCGCACGGGGCGTCAGGCCGTGCCGGGCGGCTTCGGCTTCGCTCGCCAGCAACAGCGCGCACGCGCCGTCGTTCACGCCGGACGCATTGCCGGCCGTGACCGTACCGTCAGGACGCACCACGCCCTTCAGGCGCGCCAGCGCCTCCATGCTGGTCTCGCGAGGATGCTCGTCCTTGGCGACCACGATGGGATCGCCCTTTTTCTGCGGAATGGTCACCGGCGTGATCTCCGCGTCGAAGAACCCGGATTTCTGCGCAGCGGCCGCCTTGGCCTGGCTGGCCAAGGCCATGCGGTCTTGCGACTCGCGGTCGATGTTGAATTCGGTTGCCACGTTTTCCGCGGTTTCGGGCATCGAGTCGACGCCGTATTGCTCCTTCATCAGCTTGTTGACGAAACGCCAGCCGATGGTGGTGTCGTAGATCTGGGCGTTGCGGGAGAAAGCCGTTTCCGCCTTGCCCATCACGAAGGGCGCGCGGCTCATGCTCTCGACGCCGCCGGCGATCATGAGTCCGGCCTCGCCGGACTTGATCGCCCGCGCCGCCGTGCCCACGGCATCCAGGCCGGAGCCGCACAGGCGGTTGATGGTCGCACCGGGCACTTCCAGCGGCAGGCCCGCCAGCAACAGCGCCATGCGGGCCACGTTGCGGTTGTCTTCGCCGGCCTGGTTGGCACACCCGAAAATGACGTCGGTGACCGCTCCCCAGTCGAGGTTGCGATTGCGCTCCACGAGGGCCTTGAGCGGGATAGCGGCGAGATCGTCGGCGCGCACCGAGGCCAAGGCGCCGCCGTAGCGGCCGAAGGGGGTACGGATCGCGTCGCAGATGAAGGCATGTGTAGTCATGGTCTGTCTCGAATGGGGAAAAACTGTTCTAGGGGTTTGCGACTGACATCAATAATCTCCCGGGCGCACGCCCGCCCAGGCATTCTGAAGCAAGGCACGGATGGCCGTGCGCTCGATGGGCCGCGGATTCCAATAGGGATTGGATGCCGCGAGGTCGGCGGCGCGATCGAGATCGGCCTCCGCCATGCCCAGATCCCGCAGCGCGACGGGAGCCCCGTGGTCGCGCGCAAGATCATATAAGCCGCCGGCCGCATCTCTCGCGCCGATGGCGCGCGCGATGCGGGCCATGGCGTCCGGTGCTGCGACGGCGTTGTAAGCCATGGCATGCGGCAGCACGATGGTGTGGCATTCCGCATGCGGCAGGTTGAAACTTCCACCCAGCGTGTGGCAGAGCTTGTGGTGCAACGCCATGCCGACGTTGCCGAGCACCGTCCCGCACAGCCAGGCGCCGTACAGCGCCCGTGAGCGGGCGGCGACGTCCCGCGGCGAGCGGACGATCTCAGGTATCGCGCGCGCAAAGGCGGCAAGCCCTTCTTCGGCCACCAGCGACATGACCGGGTTGCGGTCCTGTGCGTACAAGCCCTCGGCTGCGTGCGCCATCGCGTTCATCGCGCTGGTGACCGAAAAACAGACGGGCAGGCCGCAGGACAACTCCGGATCGTAGATGACGGTGCGCGGCAACACCTTCGCATCCTTGCCGGTTTTCTTGACGCCGTTTTCCGTGATGCCGTAGATGGGCGTCATTTCCGAACCGGCATACGTGGTCGGAATCGCCACGATCGGCAAGCCCGATTCAAGCGCGATGGCCTTGCCCAAGCCCACCGTGGAGCCGCCGCCTAGGGCCACGGCGCAATCGGCGCCTCGCCTGCGCGCCTCATCGCGGGCCCGGCGCGCGGCCTCCGCGGGCACGTGCATCACCGCGCCGTCGAACACGCCGGCGGCTTTTGCCGCGAGGCGCACGGCGAGGTCTTCCGCATGCCTGCGCTGGCCCGGCGTGCACAAAATCAGCGCCCGGCGACAGCCCAGCAAATCGACCTCCCGCTCCAAATCCCGCAAGCTGCCTGCGCCGAACACCACCCGGGCGGCATGGGCGGTATAGACAAACGCGTCCGGGGCTTGGAGCTCGCCCAAGCCTTGGGAACGCGACTGCCCTGCCAGGCCGGGGGCCGTCATGGCATCAGCCCCGGCGCAGGGAAACGCCGCACAGGCGCTGCAACTCGTCGAAAGAGAGGCCGTCGACCAGGTCGGTCACGTAGACACCGTCCTTCTTGATGTCGAACACCGCCATATCGGTATAGACGCGGCTCACGCAGCCCACGCCGGTCAGCGGATACGTGCAGGTTTCCACCAGTTTGCTGGAACCGGTCTTGGTGAGCAGCTCCATCATGACGAACACCTGCTTGGCGCCGATGGCGAGGTCCATCGCTCCCCCGACCGCGGGGATGGCATCGGGCGCGCCGGTGTGCCAGTTCGCGAGATCGCCCTTGACCGACACCTGGAACGCGCCGAGCACGCAGATATCCAAATGGCCGCCGCGCATCATCGCGAACGAGTCGGCATGGTGGAAAAACGATGCGCCCGGCAGCGTCGTGACGGGCTGCTTGCCGGCGTTGATCAAGTCCCAGTCCTCCTCGCCCTTGGCGGGAGCCGGGCCCATGCCCAGCAGGCCGTTCTCGGTATGGAGCACGACCTCGCGGTCGGCCGGCAAGTGGTTGGCGACCAGGGTAGGCAGCCCGATCCCCAGGTTCACATAGGCGCCCTCGGGAATGTCGCGCGCCACGCGCTGGGCCATTTGGTCTCGATTCATCTTGTTCATTGCGGATTCCTCAAGCTGCGGGTCAGGCGGCGTTGGCAGGCGCGCTGCCCTGGGGACCGACGGCCACGACGCGCTTGACGAAAATGCCGGGGGTGACGACGGCTTCGGGATCGAGCTCCCCCAGCTCCACGGTTTCATGCACCTGGGCGATGGTCATCTTGGCGGCGGTCGCCATGATGGGGCCGAAATTGCGCGCGGTCTTGCGATAGACCAAATTGCCCCAGCGGTCTCCCTTATAAGCGGAGATCAGCGCCACGTCGCCGTAAATCGGATACTCGAGCACGTAATCGCGGCCATTGATGTTGCGGGTTTCCTTGCCTTCGGCCAACTGCGTGCCAAAGCCGGTGGGGGTGAAGAACGCGCCCACGCCGGCGCCCGCGGCACGGATGCGCTCGGCCAGGTTGCCCTGCGGCACGAGCTCGAGCTCGATCTTCTTGGCGCGGTAGAGCTCGTCGAACACATAGGAGTCGGTTTGGCGCGGGAAAGAGCAGATGATCTTGCGCACCCGCCCGGTCTGCAGCAGCGCTGCCAGCCCCGTATAACCATTGCCCGCGTTGTTGTTGACCACGACGAGGTCTTTCGCGCCTTGCTCGATCAGACCGTCGATGAGCGCGTTGGGCAGCCCGGCCGTGCCGAAACCGCCAATCAATATGGTCGAGCCGTCTTTGACGTCGGCCAGCGCTTCGGCAACCGAAGCCACGATTTTGTTGATCATGTATGTCTCCGCGCGATGCCTGCTTCTGTTGGAAAGAGAGCAGGTGGCGTACCTGTTGCGAAATCAAAAAGTTCTAACTGCGAACTATTGTTCGAATATTAAACATCCAATCCACAGCCGGAGCAAGTCCGGGTCCATCATAAGTCCGGAACAGTGCGCTGGGCCCCAAAGCCTCTGTCAGTGGTGTGCCGCCTGGGAAAGGCCCCGCACAGAAAAATGCACGCTGTCGTAGCGACCGGCTTCGTCCATCACCGTCACGGTATGGTGGCCATCCTCGGTGAAGCCCAGGGATAACGGACGCCCGCCATCGGTCCGGAGTGCCGGGCGGCCATCCACCATCCACCATAATGCTCCCTCAGCGCCCAACGCGCGCACTGCAACGTCGATGCGTTCGCGGCCCGGCACCGGCCTGAGCGTCGCGCCCGACTCCAAGCCCTCGAGCTTGATGCCAGCCCTGGCCTCGCCCCCCCTCTCCTTGCACGCGGGATGCCAACGCGGGCGCGCCCCGCGGGGCAGCCGGCCGGCCTCGACCCAAGGCTGCAAGGCGAGCGGCCAACGCGCCGCTAGCACAGGCTCGCCGGGGACGCTGCAGCCCGGCGCGGTGCGCAGTCCCGAACGCGGATCGATCCAGATCGTCTCAAGGCTGCCGCCCTGCGCCAGCCGGTCGGGCGGCGTAGGCGGAGCCGTATCGTCGAGCACCCAGGCCTCGCGCCGTTGCAGGCATAGTCCGTCGGGCGTGCGATCCGCGCGCATGCCCAAGGGCCAGCAGATCGCCGCTGCGCCCACGGACGGCGGCGGTACGCGGGGGCCCGGAGGGGAGCCGGGCAACGCCGCAACGAGGTCGTGCAGCAAGGGTGCCGCGACGTTGGCGCCGAAAAAGCCAGGATTGGGCGTACCGTCGGGGCGGCCGACCCAGACGCCCAATGTCCACGCATCGGTCACTCCCACCGCCCACGCATCGCGGAAGCCGAAGCTGGTGCCCGTCTTCCAGGCCAGGCCCCGGCCCCCGTCGTGGAATGGCCTGCCGGGCCGGCCGCCAGCCTCGAGGATATCGCGCACGATGAAGGCGGCGCCTTCGCTCATGATGCGGGATTCGATCCGCGGTTCGTCCGGTGACAGCCTCACGCGGCCGGCCACCCCACCCCGCGCCAGGGCCCGGTACGCACCCACCAACTCCTCGAGCGTGGTGCCCGCACCGCCGAGGATCAGGCTCAGGTTAGGGTCGGCGCCCGCGGGGATCCTCAGGCGCAGGCCTCCCGCGCGCAAGGTCGAGGCGAACCGCGCCGGGCCGATGCGATCCAACAGGTCGACGGCGGGAACATTGAGCGAGCGCTGCAAGGCCTCCGATGCGCTCACGGCGCCCGAGAACGCCGCCTGGAAATTCCCGGGACGATAGCCGGCGAACGTCTGCGGCGCATCCACGAGCAAACTTTCGGAATGAATCAACCCCTCGTCCAGCGCCATCGCGTAGAGAAATGGCTTGAGCGTAGACCCGGGCGACCGCACGCCCCGCACCATGTCCACGTGCGCAGCGCGCCGCGGGTCGGAAAAATCCGCGGAGCCCGCATACACCCGGGCCTCCAACGTATCGTTGTCCATCAACAAGACGGCCATCGATACGCGCGGCGGCAACGTATGCACGCGATCGAGCAGCATGTTTTCGACGATGCTCTGCCACTCGGCATTCAGCGTGGAGCGCACCGCGCGCTCCGGCGCACCGGCAGACGCGCGCAACCAGCGCTGCCGCAGCCGCTCCGCCGCCAGCGGCGCCAACCACTGGCCCCGCGGCGCTTGTACGATCACCCGTTCCATGCGTGCATCCGCGACCGCCTCTGCGGTCCATTTCCCGCGCGCGGCCACCCGGGCAAGCACTTTGTCGCGCGCGGCTTGGGCGGCCTGCGGCGAACGATCCGGCCGCAGGCGGGAGGGTGCCTGGGGCAAGGCAGTCAAGAGCGCGGCTTCGGCGTGGCTGAGCGCCTTGGCGGGCTTGCCCAGGTAGGCACGGCTGGCCATCTCCACGCCTTCCACGATGCCGCCCATGGGCGCGCGGTTCAGGTACAGCGCGAGAATCTCCCGCTTGGAGAGGTGCCACTCCAATTGCAGCGCCCGGGCCATTTGGCGCAGCTTGGTCCCGATGCTGCGCGGCGCGGAATGCAACGCGGGATCCACCATGCGCGCGACCTGCATGGTCAGCGTGGAGCCTCCGGAGACGATGCGCCCCGAAGTCGCCCATTGCCATGCCGCACGCAGCATGGCATAGGGGTTGACGCCCGGATGCCAGGCGAACCAGCGATCCTCGTAGGTCAGCAGGGCCTCGATGTACAGCGGCGAAACGTCTTCTGGCGAAACCGGGTAGCGCCACACCCCGTCCCGGCTCGGATAGGCACGCAGCGGGCTGCCGTCGGCCGCCGTCACCACGGTCGCGCCATCCGCGGCCCGGAAGGCCTGCTCCGGCAGCGGATATAGGCAGTCGGCCAGCCACAGCGCCCCGAGCGCCGCCGCCAGGACGACCGCCGTCTTACCCAGCCGATTCATCGCGAGCCCATCTCAGCTGCGGACGCACATCCATCGGCACCAACACCGGCAGGCGCCACGCCTAGCGCGCTCCCGCGCGCAGGTCGTGGATCACCAAGGGCCCGGAGGACGCGCCAACCGCGCGTATCTGCGGCCGATACATATCTTCGACCACGGGCGCCGGCACGACGAAGCGGCCAGGCGTCACGACGCGCGCGCGATAGAACACCGTCACGGGGCCCCGCACGCTCACCGCGGCCACGTAACGGTCGTCGCGGTATTCGCGATGCTTGATGCGTGAGTCGCGAAGCGCCTCCGCGACCTTCGCCCCGCCGATCGTCCAATCCTCGAAATCAGCCCCCTGGCCGAGGTTCAGGTTTTCCACCTCCAGCCCGGCAGGCACACGGTCCACGATGAGCGCATCTTCGATCCGGTGATCAGAAGTGACGTCCAGCTTGACGATCAACACCTCGCCGGTGCGCAGCGGCCGGCCGTTCCAGGGACTGCCGTCCGCCTCGAACCACGAACGCTCGATGGTGAGGCCTGCCGCTTGCGGCGCCTCGCGCCCACGCGGGTAGCCTTGCACGTCGATTTCCAGGAACAGCGGTTCGGTCCGGCTGTTCGCGACCTCGACGCCGGCCACGACCTGGGCCGCCGTAAAGCTTCGCATCTCGGTATCGCGCCCCTCCAGCCGTTGACTGCCGTCCGCCGTGCGCAGGCTAGCCGCCCACGGCTCCCCGCTGCCTCCGCCGGCCGCGCGCGCGGCGAGGAACAGTGCCAGCTGCTCCTGGGTGGACAGATAGGCGCGCGAGCCCAGCCTTCCCGCTACGTCATTCAACAAGGCTTCGCGCCGGGGATGCGCAATGCCATGCCGCATCATGAGCGCATAAGACAACGCGTAATCGCGCACCGCCGAGCCATAGTCTCCCAGCCACTCGCCGTAGCCGCCGTGGCGAGTGGCATCAATGCCGTAGCCCCGCAGCATCGCCTCGTCGAACGCGACCTGCGCGCGCGACTCGTCGCCCATCAGCTTGAGCGCAATGCCCAGGTGGACGAGCGGCAGCGGAGAGTGCGCCCGGTCGCGGTAATTGTCGTGCAGCACGCGCAGCGTCGAGAGCGGCGCCCGCTGTTCGCGCGCGAGCACGTACGCGGCGTGGGCCAGCTCCGCGAATCGGCGATGGCTATCCCGCAGCAGGTTGTAGTCCCCATCCCGCAGCCGCTTGCCTTCGCCCGTTTCCTGTTGCGTGCGCAGGCTTTGCGGCAGCGCCGGGAAGTTGGCGGGCCCCTGCTGCACCTGCCCGAGCAGCCAGTCCATGGCGCGGCGGGCCAGGACATCGGGCACATTGAAGCCGGCCGATCGCGCGTCCTGTAGAAACCCGGCCGCATAAGCGGAAATCCAGATTTCCGGCGCGCCGTCTCCCCACAGCGCGAAGCCGCCCGCGGCCCGCTGCATGCCTGCCATGCGGCTGACGGCCTGCTCGATCGCGCGCTCGCGTTCGGCGCGCGATAGCGGCGTCAGGCCGAGGGCCCGGGCCTGCGCCTCATCGATGAACACGTGGGGATAGGCCGCGCTTGCCGTCTGCTCGAGGCAACCGTAGGGATAGTCGAGCAGGTCCTGCACGACGCGCTTGAGGTTGAACGGCGGCTGGTTGGATATCGCGACCCCCACGGAGACCGAGTCCGGATAAAGGCCGGCGATCCAGGCCGGGTCCAGCGCGATGCTCTCGCCTTGCCCCAGCCGGATGCGCCGCACGTCCCGGCGAGCCGCCGCCGGCGGCTGGACCTGCAGCAACGATTCGCGCACGATGCGCAAAGGGGTCGAGCCGCCTTCCCCAGTCACGGTCAGCCGCAACCGGCCCAGGCCATGTGCGCCGGTCGCCTCGGCACTGAAACGCAAGGTCGTCCGCTGCTGGTTCTCGAGCCGTACCTGGTGCGCGCCGCCGCGTATCCGGACCGAGTCCTCCCCCTCCAGGTCCACGGTCAGCGTTTGCGGCGCGCCGCTTAGATTCGTGATGTCGAGCGCGATGGCGGCATCGTCGCCGGGACTGATGAAGCGGGGCGTGGATAATTCGGCGACGACCGGCGCCGCGACCACCATATCGACCTGGGCGCTGCCGAACCGGTCCGCGGTAAAAGCCGTTGCCATTAGCTTCAGCGTGCCGTTGAAATCCGGCACGTCGAGCGGCACTTCCGCCTCGCCCCGCTCGTCGAGCCGCACCGGCCCGCTGAACAAATCCACCAGCCTGACTTTGGCCGGCATGCTGCGGCTATCGCGCATCGCCGCATCGCCGCCCCACTTCAGCCTGCCTGGCGTGCCGTCCATCTTCTCGATCAGCTTGCCGTAGATGTCCAGCAACTCCGGCGCATAGCGATGCTTGCCGAAGAAAAAATCAAAGGGGTCAGGCGCGGCATAGCGCGTAATGTTGAGAATGCCGACGTCGACGGCCGATAGCGTCACATAGGCCTGCCGCCCCGGTTCGCCGTTGTCGACCTTGATTTTCACCGTGCTCCGTTTTTCGGGCAGCACTTTGGGTGGCGCAGTGAGCGTGACGCCCAGCTTGCGATCGTCCCGGGCCAACGGCAGATAGATCAGCCCCAGGGCGCGTGCTGGCGTAACCCGGTCTCCCTGGCTGCCCGGCCGAAACACGGTCACCGAGACGTATAAATCGTGCCGGCTCCAATCCTTGCCCACCGGGATCTCCACGATGGAACCCGAGGCCTTGACGCCGGTGCGCCGGCTCCAGAGCAGCCGGCTGCCTTCCACGGTGACCAGCGCCTCCCCATCGTGCGGGGGCGTGATCGACAGCCGGACGGTCTCCCCTTCCCGCACGGGCGCGTGCTCAAGCTTGAGCTGCACCCTGTCGGGCCGGTTGCCGATCTCCTCTACGTCCTGCGCGCCCCATCCCGCGTAAAAGCGATAACGCAAGGTTTGCCCGGACTCCGGATCCCGCAGTTCGAGGCGATAGCGTCCCCACTTGACGGGCAAGCCAAACCGCGCGCGGTCGACCAGGGGCAGCAGCCGCGATTCGACCAGTTCGTCCGTTTCCGTGAATCCGCTGTTCCAACCTCGCTGGTC
The DNA here is from genome assembly GCF_019689535.1 of Pigmentiphaga sp. Taxonomy (GTDB): domain Bacteria; phylum Pseudomonadota; class Gammaproteobacteria; order Burkholderiales; family Burkholderiaceae_B; genus Pigmentiphaga. Next base: position 15,326 of record NZ_JADGHH010000019.1, read on the forward strand.
ATCGTAGCGCCAGTAATAGACGCGCTCTTCGCGATAAAGCCGCAGCTGCGCCGCTTGCAGGGGTACCACCTTGCCACTTGGATCGACGCGGACCGCCTCGAATTCGGCCAGCGCACCCTCGCGCGCCACGTCGCGATCGAACAGCGGGCGCACCGCGATCAGCCCCGGCGCCGGCCACACCGTGCGCTCGATCGACCGCACGACGGGACGGCCGCCTGACTCCAGCAGGCTAAAGCTCGCCTTGACCTTCATCGGCGAAGCCGTGCCGGTCACGTCGACCGGCACGGCAACGGCGGCATCGCCTTGGTCGTCGAGTTCGGACGCGTCGAGATCGCGTCGCTGCCTGCGATCGTCGTCGGCGAAATCGCCGAACAGGAAGCCCGGCCACTGCGCGGGCAGCGCGTAGCGCTCCCGGGTAATGGACACCACGCCGAGCAGGCGGTTGCCCGCGGCCGGGGCCCCGTAGAGATAATCGCCGTGAATCCGCACGTTCAGCGGACGGCCGGGTGCGAGCACGCCTTCGTCCGCATTCAGGTCCAGCTTCATGCGTTCCGGCAGGAACTCTTCTACCTGGAACTTCCAAGATGCATCCGCGAGGCGCGCAGCCGGATCAAGCCGGGCCTCGAGCAGCCACGTGCCGGTTTGAGCGTCGGCCGGCAACTCGATGTGGTACTGGAAGTAGCCAGGCGCCGAACCGTCCGGCTGCGCCGTGGCGGTGCGCACCGTGCGGCCGTCCGGGCGCTTGAGCACCATCGACACCGGCGCGGGCGGCACGGCATGTCCGTCTGCGTCGCGTACCAGCAGGGACACGTCGAAGCGCTCGCCCGGGCGGTATAAGTCTCGTCCCGCATACGCCAGGATCTTGTTGTCTCGCGACGGGTAACCGCCCACGTCGAATTCGGACAAATCCAGCGCCGGCTCGCCCAGCGCGAGCATGGACACTTCAGCGCCGCGCCGCGCGACCAGCACGCGGGCCGCATCGATGTTGCCCACGAATGACGCCCGGCCCTGGCCGTCCGCCTTGGCCCGGCCCAACGACTTGGCGTTTCCGTCCAGCAATTCGAACTCGACGTCCTCAATAGCCTTGCCGCTCTTGAGCGAGGTGGCGAAGGCTTCGATTTGCTTCGCGTACACCCGGGCGTGCAAGCCGATGTCGCTGACGTAGAAATACGTGACCTGGTATTCGTCGCGGAACCGTCCGGGCTGGCTCATGACCGCGACGTAAATGCCGGGATCCTTGAGCTCCTTGATGTCCTCCACCGGCAGGAAGGTGACGTGGCGTCGATCGGGCTTGTCATCCGTCAGGAACCGCCCCGCATAGACGCTCCGCGTCAGGTCCTTCAGCCTGTCCAGGTCCCAGCTTCCGACGGTGCCCTTCAAGCTGCGGTTACTGCTGTAGCGCCAGTCGTCATCGTCATCCCGGTCGCCATCCTCTTCGGCGCGCACGGCCGCGGCTCTGCGCAAGCCCAGCACCTGCTCGAAGAAACGCGGGAAATGCGCCGGATCGATGCGCAGGAACTGCACGTCCACTTCCGGCACGTTGACCGTCACCACCGGCAGCCCGCCGTTCTGGCCGGCTGGCAGCACGACGCCCCGGCTCGCGAAATAGAACGAAGGCGGCATGGCATCGCTCGCGACCTCGCAGCGATACCCCTCGGGCAGCGTCTTGCCACCGGCGTCTTTCACCTCGGCCGAAACGCCGACCGTGTACCGGCGATTGGGTCGGATGTATGGAAAGTATGCGACCCGGGGATTGTCCCCTATCGTCCAATCGCCCTTTACCACCGCGCCTTCGGGCATCGCGCCCGCAGGCTGCGGCTGGCGTGCCGTGCGGCCGCGCACCGCATCGCTACCCTCGCCCTCATCCGCGGAAGGCGCCGGGCCGGAATCCACCACGCGCAGCAGCCTGCCCAAAGACTGCCGCCTGTCGAGCGGCTGTGAAAAAGTCACGGCCAGCGCCAACGACTCATCGAACACCCGCGTCGTGCAAGACAGCAATGCAAAGGGATCGGCAGCCCCCGCCGGCTCGACGGCGGGGGGCACATCATCTTGCCTGCCCGCCTGCTTGCCCGCCCACCATGCACCCATGCCTACGGCGGCCAGCACCATGGCGCCCACGACCGACCAAGCGGCCACTCTTTTCTTGTCCAACATCGGTTCCCCCGTACGGCACGCGTGCGCCGCAGGCGCTATTAAAGGGGCAGACGACCGACGTTGTGAAGCACAAGCGTCGAAAAATTACATTTGCGAGCCGCGCCGGCTTCCAGCCGATGGCGTGGCATCTTGATAGAAACGCAATGCCATCGCGTGATAGAACGGCCGCGGACAGAATTGCCGCGACACCCACGACGCCACCAACGTGGCCATCAACAAGTGGAAGGTCAGGTCCTGGCTGCGTGTCATTTCCATGACGACGACGCTGGCCGTGATGGGTGCCTGCGTGGCCGCAGCGAGGAAAGCGGCCATCGAGACCAGCGCCAGGGTGCGGCCATCCGCGTTCGGTCCGGCCAATTGCACGATGTGGTCGCCTATGCCGGCGCCAATGGCCAGCGACGGCGTGAATATGCCGCCCGGAATGCCGCATACGTACGACACGACGCTGGCCAGCCACTTGGCGATGCCGAACCAGGCACTCTCGATGGGCTGGCCGTTCAGCAAGGCGGCGGTCTGCGCATAGCCCGTTCCGTACGTGGCGCCGCCCGTCAGCAAGCCCAAGACCGCCACGACCACACCGGCGATGGCCGCCACGCGTATCGGGTGGCCGTCGATCCAGTCGCGCCAGCGCGCCGGGGCCAAGCCGCGCGCCCCGCGCAACAGCATGGTGGCGAACAAACCGCCCAGCGCGCCGTTCAGTATGCCGCTGGCAAGCGTCCACCCCCAGCTCCCTTGCGCAAAGCCCGCCTTGGCTGCGACGTGGAAGTACGGATTGTCGCCCGCGATGGCCAAGGCGATGAAACCGGAAGCGAGGACGCCCGAGAGCGCCAGGCGGTTCCACCTCACCTCGGCGCTCCGGCCCAGCTCCTCGATGGCGAATACCACGCCTGCAAGCGGCGTATTGAACGCAGCCGCCAACCCGCCGGCGGCGCCAGCGGCGATCAGCTCGCTCGTGCGAAAGCGAAGCCGGACCCCGAAACGCTCCTGCCACCAGCGTCCCCAGCCCAGCATGGCCGCCGCCCCAACCTGCACCGACGGACCTTCGCGGCCCACCGACGCGCCCGCCAGCAGTGCGAGGGCCGTGAGCGGGATTTTCCATAGCGCCTGCATCAGCGAGACGAGACCGCTCGCCGCGAGCGGCGCCGGCAACGAAGTCGCGGCAATGACCTGGGGGATGCCGCTACCGCGCGCGAGCGGGGCCACCTTCATGGTCAGCCAGCGCAGCCCCGCCATGGCAGCGGGAATGACGAACAGCGCCGCCCATGGAGCGGCCTGCGTCCATCGTGCATTCCACTCGAGCGCCATCTCGGCCAGCCGGGCGAACGCTAGCGACAGCAGGGCCACGCCCGCCGCGCCGCACAACACGAGCGCGTAGCGGAACGTCTTGCGCGACACGCGCAGGACCTGGCGGCCTTTGCGCCGGACGGTAATGGAAGCCTGGTCTCGCCAGGTGACGGGGCGTCGGTTCTTCAAGGATGCCGGGACAATAAAAAAGCGCGCCATTCGTCAAGGCCTGCCTTGCGAAAAGCGCGCATGATGCGGCCGCTAGGGCCTAGGGGCCGCATGCTGGCGCCGCAATGCGGCGCATCGGAAATCAGCCGAAGTTCTTGGCTACGAATTCCCAGTTGACGATGCCCCAGAAGTTTTCGAGGTACTTCACGCGGGCGTTGCGGTAGTCGATGTAGTAGGCGTGTTCCCACACGTCACAGGTCAACAGGGGCGTGTCGCCGGTGGTCAGCGGGTTGCCGGCGGCGCCGGTGTTGACGATGTCGAGCGAGCCGTCGGCCTTCTTGACCAGCCAGGTCCAGCCCGAACCGAAGTTGGCCGCGGCGAGCTTGTTGAAGGCGTCCTTAAAGGCGTCAAAGCTGCCCCACTTGGCATTGATGGCGTCGGCCAGCTTGCCCGAGGGAGGCGTGCTCTTGGGCGTCAGGCAGTTCCAGTAGAAGGAGTGGTTCCAGTGCTGGGCCGCGTTGTTGTAGATGCCGCCAGAGGATTTCTTGACGATGTCCTCGAGCGAGGCATTCTCGAACTCGGTGCCCTTGATGAGGTTGTTCAGGTTGGTGACGTAGGTCTGGTGATGCTTGCCGTGGTGGTATTCCAGGGTTTCCTTGGAAATGGTCGGGGCCAAGGCATCCAGGGCATACGGCAATTGCGGAAGGGTGTGTTCCATCTGAGCTCCTGATTCTGGTTGGGAGGGTTGCGTATGCATTTTATCGACAAGAATACACGTTGGTAGGGAAGCCCCCGCGTGACGAAAGGTTAACCCGCCCCGCCGACGGTCCGTCGCGCCGGCTCACAAAGTGCCGCGGTCCGGTTCCACGGCCGTCACCGACGCCTCTGCGGCCCCTTCGGCAAAACTCAGCGCGAGCGGCTCGCCGACTTCCAGCGTATGGGCCTGCCGGACGATGTGGCCGCGGGCATCGCGCACGATGGCATAGCCTCGCGCCAGGGTCTGCTCCGGCCCGAGCGCCCGCAGATGCGCCGCATGCGAAGCCAGGCGCTGCTGCAGGCTGGCCAACTGATAAGCCTGGCGTTGGCGCAGGCGGCGGGCGATATCGTCCACGCGCGATGCCATGCGCGCGGGGTCGGGAAGCTGCGCGATCAGGCGCTGCCGCAGAAGCCCCACCTCCGAAGCGCGGTCGCGCTGGGCCGCGGACCAGGCCGCGCTCAAGCCGCGGGCGAGGCTGGCGAGGCGATCTCGCTGGCGCGCCAGCCGCTCGCGCGGAGGAATGAGCTGCGCGGCCGCGCGATCCAATCGCTGCTCCAGCTGCTCCATGCGCCTGCGTTGCGCCCGCCGCAGGCCCTGGGCAGCCTGTTCGACCCGGGTCAACCATTGTGCGCGCGGCAGGCTCGCCAGCTCGGCCGCCGCCGTCGGTGTCGGCGCCCGCACGTCCGCCGCGAAATCCGCAATGGTGAAATCCGTCTCGTGGCCTACCCCGCTGATGACGGGAATCCGGCTGGCGGCCACGGCCCGGGCCAAGCCTTCGTGATTAAACGCCCAGAGATCCTCGATGCTGCCGCCCCCCCGCACCAGCAACAAGGTATCGACCTCGGCCCGGCGGTTCGCCAGTTCGACGGCCTGGGCGAGCCGCTCGCCGGCATCCTCCCCTTGCACCGGAGCCGGATATACCACCACCCCGACGTGGGGCGCGCGGCGCGCGAGCGCGGTCAGAACATCGCGCAACGCCGCGGCTTGCAACGAAGTAACGATGCCCACGGTACGCGGGATGGGCGAGGGCGCGCGCTTGCGCCCCGGATCGAACAGCCCTTCTGCGGCCAGCTTTTCCTTGAGCCGCAGGAACGCCTCGAACAGGTCGCCCTGGCCCGCGCGGCGCATGGACTCGACTTGCAGCTGGTAGTCGCCGCGCGGCTCATACAGCGACACGCGCGCCCGGACTTCGATGCGGTCGCCTTCCCGTGGCGTGAAGCCGACGAGCATGGCCCGCCCGCGAAACATGACGCCCCGCGCCGCCGCGCTCCCGTCCTTGAGGGTGAAGTACCAGTGGCCCGAGGCAGCGGCCGTGAAATTGGACACCTCCCCGCGGACCCACACCAACGGGATGTTGCGCTCCAACAAAGTGGCTACGGCGCGGTTCAACTGGGAGATTGTCAGTATCCCCCGCGAAAAATCGTCATGTGCAGATGCAAATCCACTATTCATCAGGCTTTCCGAGCAAGAACCTTTCCACAGCCTCGTAAACTGTACATGTCAAGTATTTTTTTCGTCACGACACTCGAAAGCAATTCGTAAGAGATTGATTTCATTGAATTTTTGACTATTTCGCGGGCTGAACAAAAACCGGGCATCCTACCGGAAAAGGCATCACGCGTAGGATCAAGCCAAGTTACCCACACAATTATCCACAGATTCTGTGGATACCTCCGGCGGCCCGACTTGCCCAGACCCGGCCGCGCTCGTACATTCTCGCCTTCATCGAAAAGGAGAGGTTTCTTGCTCGCCATCGTCCGCGAGGCCGGCTGGCCCATCTGGCCCCTGATCGCCACCTCGTTCATCGCACTGACGCTCATCGTCGAACGCCTGCTCGCCCTGCGCAAGCGCCGCATCGCCCCGCCCCGCCTGCTGGAAGACGTCCTCGTGCTGGTGCAGAAGCGCCGCGTCACGCCCGACATCATAGCCAGGCTGGAGGCCGACTCCCCGCTGGGGAGGGTGCTGGCCGCCGGCCTGCGCAACATGCATCGCTCCCGGCCCGCGCTCAAGGACGCCCTCGAACAGGCCGGGGAAAACGTCGCCCACAGCCTGGGCCGGTACGTGGGCGCCATCGGCACCATCGCGGCCGTCGCCCCCTTGATGGGCCTGTTCGGCACCGTCGTCGGCATGATCGAGATTTTCGGCTCCTACTCGCCCGCCGGCAGCGATCCCGCCCAGTTGGCCCACGGCATCTCCATCGCCCTCTATAACACGGGCCTAGGCATTTTCATCGCCATCCCGGCCATGATCTTCTATCGTTATTTCCGCGCGCGCATCAACGACAGCCTGCACGAACTGGAGCGTGCGGCCGCGCGGCTGATGGATGCTTTGCATGAACCTGCCTGAGCCGCCCTGGAAACAGGCCGGCCGCGGCCGGCGGTGCATCACGGCAATGGAGCGCTGGACATGAATTTCCGTCGGCATCTCGGGCACGACGAACCCGACATCAATCTGATCCCGCTGATCGACGTCCTACTGGTGATCCTGATTTTCCTCGCCGCCAGTACGTCTTTCTCGCGCTTCAGCCAATTGTCCGTGCGGCTGCCCGACGCCTCCGCCCAGGAACAGGAGCCCGGGCCGCAAATCACGATGACCGTCGCCGCGGACGGCCGCTACGCCCTGAATGGCCGCGCCCTGCCGGTATCCGAGGCCGGGCCGCTTGCCGAAGCGATACGCAAGGCGGCGGCCGGGCGTGAAGACCCGACGCTGGTGATCGACGCCGACGCGTCAGCCACGCACCAAGCCGTGGTACGGGCCATGGAAGCCGCAGGCCGCGCGGGGATTTCCCGCGTGGGATTCACGACACAATCCACCGCAGCGCCTGCCTCCCGATGAAATCCTCGGCCCTGCGCGCGACACTACAGCACCAGTGGCAAGAAGGCGGCTGGCTCTCGCGCCTGCTGCGCCCGCTCGCCTGCCTGACGGCAGCCGCTGTCGCCGCCAAGCGCTGGGCCTATCGCACAGGGTGGCGCCGGGCCGAGCGCCTGCGCGTGCCGGTCGTGGTCGTGGGCAACCTCTACGTCGGCGGCACGGGCAAGACACCATTCATCGTGGCTGCCGCGCAAGCGCTGCGCGAGCGCGGCCGCCATCCGGGAATCGTCAGCCGCGGCTATGGCGCATCGATCGGCCCGGCCCCGCGCGTAGGGTGCGGCAGCATCGATCCGGCCGCGTTCGGGGACGAGCCCGCCCTCATCGCGCGCCAGGCCGGGGTTCCCGTCGCCGTGCATCCGCGCCGCGCCGCCGCCGCCCGGGCATTGCTCGAGCAGCACCCGGAGGTGGACGTCATCCTCTCCGACGACGGCCTGCAGCACCTGGGCCTGGCCCGGGACGTCGAAATCGTCGTGCAGGACGAGCGGGGCATCGGCAATGGACTGCTCCTGCCCGCCGGCCCCTTGCGCGAGCCGGCCTCCAAGTTGGGGGACGTCGATGCCATCGTCACCAACCGCAGCGGCGCCCGCGGCGGGCGGCCACCGGCTACGCCGCCCGGGGTGCGGGCGGTAGATATGGACCTCGTCATCGACGGCGTCCGGCGGCTGGCCGACGGCGAATGGCGAGCGCTGCAGGCGCTGCCGCCCGCGCGCCGCATCGCAGCCGTGGCAGGCATTGGCAATCCCTCGCGCTTTTTCGAGACCCTACGCCGGGCGGGCATCCACCTGGACGCAGCCCTCGGGTTGCCCGACCACTACGACTACGCGGATTCTCCGTTCGCCGCCATCGACGCGGACCTCATACTCATCACCGATAAGGACGCCGTAAAATGTTCTTTTTTGGACGACCCGCGCGTATGGGTCGTCAGCGTATCGGCGCACTTGTCCGACCCCACCTTCTTCGACTGGCTGGAAACCCGACTCCATGGACGTACGCCTGCTTGACATCCTGGTCTGCCCGCTTTGCAAGGGGCCCTTGCGCCACGACCGCTCGGCCAAGCTGCTGACTTGCCGCGCCGATCGGCTGAGCTTCCCCATCCGCGACGGCATACCGGTCATGCTCGAGTCCGAGGCACTGCCCTGGCAGGAAGAGGCCGAAGCGCAAGCCGGCGAGGCCGCCCGTGGCTGACCTGCCCGCGTTCATCGCCATCATTCCGGCCCGTGCCGCCTCCACCCGGCTGCCGGGCAAGATGCTTGCCGACATCGGCGGCGAACCCATGGTGGTGCGCGTCGCCAGGCAGGCACAGGCGAGTGGCGCCGCCCGCGTGCTGGTCGCCACCGACGACGCCGCGATCCGGGATGCGGTGCGCGCGCATGGGTTCGAGAGCCTGCTGACGCGCGCCGACCATCCCACGGGCACGGACCGCCTGGCCGAAGCGTGCGATGCGCTCGAGCTCGACGACACCCAGCTCGTGGTCAACGTCCAGGGCGACGAACCTTTGATCGACCCGGCGCTCATCGCGCAGGTCGCGCACACCCTCGACCGCCACGCCGCGGCCGCCATTGCCACGGCGGCGCACCCCATCGACACGGCCGAGGAGCTGTTCAACCCGAACTTCGTCAAGGTCGTGTGCGGCGCCGACGGACATGCGCTGTACTTCTCGCGTGCCCCCATTCCCTGGGCGCGCGACGCGCTAGCCGCAGGCGAACGCGTTTGCGCACCGGGCCTGCCCGCCATGCGCCACATCGGCCTATACGCGTACCGGGTCGGTTTCCTGCGTCGCTTTCCCTCGCTGCCGCAAGGCAGGCTGGAGAAGTGGGAATCGCTCGAGCAACTCAGGGCGCTGGAACACGGCTATGCGATCCAGGTGCACGTCACGCCGCAGGCCCCTGCGCCCGGGGTCGACACCCAGGCCGATTTGGAACTCGTACGCCGGTTAGTCGCCGAAAGAAGCTAATTTGACCGCTCTGGCGCGCTTGAGGTAATTTTGGGCAATCGCGCCTGGAACACGCGGCCACAAGGGGGGCGGCACCACACCGACGACCGCATGCCGCAACGCATCGGCCTTCTCTTCACACTGGCGATACCGCAACGCCGCCCCGGCGGGGCCTGGACTGCCGTGTTTGCGCCGATCGTGCCACAGGACTAGAACACCAACTCAATCAGGAATCATCAATGCGTCTAATCTTGCTTGGAGCGCCCGGCGCCGGCAAAGGCACTCAGGCTGCGTTCCTCAAGGAACGCTACGGCATCCCGCAAATCTCCACCGGCGACATGCTCCGTGCCGCCGTCAAGGCCGGCACCCCGCTCGGGATCGAAGCGAAAAAAGTCATGGATGCCGGCGGCCTTGTGTCCGACGACATCATCATCGGCCTGGTCAAGGATCGCCTCAAGGATCCCGACTGCGCGAACGGCTACCTGTTTGACGGTTTCCCGCGCACCATTCCGCAAGCCGAAGCCCTGCGCGCGGCAGGCGTGCCGCTCGACTTCGTCGTCGAAGTGGACGTGCCGGAAGAGGAAATCATCGAACGCATGAGCGGTCGGCGCGTGCACCTGCCCAGCGGACGCACCTACCACCTGCGGTTCAACCCGCCCAAGAACGAAGGCGTCGACGACATCACGGGCGAACCCCTGGTGCAGCGCGACGACGACAAGGAAGAGACCGTGCGCAAGCGCCTCGAGGTCTACCGCCAGCAGACGCGCCCGCTGGTGGATTATTACTCGCAATGGGCTGCGTCGGGCGACCCGCAGGCGCCGCGCTACCGGAAGATTTCCGGCGTCGGCACCGTCGAGGAAATCAAGGCCCGGCTCTTCGACGCGGTCAAGTAACCGCGCGCGGCGGCGCCCCCCGCCGCCCCCGCAGACGAACGCTTCGCCTGCGCTCAATCGTTTTTGTTTGCTTCGTAGTCGTCAAGGTTTCGCAGTAGAACAAAAAAGGAGGAGTTGCATGGCCACCGGTCTGTTGTTTGCGCTCGTATGCGGCCTTTTGGCCGTCGCATTCGGCGCGTTTTCCACTTTCTGGATCCTCAAGCAGGAGAGCGGGAACACCCGCATGGTGGAAATCGCGTCGGCGGTCCAGCAGGGGGCGCAAGCCTATCTCGCCCGACAATATTCCACCATCGCGATCGTCGGCGTCATCCTGTTCATCGTCATCGGCCTCGTTCCCGGCCTCGGCTGGGCGTGTGCGGTGGGCTTCGCGGTCGGCGCCATCCTGTCCGGCGCAGCGGGCTTCATAGGCATGAACGTATCGGTGCGCGCCAACGTGCGCACGGCGCAAGCCGCGACACTCGGGCTCAACCAGGCCTTGACCGTCGCCTTCCGCGGCGGCGCCATCACCGGCATGCTGGTAGTCGGCCTCGGGCTGACCGGCATCACCGTGCTGCTCTGGATCCTGCTCGCCACCAATCTTTCCGGGGCCGAGGGGCTGCATGACAGGCTGCTTCCGCTCATCGGCCTCGCCTTCGGTTCGTCCCTGATCTCCATCTTTGCCCGCCTCGGCGGCGGCATCTTCACCAAGGGAGCGGACGTCGGCGCCGACCTCGTGGGCAAGGTCGAAGCCGGCATCCCCGAAGACGATCCGCGCAACCCGGCCGTGATCGCCGACAACGTAGGCGACAACGTGGGCGACTGCGCAGGCATGGCAGCCGACCTCTTCGAGACCTATGCCGTCACCATCATCGCCACCATGCTGCTGGGCTCGCTCATGATCGAGGTCGCCCCGCTCGAGGCGGTGATTTATCCGCTCGTGCTCGGCGGGTTCTCCATCATCGCGTCCATCCTGGGTTGCATGGCGGTCAAGGCGAGCCCTGGCAAGCGCATCATGAGCGCCCTGTACCGCGGCCTCATCGTCGCCGGCGTCCTGGCGCTCGTCGTGTTCTACCCGCTCACGGCATGGGTGTTCGGCGGAACGCCCCTCGACGACGGCGGCAGCCTTGGCAGGCTGTACGGTTGCACCGTGGTCGGACTGGTGCTGAGCGGCCTCATCGTCTGGATCACCGAGTACTACACCGGCACCGAATACAAGCCGGTGCGCTCGGTCGCCCAAGCCTCCACCACGGGCCACGGGACCAACATCATCGCCGGCCTGGCCGTATCGATGAAGTCGACCGCCGCGCCGGTCATCCTGGTATGCCTGGCCATCTACGCCGCTTATACCCTGGCCGGCCTGTACGGCATCGCCGTCGCCGCTACCTCCATGCTGTCGATGGCCGGCATCATCGTCGCGCTGGATGCCTACGGCCCCATCACCGACAATGCGGGCGGCATCGCCGAAATGGCGCAAATGCCCGAATCGGTGCGAAATATCACCGACCCGCTCGACGCCGTGGGTAACACCACGAAAGCCGTCACCAAGGGCTATGCCATCGGCTCTGCGGGCCTGGCGGCGCTGGTGCTGTTTGCCGACTTCACCCACGCGCTGGACCACCTCGGCAAGAGCGTGGGCTTCTCGCTGGCGGAGCCGGCCGTCATCATCGGCCTGTTCATCGGCGGCCTCATCCCCTATCTCTTCGCCGCCATGGCAATGGAGGCCGTCGGGCGTGCGGCAGGCTCGGTGGTGGTCGAGGTTCGCCGCCAGTTCAAGGAGATCCCAGGCATCATGGAAGGCACCGGCAAGCCTGAATACGGCAAGGCGGTAGACATGCTCACCAAGGCCGCGATCAAGGAAATGATGATTCCTTCGGCCCTGCCCGTCGTGGTGCCCATCGTGCTGGCCATCGTCATCGGCCTGCTGATGGGCGGCGAGGCGGCCCGGATGGCCGTGGGCGGCATGCTGATGGGGGCCATCGTCACGGGCCTGTTCGTCGCCATCTCGATGTGCACGGGCGGCGGCGCCTGGGACAACGCCAAGAAATACATCGAGGAAGGCAATCACGGCGGCAAGGGATCGGAAGCCCACAAGGCTGCCGTGACCGGCGACACGGTCGGCGACCCCTACAAGGATACGGCCGGCCCCGCGGTGAACCCGCTCATCAAGATCGTCAACATCGTGGCACTGCTGCTAGTGC